>CBJLOV010000006.1:0-52884 GCA_966424745.1 uncultured bacterium
CTACATGTCCCCGAGCGTGCGCAGCTACGACAAGAACAACCCGATGCCGAATTGGATCGAGCCTTTTCGCGTCGTGGATTCCGTTGTTCTGGAAGTCACCCGCCCAGCCTGATGGACGAACCGCGGCCGACTTTGAACCGCATCGGCAAAATTGGGCCGGATCGACCTAGCGGCCGTCCATCGATCTGACGTTGCCGTCCGGGTCCACCGTGCAAGTCAGCGGCCCATCCGGAGTATCCAGGCCGACCGCGAACAGGCCATGGCCGATCCAGCGTGCATCGCCTGCGGTGATCCGACCCGGTCCGAACGCCGAGCCCGACATCGCTTGATCGATGCACGCGTCGCGTGCTTTGGTGCGCACGCCATCGGCGTGCGCGTGCAGCGAATCGGCGTATTGCGGATCGCGACGCGGCTCGTCCCTCAGCGGTTCGTCGCCGCGATACTCTTTGCTGTACGGATCGTTGCGCGGGGGCTGCACGTCGAATACCGCGCGGCACCCGCCGGAAGTCCAAATGCTATTGCGCGTGGTGTCCACGCCCCAGTTTCGTCCCTCGACACAAGGCGTCCTGCTTAGTTGTTCGACGAGCCGTATGCGGCTTCCCGGGAGAACCGTGGTGCAGGCTTCCAGGCGATCCTGATCCGACTCGCAAGCAATACGTTCCGCGAACGCGGACGTCGTTCCGCCTGCAAGAATGAGAAAGAATGCTGCATGCAAGGTTGACATGAGTGGCCTCCTGAATCTGCAGATATCGGTACCCTGCCCCTCCGTGCAGCAATCTGCCCTGAACGGGAATATGGAAGGCGCGATTTTCCTCTATACGCGACGTGCAGCGTCTCGTTGACGCGGCTGAGCCCGGGGAAAAGGACTGAGTGACCCGGGATGACGAGGTACCAGGCTTCGGCCTGCGTGTCTTCGCTTCCGGCAGCGACAGCTACGTCCCGCAACGACGGCCTCTCAGTGCCTGATCCCGTCCGTCGAGGTGGTGTCGATCCAGAGTGCTCCTGCACCAATCATGGCGTTCTTCGATAGATAGACATTGTGAGCGCGCGTGACGACGATCGAGCCGTTGAGATTGGGATCGGCGTCCATAACGCGCGAGAGATTGGTGTTTTTGAATTGGTTGTTGGCGACGACAACGGCATTTGCTCTGGAGATGAATAAACCGGGCCCCTGAAGATCGCTAAAAGTATTGCCGTCGAAAATGAGGCCCTCGTGGACCGGGCTCATCGATTTAACGTTTTCGGGGCCTTGAAGAACAGCCACTTCGACGGCGCCATAGCGCACATCGGCATTGGGGCCGGAAGCTGTGGAGGGAAAGCTGCCGACGTTCGAAAATCGGTTGCCGCGAAAGATGACGTTTTGCACGCCCGGGCCTTCGCCATAGCCGGCGCCGACGATGATGGCATGCATCGTCTGGCCGGTAAATTCATTGTTCTCCACCAGCCCATGCGAGGACTGCAGGAGCAGTCCTCGCGCGCGATTGAACAAGAATCTGTTGTTCCTGATGACGAAGCGCGCGCTCACCCGCGACAGATCGGCGAGCTGGGTGGCTCCTCGAGGGGCGCCATCTTTCAAAGTGAGGCTCAAGCCGATTCTGGGATTGGATCGGGATTGCAGGCCGGTGGCGCCCAGGAAACCGAATGTGTCATTGAAAAAGCCGAGCGCATCGGTGCCCGCAGTCCAGCCGTAGGGCGCGTAGGAGCTTTCGCCTCCTGCGGTCCAATGCAGAGATTGGTCGGGCTCGCGCTCGAAGGTGCCGACCGCGCCGTGGACGTTGATGCCGTCGTCGCCCTGGTAACCGAACGTACTGCCCTCAATGATGATGTCGCCGCTATTGTCGGCGATGTGCACGGCATCTGCCTCGCTCGAAACGAGCCTCGCCGCGTTGAGCCGCGTGACACTGCAATGCGAGAGGCGGTAGCCACCGCCGCCGGACAGCAAGAAGCCCAAATAGGGGCTCGCGAAAACATTCACGTTTTCGAAATCAATGTCGTAGCTTGCGCTGGTCTGGATCGCGTTTTTCCAGGGGGCCTGACCCCAATGTCGAACCATCACGACGTCGCCGACTTTGAGGTTGAGATTCCAGTGTGGCACTTCAAACGTGCTGTTGCCCAAATAGACCGTGTGTGAGTTGTTGGTGTATTGCTCTTGGTAATCCCTGAGCGCGAGATGCGGATTTTTCGGATCGGTGTCGGCGTCCCAGCGTGACAGAGCGACGATATGCGTGTTCGCGCCGACCTTATACTCAGGCTCGATTTTGACCGTCATGGTGTGGTGGCTGTTATCGACCGAGGCAATCGTCCCGATTGAGGCCATCGGCTCGTTCGGCCAGTCGACGTTGAAGTTCTTGAAGACGATTCGCAGCGAACTGCCGATTGTGACGCCGGCGACCAAGGGCGAGGCGAAATCGAGGGTCGAGCCTTGGCCGTCGATGGTCAGATCCTTGGCGCCTTTGATCAGCCAATGGCCTGGGCTTGTCGTTGGCGGCGCTGCAAAATTGTAAACAGCTTTCGGAAAAACGAGAGTGGCATAGCCGCTTGAAATCGCTTCCTTGATAGCGCGGTCGAAATAGTCATTCGCGCTCTCGCCTGAGGCGATCGGGGACATCCTCAAGATCTTTCCAGGCTCTGCGGGAGCGGGCGCCTTCACAAGAACGCGAACTTCGCTCCCGTCCGGGGCTTCAATCTTTTCAACGAAGTCGCCCGGCACCGCGGCCTCGGCGCCGGATCGCGGAATGTATTTCGAAAATAGTTGGCCGTAGGCTCCCAGCGCCTTCACAAGGCCCGCGTCATAATAAGCCAATGTATTCGGCGAGTTATTTTCAGCCGCGATTGCCCGAGGCCCCAAAATGTTGACGAATGCGAAAACTCCGCTGAACGCGGCGATCAGTCGTTTTTTGAGCGAGGCTTCGCACATCATCACACCCAATCCTAGCCGTAAAGTTTACGCAAGCTCGTATCCGAGGTTGGAGGGCCTATCCTCCAGAGCTGAGAACCCTGGATGGCAGTCAGCAACTCTCCAAGTTTTCTCCAGCTAACCATCTACCGCTCGTCCGAGGCACCCTGCAACTCTGCTTGCTCACGAATATTGCGCCCAGCCTGTTACAGTGGCCGACCTGTTGGCGAATGGAATATCCATGCTTGCACCTTGTATCGGCTTGGTGACGATTGCGTAACGGATGCATCACCGGACGAATTCTGGAACTCTCGCAGGGGGTCCGCTTGTGGACGGTACCGAGACCGCTCGTGACATGATGACCCGCCGCAGATTGCTCGGCGCTGCCGGATCAGGGGCGCTGCTTGCCGCCTTGCCGAGCTTGGTTAGGGCCCAGCCTGGGCAACCGCCGGTTCTCGCGGGGTCGGCGCCGGATTTTCCCTGGGACGAGCTGGCAAATGTGGCCCGCGGCTTCGTCGATCGCGAGTCGCCGGACAATGTGTGGCCGTTCGAGCGCGCCGATCCGGCCGTGCTGGCCAAAGCGGAACGCAAGGTGTTCTGCCACTATTTCACGCCCTTTCCTCTGTCCTTCGACAACAAGCCGCCCGATGCCGACTATTATCGTCGGCAGTATCTCGAGCGGGGCGGAGAAGGCGGCAAGTTCGCGCATGTCGGGGGATATCTGCGCGAGCGGCCGCTCAGCGCCGGCGTCTTGCCCGGGGCGCATTGGCAGGCGACCAATGCGGTGATCGACATACTCCGTGCACATAAGATCGGCGCCGATGGGTTCGGCGTCGATCTCCAGCAGCTCGGCAGCGGACGATACTGGGACAACGCGACGGCGCTGTTCGGTGCCGCTCAGGCGAGCGGGACCGGCTTCCGCATCCTGATCGAGCCGGACGCCGACATCCTCAGGTCGGTCCAGCCCGACGAACTGATCCGATCCGTAATCGCACTTGGCCGTCATCCCGCGGCGTACCGGCTGGCCGACGGCCGGCTCCTGCTCGCCCCGTTCGCGCCGGAGGAGCGGCCGGTCGCCTACTGGCAGGCCGTACTGGATGGACTGCAGCGGGCCGGTGTCGCGGCCGCCTTCCTGCCAGTGTTCAACAATCTTCGCGCCCATGCCGCGGCCTTCGCGCCGATCTGCTATGGCATGTCGGCATGGGGCGAGCGGGATCCCGAAAGCGTCGATGCCGATGCCGCTGCCGATGTCTGGCGCAGAATGAAGGGGGAGCCGGCGGTCTGGATGGAGGCGATTGCGCCCCAAGATGCGAGGCCGAAGGCGTCGATCTTCTGGGAATGCGCCAACACCGAACTGTTCCGCGCCGCGTGGATGAAGGCGATCCGAAAAAACGCCCAGTACGCGCACATCATCACTTGGAACGATTATTCCGAAGCCACAGAGATCGAGCCGTCGAGCGGCGTCCAATTCGTGTTCTACGATCTTTCCGCCTATTACATATCCTGGTTCAAGCTCGGCCGGGCGCCGCGCATCCTGCGCGACACGATCTATTACACGCATCGGCGTGAGATCTTCGCTACCGGCCATCCGCCTGTCCCCGACGACAAGCCCATGCGACAGCTTGGCCGTGGTGCGCTCCGAAACGATGTGGAGATGGTCGCCCTGCTCACTCGGCCAGCCACCCTGTTGATCCGGCAGGGCGAGGCGGTTCAGCGGCTCGAGGCCAATGCCGGCCTGTCGGTGCTCAGGGCGCCAGCACGCCTCGGACGCCCGGAATTTCAGATCGTCCGCGACGGCAAGCCGGTTGTCGAAAAGCAGAGCGATTGGATCATCAACGGTCACCCAGACGCCGAGGATCCGCTCTATGTCGGCGGATCGACGAATCGTGCCTTCGTCCGCGGCGGCGACTGGCACGAAGATCCAACGTCCATGAGTACCGCCTAGGCGCGTTAAGTCACCGCGGCAGTGAGGCGGCGCCCACACGCCTTCCGTGAAATCTTCGTCCTGCTGGCAGGCCTGTCGATCGAGTCCCAGAGCATGAACTCATGGTCGACCGTTCGTTGAATGAGCTGAGATGGCGCGCCCGACACGATTCGAACGTGTGGCCTCCACTTTCGGAGGGTGGCGCTCTATTCAGCTGAACTATGGGCGCATCTCACATTGCCGAGTCCCGCTGATCTTCGCAGGTCAGCCCAGTTGCCCTACGTGGAAAGCGCGCACCTGGCCGAAATGATCCGACCGGACGATCCCGAAAACTTTGTCCTGATCCTTGCTGCGGATGTCGCTCCGAAGAACGCTGAGCGCGCCGGACAAATTGCACGAAATCCGAGATCACCCGCTCATACCGTCCGCAACCATCCGGCATCCTCCATGGGGATGCCGGACCGGTTCGCGGAATATCAGGCAGCGCTCGCATGCTGTCCCACATGCTGTCCTTCGCCGACTTCTTCGACCAGTTTCGAGCAAAATGCGCCGAGGTCTTCGGGCGTGCGGCTCGTGACCAGTCCGTTGTCGACGACGACTTTCTCGTCCACGACGATGGCGCCGGCGTTGCGCAGATCGGTACGGATGCTCTTCACGGACGTCATGGTCCGTCCTTCGACGACGTTTGCGTCGATCAGGGTCCAGCCGCCGTGGCATATCGCACCGACGGGTTTGCGCTGCTCGAAAAAAAGGCGCACGAAGCGGATCGCCTTGTCGTTCGTGCGCAGCGAATCCGGATTGAAGACACCGCCGGGCAAGACGAGCGCGTCGTAGTCCGTCGCGCTGACGTCGTCCAAAGTGCGGTCGACGTTTACCTTGTCGCCCTTGTCCATGTGCCTGAAGCCTTGGAGCTCCCCTCCTTCGGGCGCCACGACGTCCACTTTCGCACCGGCCTTCTGCAGCGCGTCTTTCGGTTCGAGCAGTTCCGATTGCTCGAATCCGTGCGTGGCGAGTATCGCTACGGTCTTGCCATGTAGATTTTTCTTCATCGGATGATCCTCCCGGCATAGTCGGAAATGGGCGGAGTGCCCTGCCCGTTCGCTGCATCCACTGTGCCAGCCGAGGCAATGAAACTGCGCCCGCACAACGGTCATTTTCGTCGCGCGCACTACGCGTCTTTTTCCGCGGCTTGCATCGAACTCGAAAGCGCAGGGAACGGGCAAGACCCGACCGTGCGAATTGCACAGCGCGCGCGTCGAGGCAATGCAGATTGAAACGGAGGAAGTCGCGCGAGGACGGCGTGGGACTCGCCCGAGCCGCAGATGGCACGAATCTGGAATTGCACAAATCGCCTGAACGGCACGATGGAGGCTCGTCGTCCGTCACGCTGAGCCTGCGCCCGATTCGGGCGGGCTGGTGGAACCTCGTTCGTCATTCGGTGAATCGGCAATGCGCACGAAAAAAGCAGACTCCGCGCTTTCGACGGATATTCGGTCCTTGCAGCCGACGACGCGGAAGCTCGCCAATCTCATCCGCCGCCATCATTGGCACGACAAATTCACGGCCGCGATCGAAAACGCTCATAAATACGCGATCCCCCAAATTCGCAACGTACGCAGCGTCGAGGATTTCCTGCGCTACGTCGACGAGCTCGTCACCTGGGCACCCAACGAACGCGGCGACGCGCGTTCGGTCTACGACCGATACATAGAGTTGTATTTCTTCCTCGACCAGGAGCCGCTCAAAGATTTGCAGACGCCGATCAAACCGGGGAAACGGCCGGGAAAATTGACGCCGCTCTCGGCGTGGCTCGTCGAGCACGCAAGAGAATGGGGCGGCTATCTCGACACCCCCGATTCGGCCGGAGCAATCGATACGTTCAGGAACGACCCGGATTTCGATTGGGACGAGTACATGCCGCCGCCGAGCGGCTATCTCACCTACAACCAGTTCTTCGGCCGTCACCTCAAGCCGGGCGTACGGCCGGTGGCGGCGATCTCCGACGACCGCGTGATCGTCTCTCCTGCCGACTCGACGTTCGTCGGGCAGTGGCCGATCGGCGCCCGTTCGAGCATCAAAGCCGAAAATCAAAATCTCGACTTCAAAGGCGTGCGCTGGTCGATACACGAACTGCTCGCGGACAGCATGTACGCCGATTGTTTCGCCGGCGGCGTTTTCACGCACAGCTTTCTCGCGGGCGCCGACTATCATCGGTGGCATGTTCCGGTGCGCGGAAAAGTGCTCGAGACGCGGGTGATATCGGGACAGGCTTACCTGGATGTCGTCGTGAAGCGCGACGTCGTCGACGGCAAGGAATGCAATATCCTGAGCGCGCAGGACGGGACGGGTTATCAATTCCTCCAGACGCGCGGTCTCGTCGTCATCGAATCGCCGATCGGACTCGTGGCCTGCCTGCCCGTCGGCATGGCGCACGTGTCGTCGGTCGTCATTACGGCCGAGGTCGGCAAAACGCTGCGCAAGGGCGAAGAACTCGGCTATTTCCAGTTCGGCGGCTCCGACTTCGTCATCGTGTTCGAGCGCAGCAGCAATGTTCAACTGATCCAGCAAGTCGGTGTGCACTACAAGCAGGGGACGTGGATCGGCAACGCCTATCCGCCGTCTTCCGGGTGAGCCGGAACCTCGCCCGCCTCGTTCCCGATGCGGACCGCACGACGTTCAACAGATGCCTCGGCCGAGTAAACCGTGCATCGCTGCGGCAGAACATGGATCGGCCCGCGCATGATCGGCGACACGAACCGCCGCTGCCCGCAGCTTTGCGCATGGCACGACTCCTGCTCCTCCCTCGACAAGCCGACGGTCGATGAATCGGCCGCTGCCGCATTTCGGGATTGCGAACCCATGGGAGAACGTCATGCCGGAAAAATCCGTTATTGAACGCGCCAAACGCGACAAACGCGAGGGCAAATCGCCGAGCACGCAGGCCGGCGAATTTGTCCGCGAAGAAATTGAACACATCCGTGAAGGCAAACATGGCGCTCGGTCCACGGCGCAGGCGATTGCGATCGGGCTGTCGCAGGCCCGCAAAGCCGGTGTCGACATCCCGGCGAAGGGCAAATCCGCCGCCTCGAAAAAAAAGGCCGCACGTCGCGCGGGATCGAAAACGAAAAAGACCGCCCCTTCCGCCAAACGATCGCGTGCCGTGACACGCGCACTTCAGCGCGAGGGCCATGGCTCCGCCACCCCCAAGGCACTCTCGGTGCACGCGAAGAAAGCGGCACGGAAACGCACCGCGGCCGAGCGGTCGGCTTCTGCCCGCAAAGCCGCCAGGACCAAAGGGCCGAAAGTCCGCGCCGCGGCGGCGCGCAAGGCGGCGCGCAGCCGAAAACAGCGCAGCCGTTAGCTCATGCTCAAGCTTGCATCGTGGCGGCCGTTGGCGCTTCCGCGTAGGTCGAGCTGCGATACGGTCTTGCCCGCCGCAAGGTCGCACGAAGCGACTTTGCGGGAGCCCTTCTGTCGGGTTTGCTCGACGAGCTCGGCGGCGTCCAAGTGCGTGTGCGTGGGCCGCGGTCGACGCGGTGCCATCCCCATGCCGCGTGGCGCGACGGGGCACGCCGCGCGCTGCTCGCGAGCCTGCCGGCAAGGTGCACGATCGTCGCGCATCGATCATGCAAATTCCACGGCCTTTCCTCGAAGAATCGCGTTCCCGGCTTGGCGGATATCTTGCATCGCAACTAACGAGCCCTTCATTTGAAGAGGTCTGCCATGGTGATCCAACTGCTCGAAATCGCCATCGGCTTCTGCCTTGTGCTCGTCATTGGCGCATATGCGGCGATTGCGGCGTTGTTGACGGTGATGCGTTGGCGTATGACGCACGTCGTGCCCGTCCCGCCGACAAGAAAGTGAGTTCCCAGCCGCCCCGCACTTTCCCTTGCGCCGTTCCCGGCCGCGTGAACGGCGTACTTCGACCAGGAGCCTGTTTCCTATGAACCCGGATACCCCAAAAACGGTGCTCACCCGTCCTGCCGATGTCGATCGCATCAAGGGACTGGTTTCCCAGCTGCCGAGCCTCGCTCGCGTTCGCATTACCTTGCAAGACGGCGAAACGTGCGTGGGCACCGTCGTCGAACGCCCCGCCGCCCAGCAATTTCGCGACGAAACAGGCCACGAAGGAATCAATGCCCTGGTTCGTCTCGACGACCCCGTCGCTCCGCCTTGGACCATCGATCTCTGGCTGAGCGACATCCGGCACGTGGAGCAGCTGGGTTCGATCGGCACCTGATCGCGGGGTCGTCGCTGCGCCGATGCGCCATCTCGGCGGATCGGTGTCACGGCGCCTGATCGTAGCGAAGCTTCAACAGCCTGCGATGCCCTTGCGACAGCTGTTCCAGATGTTTTCGCGCGACGTTCCTCAGGACGAGATCGTCGGAGTTGACCATCGCACTGCCGAACGCGTGCAGAATCTGGTCTTCGCTGATCACCAGGGAACCCAGGTAGCGATGCTCTTTGTCGATATCCCAATTCGCTTCGATCTCGGCATAGGTATTTTCAAGTTTGCCGGCCAAGCTGTCGTCGCCGAGAGGTGCGCGATGCCCGCCGGCCATGCAACGCAGGTCTTCCAGCATCGCTTCCTTGAATCGGGCCAGGTCTTGGAACAGGAGCTTGAGATCGCCGCGATCCGTCTTGACCGCGGCTTCCGTATAGAACTTTCGGCCGCAATCGAGCGCCGCGATCATGTCGTCCAACGTTTCTGCGCTCATCGTGGTCTCTCTTACTTCGCGGTGTCCGGGGCGGTAAGAAAGACGATTCCAAATTCATGCCAACGGGCTGTCCCCGGCGAGGGTCCGCACGTCAGTCTGCATGAGGGCGAGTCCCCTCGCCGTGCAATTCACCCGAATGCGTTCCGTCCCGGTCCCGGATCCGTTTGATTCTCCTCGCGGCGCCATTTGGCACGCGAATTGTTTCTGCAAGCCATCGGCATCCCGGCGCCACGTCGAGCGCATCGGGGCCTTCGGAGATATGCGCCCATGACGTTGGACAACGCTTCATTCACGCCCCTGGAAGGAACGGCCCAGGCCCTGACCTTCGGAATCGAAGAGGAATGTTTCCTGGTCGACCTGAGCAGCGGGAGAGCGCCGCGGCGGGTTCCCAAGTCGTTTGTGCAAGCCTGCCGGAAGCTCGCGGGTCCCGCCGTCACGTTCGAAATGATGCAGTCCCAGATCGAACTCGTCTCGCCGGTATTCGCTCATTCCGACCAGGCATGGGAAACGATGAGCGCGGTGCGCAGGCAAGTGTCGGAAGTGGCCAATTCGATGGGGCTGGGGATCATCGCGTGCGGGTCGCATCCGCTGGCGCGCTGGCAACAGCAAACCCCCACCGACAAGCCGCGCTATCAGCGCATCGCCAGGACGTACCAGATCATCGGCGCACGCGACTTCATCTGCGGTTTGCACGTCCATGTGGCCGTGCCGCACGGCGATCGCGTGCAGCTCATGAATCGCCTCATGCCTTGGCTGCCTCTGTTTCTCGCCCTGTCGACCTCGTCGCCGTTCTGGAACCTGCAGCCGACCGGACTGTTGGCCTATCGGCAGTCCGCGGCCGCGGAATGGCCGCGGGCCGGAATTCCGGACTTCTTCGCCGATGAACCGGACTACGACCGCTTCGTCGGCACGCTGAACCGACTGGGAGCGCTGCGGGACGGGAGCGAGGTATGGTGGGCCATACGGCCGTCCGTGCGTTACCCGACGCTCGAGCTGCGCATCGCGGACAGCTGTACCCGGGTAGAAGACAGCATCGCTTTGGCCACCTTGTTCCGCTGCCTGGTCCGCGCTCATCTGCGGCTGCCGGCGCTGGGCGCGGTTCGGAGTACCGCCACGCGGCGGATGATCGAAGAAAACCGGTGGCGGGCCGCGCGTTACGGTGTCGATGCGGAACTGCTGGACGAGATCCGCGATCGAGCCGTTCCGGTGTGGACGCTGCTCGACGAAGCGTTCGATCTCATCGAACCCGATGCAATGGTGCTCGATCCGCACGATCACCTGCGCACGTTGCGGGAGATTCGCACCCGCGGCACCAGCGCGCACGAACAGCTGCGCGTGTACCAGGCCCGCCTCGAACAGGGTGTCGGCAAGCGCGAGGCCCTGCGTGCCGTGATCTCATGGCTTCTCACGGCCACCAGTCCGCGGCAGGCCGACGTTGCGGCCGCGGGTGTCGCGATTCGTGCGCCGCTCGACACGGCCGACGCCGCCGCCTGATTCCCGCTCCCGACGAACGAAACGATGCGCGGCACGTTCGTTGCTTCGCTTTTTTGATGCCTGCAGAGGATCGCCGGTTCCTGCAGGAACCTCGACGAACCGGCCCGATCAGCAGGAGAACACGATGGCAACGTCGATCCACCAACGCCAGGGAACCGCGATCCTTCTTGCCCTCGCGGCGGCGGGCATCGCGCACGCAGCTCGGGCCGACCTCGACGGCAAATTGCGTTTTCCGCTTTCGGCTTGGTCGGCCATTCTCCGGCCCGCGGAAGAACGCGGGTAGCTCCGCGCGGACGATGCACGATGCACGCTTCCTGGCTGTCATCGCTTCGCCGACGCATGCGGCGCGCCTTCGTGAAGACAGCGCCCGCCGCACGGTCCGCTGCGTGCGCCGCATCGAAGACGATTGCGCAGGAGCGCCCTTCGCAGATGCCGTCGGCAATCCGAAAGCACCAGGAAGACGGGCGGCTCGACGAGGCTCTTGGGGAAACGTTCCCGGCGAGCGACCCCATCTCTCCCTTCATTCCTTCAACGCCGGATAAGCCCCCGCAAAAATCCTGACGCGCGACGGACGCGATCATGCAGGCCGCAGCGCGTTCGCTTCGCGGCGTTGCAATTTGCACGAGCACGCGGCGTTGAAGGTATGTATCCGGCTGATTCAAAAAAAGAAAACGACCTGGCATGCAATTTGATTCCCTGTTCGTACCACCACGCAGGAGTCGCTTTATGAAAACACTGCTTGCAACCGCCCTCTGCGCCGTTCTGGGAGGCGCGCTCCCTCTCGTCGCGTTCTCCGCAGCCCGCGCCGACGAGACCACGCAGGACCAATCCGCGCAGCCGGGAACCGACACGTGGATCACCACGAAGGTGAAGGCCCAGTTGATGGCGACCAAAGGCATTTCGTCGACCGACATCAGCGTCAGCACGAACAACGGCGTCGTCACGTTGTCCGGCGCGGTCGACGGCAAGGTCCAGGTCGACAAAGCCATCGCCGTGACGCGCGCCGTCAAGGGCGTCCGCGAGGTCGACGCCTCCGCGCTCAAGTCGCGCCAATGAATCCTCTTCACGGGAAAACCGCCATGAACGAAGACCGTATTGCAGGCCAGTGGAAACAGCTGACCGGAAAAATCAAAGCCCAATGGGGCAAGCTCACGGACGACGACCTTACTCAGGCGCAGGGCAACAGCCAGTACCTCGCAGGGAAATTGCAGGAGCGCTACGGCATCGCGCGGGAAGAAGCGGAGAAGCAAGTCAGGGAGTTCCGCGATCGCCTCCATTGATCAAACGCGCTGTCCTCGCTTTCGGAGGTGCGGGAGCACGCCGGCAGGAAGATCGCGTGCTCCCTCTCTGTATGGAGATTCGCCATGACGACATTGTGGGAAATCGCCGAAGCGCTGCGCCAGGAGCAGGCGATGAAGAGACGGGATTCCAATTGCAAGGTGTCCGCCTTGAGCGGACGGCCCGCCGGCAACCCGGATTCGTCTCGTGCCGCTTCGGGTTATTCGACGAAAGCGATTCGTGCCGCCTCGTGCGGACCCGAGTTGCCCGCCCTGTCCCGCCGGCAGGAATCGCAGACACCCGGTCTTCCCTGAGCCCTTCGGACAACGCCGACGGTAACTCAACCTGCCGAGCGATACGACGTTTCGTATGACGACGCCAAGCAACGACGATTCCAGCCGGGTCTTGCTGATCGACGACGACCCCGGCATCCGCCGCACTTTCCGGGCATGCTTGGAAGCCGCCGGCCACCGCGTGACCACGGCCGCCGATTTCGGCCAGGCGGAGCTGTCGCTGCAGTCGGACGTATTCGATCTCTGCTTCATCGATCTGCGCATCGGAAACCAATCCAGCATCGAGTTTCTGCCGGTCGTGCGCCAGGTCGCGCCGTGGATGCGCATCATCATGGTGACCGCGTACTCCTCGATCGACACCGCGATCGAGGCGCTTCGCGCCGGCGCCGTCGACTACCTCGTCAAACCCTGCTCGTGCGAGCAGTTGCGTGTGGCGGCGGCCAAGCAAATCGCCGCGCGGCGGCTGGAGCGACGTTTGGAGGCCTTGGAAAAAGAAGACTGCTTTGGCTACGTCGCCGAACTGGACAGTGCGAATCCGGCCATGAAGAAGGTGTTGGAGACGCTGCGGCAGGTAGCCGACACGGACGTCTCGGTTTTGATCCTGGGCGAAAGCGGTACCGGAAAAGGCGTGGCAGCACGCATGGTGCATCAATGCAGCAAACGCGCGAAGGGCAATTTCGTGACCGTCAATTGCCCCTCGCTGTCGGCCGAGCTGCTGGAAAGCGAATTGTTCGGGCACAAGCGCGGCGCCTTCACCGGGGCAACGGAGAACAAGCTCGGGCGGGTGGACCAAGCCGAGAACGGCACGTTGTTCCTGGACGAGATCGGAGACGTTCCACTGACACTGCAACCCAAATTATTGCGTTTCATCCAGGATCGCGAATACGAACGGGTGGGCGATCCCGTGACCCGACAGGCCAACGTTCGCATCGTCGCGGCGACCAACCGCAACCTGGACGAATTGGTCAAGCAGGGCCTGTTCCGCGAGGACCTGCTCTACCGCATCAACGTCATCAATGTGCGCATGCCCTCGCTGCGCGAGCGAATCGAGGACATCCAGGCGCTCGCTGAAGAATTCCTGTTGCGATTCGCGGCGGCCTATCACCGGAAGCCGCGCCGCTTCACCGACGCGGCGATTGCCGCCATGCGGGCCTACGCCTGGCCGGGGAACATCCGCGAATTGCAGAACGTGATCGAACGCGCCGTGATCCTGAGCGGCAGCGAAGAACTCGGCGGAGAACACCTATCGATCGCCTCGGCCGGCGTACCGAACCCACATCCGCGCATCGGCGAAGCCATCAGCCTGCAGGATCTCGAGCAAGCCCACATCACCGGCGTGCTCGCCAGCGCGAACTCCTTCGAGGCGGCGGCCAAGATTCTCGGCATCGATGCCTCCACGTTGTATCGCAAACGCAAGGAATACGGCCTCTAGCGGCGGCCTCGCCCGTCACACCGGCGGCTTGCGCACTCTTCCGCCGAAAATGAGCGAGGCGATGAACAACACCAGGAACAAGAAGAACAGGACCTGGGCGATGCTCGCCGCGGCCCCGGCGATGCCGAAGAAACCCAACGCTCCCGCGATCAGCGCGATGAGGAGAAAAACCAGCGAGTAGTACAGCATTGCATGTCTCCTGTAGAGCGGACGCCGTTGTCGTCCGTCACGTTTAGTGGAGCATGGAGCATGCCAAGAATCCGCCGTGCGCCGGCAGGCGCTTTGCGCCGATGACCGCCTGCTGTCCGCAGTTCAAATTGCAAGAACGCGCACGCCGGGTCTTGCAACTCGCGGCGGCTAGCCTGCATCGATATGGCGACGGCTCCTTTTTGCCGCGCGGGGCGGTTTTTGCGCGGCAGCCTTTCGCGGCGCAGGTTCGCCTTTCTTTCCGAGTTCCGCCAACAGCGAGCTCAAGTCCTCGGCGTGCTCTTCCTCGTTGGCGAGAATCCCTTCCAACAAGCGCCGCGTCGTCGGATCTTCCTTACCGAGACAACTAATCATTTCGCGGTAGGTGTCGATGGCGATTCGCTCGGCCACCAGGTCCTCTTCCAGCATCTGCACCAGATCCTCGCCGGGCACGTATTCGGAATGCGCGCGGGCAGCGAGACGCTGCGGATTCAGGTCCGGCTTGCCGCCGAGTTCGACGATGCGTTTCGACAGGCGGTCGGCATGTTCCTGTTCTTCCTTTGCGTGCTCGAGAAATTCGGCCTGCACGCTTTTCGCATGTATGCCTTCCGCGCAGAAGTAATGGCGCTTGTAGCGCAGCACGCAGATGATTTCGGTGGCGAGCGCGGCATTGAGCAGTTCGACTACGGCCGAGCGGTCCGCGCGATAGCCCGGAGTGACGGCGCCTTGAGTCAGGCTTTCCCGGGCACGGGCCCGTATCGTTTCGATGCTGCTGAAGGAAGGTGTACGGCTGGCCATGACGATCTCCTTTGAAGGAAACGGGCGCGCATGAAGAATTCCGCCCGGCGCTGCGAGGCCGCAAGTCGCCTGGCCCGGATGCAGCAAGCGCTGTGCCAGACGATTCTCAATCGTCGCGGCCGGACTTCCACCAGTGCAACACCTGCGGAGAAATCTGCTGACGCACGTCGATGTCGAAGTAGGCATAGGCGTCGAGCACATCGCGCAGTGCCGCGGAGAGTTTTCGCTCTTCCTCGGGCGCGACCAGATGCAAGGCGTCGAAGAGCTGCAGCGACCATTCGTACAGTTCGACGCGATCGCTGCGCAGGCGCTCGTCGAGCCAGCCGTCCAGCGGTACGGCGGCGGCCGCCCCCAGTTCTTCCGCGTGTTCCAGGGAAAATTCGCGAACGATCGGCAGCGCACCGCGATACCATTCAGTGTGTCCGCCCGCGGCCCGGCGGATCGCCGCCGGCGAGCGGCTGCGATGGACGCCCACATGCTGCGCCAGAATCCGCTCGGCATGCCGGGCTTCACGCTCGCCCTGCAGCGGCAAAAGAAAACCTTCGTCCAGCGCGAACCACTCGTAGTAGCGCGGATGAAACGCGCGGATGCGGGCCATCGGATCGCGCGAATAGCCGATCTTCAGGATGTCCTCGTAGCGCGCCGGCAAAACGTAGACGTAGATATCAGCGAGAGGCATCGAGTCGGGCTTTGGCTGCGGCGGCATCGGCCTCGCGCTTTGCTTGAGCCGCTTCCTGGCAGGATTTCCTGGCATCTCCGACCATGCCGCCGCACTTCGCTCTGGCCACCATCAAGTCGGCATCGTACGTGGCCAGGTCGTACTTGTATTGTGCCTGATCGAGTTTCTTGCGCGCGGCCGCCGCGGCTTGAGGGACATCGGCGGGAGACGGCCTGCCCTTGGCAGTCGCCTGGTCGGCGTCCGCCTGCGCCACGTCGACGTCCTTGCGGCCTTCCGCGGACACCTTCTCGAAATCCGCTTTCGCATCGGCCACCTTCTTCTGTGCCTCCGCTTCCGCCTTGGCGACATCGGCGGCGACCTTGGCAGGATCCGGGCCGCATCCGGCGGCAAGGACGATTGAACCGAGCAGCAGGACTGCGGAAATGGATCGATGACTTTTCATGGCGACCTCCTGGGATCGGGACAAACCACCGCAAACCTTGCGGCGCACACACGCTGGGCGCTGCAAGGTTTGCACCAGGGATCGGACAAGCGGGCGATGCGTTCCGGCGGAAATGCAATTCGCATGGGCGAAACGGCGGCTCGTGCAATTCGCACGGAACCCTCGTCCGCGTTCCGGACTGCGCACCTTGGCATATTCCATGCGTGCCTCCCTGTATAGATTCCATGTGGTGAGGCCGCGATGGACCTGAAAAGCGGAACGCCGTTCTGGCCTTGGCGGGACGGGGTGCCCTTCAACTTCCCCCGCTTGAAACGGAACGTCGATTGCGAGATCGCCGTCGTCGGGGGCGGCATTACCGGCGCGCTGATCGCTCACAAGTTCGCGTCGGCGCATTTCGATGTCGTCGTCCTCGACAAGCGCGATGTCGGCTGGGGCAGCACGGCTGCGAGCACGGCACTGCTCCAATACGAAATCGATACCGAACTGCAGACGCTCGCGCGGCGCTACGGCATCGACCGTGCGGTCGCCACCTACCGGCAGTGCGAAGCGGCACTGGATTCGCTCGAGGGAGTGGCGGCCGAGGTGGAGCATGCCGACTATCGACGAGTGCGCAGCCTGTACATCGCCAGCCGGCCCTGGCACCGGCGCCGGCTCCTTGTCGAAGGCGAGCTACGCCGGCAACACGGCTTCGACGTGGAGATTCTCGGCGCGCCGGTCTTGCACGAGCGCTACGCCGTACGTGCGCCGCTCGGCCTGCTGACCGCGCATGCCGGACAAGTGGACCCCTACCGACTCGCATACGGTCTCCTGCGTCGGCTGCTGGCCAAGAATGCGCACGTCTACGATCGGACCGAAGTTCGGCATTGGCATATTTCTCCCCACAACGTCACCCTGTTCGTCGAGGACGGTTGGCGCGTGTTTTGTCACTACCTGATCGTCGCCGCCGGCTACGAGTCGCAACAATATTTGCCCTCGGCGTTGGCGCGCAACCGCAGCAGCTATGTCCTGGTGTCGGAACCTCTCGAAGAGCCGATGCTTTGGCTCGACGACACGCTGTTCTGGGAAACCGCGCGACCCTACCTTTACCTGCGCAGCACCGTCGACGGCCGCATTATGGTCGGAGGAGAGGACGACCGCATCGATCTGCCCGTGAAACGCGACGCCGCCGTTCCAAAAAAATCCGCGGCCTTGCTGCGCAAGCTGCACCGGCGCCTGCCCTGGCTGTACCTGGAACCTGCCGTCGCCTGGGCGGGCACCTTCGCAGAGACCTCCGACGGCCTGCCCTACTTCGGTCCGCATCCGCAATACGGACCGCGGGTGTTGTTCGCCCTGGCCTACGGAGGCAATGGCATCGCCTTCAGCAGCGTCGGCGCCGACCTGCTGCTCGGCTTTGTCCGCGCCGAGCCTCATCCATTGCGCAATTTCTTCTCCTTCGAGCGCACCGGCCATGGAGCGGGCTCGTGAAACGCGACGCACCGTCCTTCCCGTTCGCCGCGGATCATCCGCGTAGGACGCATGTCCCGGGCGACGATGGGGATCGGTTCGCCACGACGGCGATACATGACCGTCTACGTCGGATGCGGAGGTGACGTCATGCAGACCTGGCTTTGGGAATGGTTTGGCGAGGGTCCACGCCTCTCCGCCCTGCAAATGTCCTGCCGCGCGGCGGTCTGCTTCTTTCTGCTCCTCGGCATGATCCGGCTGTCCGGGCGGCGCTCGTTCGGGCAACACATGCCGTTCGACGCCTGCGTCACGGTGCTGCTGGGAGCCATATTGAGCCGCACCATAGTTGGCGCATCTCCTTTTCTGGAAACGGCTGCCGCATGCTTCTCGATCGCCCTGCTGCATCGCGTGGTCGCAATGCTCAGTGCGCGGTTCGCGTTCGTCGACCGACTCATGAACGGGGCGCCCCGAATGCTCGTGTACAAGGGCGGCAAAGACCAAAAACAGATGCGCCTGGCATTGGTGTCCGATGCCGATCTGCTTCAGGCATTGCGGTTGAACGCGAACACGGAGCGGTTCGACGGCATCGAAAAAGCCACCCTCGAGCGCAACGGAAACATTTCGATCTTGCGCGAACCCGACCGCTAGCGCCGCTTACTGCTTCTTCGAACTGCGGCGAGAACGGCCGGAGTGCGGTTTGGAACCGCGGCGCGACGCAGTCTTCTTGCCCGCGCTTTTTCCTTTCTTGCCCCCACCGGTTTCCTTGTTGACGGTGGCCCAGGCGCGCCGTTCGGCTTCGCTCTTCCCGATGCCGCGCCTCTCGTACCGCTCCTCGATCCGTTCGGCTTGTCGTTTCTGTTTGCCTGTGTAGGCGCTTTTGTCACCGCGTGGCATGGTCTTCTCCGGTCCGACCCATAGTTTGGCGCCGGAACGCAGCGTTCAAAGACGTCCCATCAGCAGCAGGACAATGACGATCAGCAACAGCATGCCCAGCCCTCCGCTGGGATAGTAGCCCCAGCGCGTGCTGTACGGCCAAACCGGCGCGGAACTCAACGCGGCCAGAATCAGGATGATCAGCAAAATGACGCCGAGGCTCATGGTCTTCTCCTTCGCGGATGCAATGGATGCGCTGCATAGAGCGCGCCAATCCGGAATGGCCGGCGATCGGGCCGCACGCCGCCGCGAGCTCTTGCGAATAGCCCGCGCGCGCTCGAAATGAGTTGCAAATTGCAGTGGGAGCGCCCGCGTTCACATCGACGCGGCCGCTTCCTCGACGACGTCGCGGAGGGCCCTGGGCCGCAGCGGCTTGATCAGATAGAGGTCGAACCCTGCCTTCATCGCATGCTCGCGGTCGGCCGGCTGCCCGTAGCCGGAAACGGCGACCAGACGGATGGAAGCGTTTCCCGGCTCCGAACGGATGATGCGGGCGACCTCCGCTCCGTCGAGCCCGGGCAGCCCGATATCCAGCAGGATCAAATGCGGCCGAAATGTCGGAATCAGGTCCAAGGCTTCTTTGCCGCTGTGGGCAATGCGGGCATGATGTCCCCACAAGTCCAGCAGCGCCGAGGTACTCGCCGCGAGATCTTTGTTGTCGTCCACGACGAGCACGCGTCTGGGGTGCGCGCTGGGCTCTTCTTCGTCTTTGGCATCGCGTTGCGGGCCGCGCGTTTCCGTGGTTTCCAGCAACGGCAGGCGCAGCTCGAATTCGCTGCCTCGATTGATGCCGGCGCTGCGTGCCTGAACCGTGCCGCCGTGCAATTCGGTCAATTTGCGCACGACCGCCAGGCCGACGCCGAGGCCGCCCGAAGTACGCGCGAGCGTCTGGTCCGCCTGGACGAACGCGGTAAAAATCTGCGGCAACAAATCCGGCTCCATGCCCTGACCGTTGTCGCGTACGCGAATGACGGCCTCGCCTTCGCTCCGCTCCAGGCTCACGTGAATATCGCCTCCCGTCGGCGTGTATTTCGCGGCGTTGTGCAAAATATTCTCGATCATTTGCACCAGGCGAGTGTGGTCGCCCTTGACGCACAACGGTTCCGCCGCCTTCTGCACGTGCAACCGATGACCGTTCATCTTGATATGCGGCCACACGATTTCGAGGGCGGCGTGCAATACCTGGCGCAAATCGATCGTTTCGATTTCCAGGGTGATTTTGTCCTGGCTGATACGGGCGACGTCGAGCAAGTCGTCGACCATGCGCACGAGATGATCCAGCTGGCGTCGCATGGACGCCAAGGCGTTGTCCCTCGACTTGCCGCCCTTTTGCGCTTCCAGCAGGTAGATGCTGTTTCGCAGCGAGCCGAGCGGATTGCGCAGTTCGTGAGCCAGCATGGCAAGAAAATGATCCTTGCGCCGGTCGGCGGCGAGCAGATCCTCGCTTCGCTGCCGCAGGCGATGTTCCAGCTCCCTGCGTTCCGTCACGTCGAGGACGAAACCGACGTATTCGTCCTTGGCGCCGGCGATCGCCGCGTAGCCGACGACCACGGAGATTCGCTTTTCCGAACCCTTGCGCAACAACTCTTTCTCGAACGGCTGACAAAACACGTCGCGGTCGAGTTGGTTGAATATCTTCTCGTCTTTTTTGCGGAATTCCGCCGGCGTTTGCGTCAGCAGGTTGACCGCGCCCTTGCGCAAATCCCTGCGTGAAAAGCCCAGCATGTCCAGCAGCGCGCCGTTGCATTCGATCACGGTGCCGTCGCGCCGAAAATTGAGTACCAGGCCGATGACGTTGGACCGGAGCAGCACGCCCAATCGGGTTTCGGTCAGGCGCAAGGCACGGTCGAGGCGTTCCCGTTCGGACAGGTCCATCCAGCAGTGGACCGCGCCGACGATCTCGCCGTCTTCGATGCGGACCGGCGCCACGTCCACGATCACCCGCAGGGGCGCCGCGTTCGGCCGCGAAACAATCCAAGTCTCGCCGCGCACCTCTTTGCCTTCGAGCATGGCTCGATGAAGCGGCAGTTGCCCGGGCGCGGGGAAACTGCCGTCCGGCAGAATCTTGCGATAGGCCGTATCGGCGGGCACCTGAATGGTCTTCGCGCCGATCCATTCGCGCGTCGTCCTGCTCATCGCGAGAATGTGAAAGTCCGGCGCCGGGCCGGTCACGAAGATGCCGATCGGCGCGTTCTCGAGGATGGTTTCAAGAATGCGTTCGTTGGCGATTGCGGTGCGATTGCGATGCGCAAGAGCGGCGGTGGCCGTTCGCACCGTGTGCTCCGCCTGACGCCGCGAGGTCACATCGCGGAACACCATCACGGCGCCCTGGATGACGCCCTTCTCGTCCGCGATCAACGCGGCGCTGTCTTCGATCGCATGTTCGGTTCCGTTCGGGGTGCGCAGCGTCGTTTGACTGCGGGAAGGCACCGTGCGCCCGTCGCGCAACGCCATCGTGACCGGATCGCAAACGGCCTCTTTGCTCACTTCGTCGACGAGATCGAACACCTCCGCCGTCGGCAAACCCGCGAGCTGATCGGCGGATCGTTGCAGAAGATTCTCGGCGACCGGGTTGAGCAAGACGATATGCCCGGTCTTGTCGGCAACCACGACTGCGTCGGCGATGCTGTGCAGCGTCGTTTGCAGCCAATCGCGTTGCGCGCGCAGACGCGCCGCCGCTTCGACGCGCAAGTTCAAATCGCGCCGCAGCAAGACGGCCACCGTGAAGATCAGAGCCAGGCCGATCAACCCGCCCAGCACGGTGGCGAACTGCGTGAGCTTTTCGATGCTCCGCACGTATCCCGTTCGCTCGGACAGGAGACCGGCCTCCGCCTGCCGCATCGCATCCGCTTCCTGGCGCGCGGCCTGCATCAGGCTCGAGCCGCGGCCGCTCTTCAGCAGATCCAGCGCGGCCCCTTGCCGGCCGGTTTCGGCGAGCTGCAGGGTTTGCGCCGATTCGGCATTCTTCTGTCGGACGGTTTCGGCGAAGGCTTCGAATCGTTTTCGCAGCTCCGGATCGTCGCCGAGTTGCCCGCGCAGCACGGCCATGCGTTCGGGAATGCGTTCGGCCGCCTGCCGATACGGCGCGAGGTAGCCGGTATCGCCCGACAACAAATAGCCGCGCAATCCGGTCTCGGCGTCGTTGAGCGTCGACAACAGATCGCCGATCGCTTCGCCGGCCGCGCGCGTGCGTTCCATCGCCCGATGGGCGGCGACGACCGCATCGAGGTTGCGCAAACCCCATGCGACGTTGGCGAGGGCCACCAGCGCCATCGCGCTCAGAGCGATGATCCCCAGCGTGCGATGGCGAGTGGACGTCTGGGGTGAAAGCAGCGTTCGCATCGTTTCCGGCCTGTCGTGGACTTGGCTGTTCGGAACGCCTCCCCCGCGGCGCCGTCAATTTACGCCGGTTTGGATTCCCGCGGATCGCGTATTTCGAATACGACGCAGGTTCCGCCGAGGGCATTGGCGCGCACTTCGAGGTCCCCGCCGTGCCCGCGCGCCACCGCGCGCGCCGTGGTCAAGCCCAGCCCGAAGTGCGTATCCCCTTTGTGCGAAGTGAAGAAGGCGTCGAGGACCCGAGCCCGGTTCGCGTTGTCGATGCCGGGACCGTCGTCGTCGAAGAAGACGCGGGTTTTGCCTGCGGCGGCTTCCACGGCCACGACCACCTGCGAAGCCCCGGCTTCGGCCGCATTGCACAGAATTGCCGCGACGGCGCACAGGGCCGCCTGGCGGTCCATCCAGAGGCAAGCGCCCTGATCGGCGACGACCGTCGCGATCGGCGGCGTCTCGTCGTTGCGTACCATTGCCTCGGCCTCTTGCAGCAGATCGCATAAACCGACCGCTTCGTGCTCGGGTTCCTCCAACGCGGCCGCGTAGACGCGCAAGCCGTGCAGCAGGCGTTCGAGCCGAACATGGTCCTGATGCAGACGTTCGATGGCTTCGCGGACGAGCCGCTCGGTTCGTCGCCGGGACAGAGCCCGAAGAATTTCCACGTTCATGGACAGCGCGTTGAGAGGGCTGGCCAGCTCGTGGACGAGATCTCGCAGGAACAGCGCCATATCCGGACGGACGGCGCCTTCCTCGAAACCGGCTCGGGACGTCATGAGGGTCTCCCGGAAGTGGCGCGCCATCGATGTTACCTCGCGGGCTCGTCGTGACGGCACCTCTTGGGCAGCGGCATCGGTGCCGTCCTCAAGGAGGAAAACGGATCGTGAATACGTCGCCGGGCAAAAACCGCCCCCTGAGCAATGCGAGCGAAGCCGCTGCAGAAGAGGGCCGTATCCGGAAGCAGGTTTCCGCGCGCGCGAAAAAGCACACCCCGTCGAAAAAAAAAGCGCTGCCCGCCGCGGGCCGCGGCGGGCGTCCGCGCAATGCCGGCGTGGCGCTGCCGATTCTCGGGGGCGCGGCAGCCGGGGGTTGAGTGAAATCTGCCCGGCGCCGAACCGGTGGAACCGCATTTTGCATCGCCGAAGATGCGCCCGCCGAGGTCGGATCGCACTGGCACGATTGATGCTCCCTGCGTCGATACATCGAATCCCTCGATGTTCGTCCTCTTACCCATCAAGGAGTATGCACATGAACGAGAATCGTCGGCCCGCACAACAAGCCCACTCCGGCTCGCAGGCGGAGCACCACATGAAAGCGGCGGAGCATCACACTCAAGCCGCGAAGCATCACCAGGAAGCCGCAAAGCACTACAAGGGCGGCGACCAGCAGAAGGGCGATCATCACGCCCATCTGGCCGCAGGCCATGGACATCACGCCCGGCACGAGGTCGAAGAAGCGTCCAGGCAATACGCCAGCCATCACGACGGCGCATAGGAGCCGCGGATCGCCGCTTGCGGCGAGGGACCCGTCCCGCGCCGCAGGCGGGCATCGCATAGGGCTTTCTCACATCGCTTCCGAAGGCAATGTCTGTTTCACGGTGTCGATGCCCTGCCACGGATCGCGGCGCCGGCGCTTCAACCGGCCGGGCACGTCGCGCAGGCCGAAGGCATCGGCCGAAGGGATCCGGCGAAGTTCGTTCCAGTCGATCGGCATCGCGACGCTGGCCCGCTCGCGGGCGCGCAGCGAGTAGTTCGCGATGCTCGTCGCGCCTCGCGCATTGCGCAGATAGTCGATGAATATCCGGTCCTTGCGGTTTTTCTCGCCCGCCACGGCGACGTAATGTTGCGGCGATCGCGCCGCCAGCGTCTGCGCCAGGGCTTCGGCAAATGCGTGCGCGCGATCCCATGGAGCCGGAGGATTCAGCGGTACCACGACGTGCAAGCCCTTGCCGCCGGAAACGCGAAGCCAGGACCGCAGCGATATTTTCCGCAGACTGGCGCGCACGTCCCGCGCGGCCGTCACTATGCGCTTCCAGGCAACGCCGGCCCCGGGGTCCAGATCGAAGACGAGCCGATCGCAACGATCCGGCTCGTCGACGCGACTGCCCCAAAGATGCAGCTCGATGGTGTTCATCTGGACAAGCTGGGCCAGACCTCGTGCGGAATCGATATAGAAATAGTGCGCGGCCTTGCCGCTCTGTTCCTTGATCTTTGTCCCGCGCACCGCGTCGCCGAGCGCGGCCTCCTCGTGCTTCTGGAAGAAGCAGGCCTTTTCGACGCCGTCGGGGCAGCGCACGACGGAGAGCGGCCGTCGTGCCGCTTCGCGCAGAAGCCGCGGCGCCACCGCGGCGTAGTAATCCGCGACTTCGGATTTCGTGATGCCGGATGCCGGATAGACGATGCGCTCCGGATGCGTGACCTTCACCGGACCGGCTGTCGCGGAGCGGCGTGTCGTCGTCGCACGGCGACGTCCGCTTGCCGCCGCAGATTTTGCCGGCTTCGTGCGCTCGGCATCCAATTTCAGATCGTTCATCGTCTTGTCCTCGCGCAAACCGTGAAGCGAAGCCTGGCGAAGCAGTCCGTCGCGCGTGATCGCTCGATAGTCCACTTCCGCGATGAGCTCGGGTTCGATCCAGCGCGCCCCCGCAACGCGGGGCGCAGCGGTGAACGGCGTGTCGCGTTCCAGCGCAGGAAGCAAAGAGCCCAGGCGGCGCAGCAATGCCTCGGAGAAGCCCGATCCCACGCGGCCGGCATAGCGCCAGCCTCCGCTTCGCGTCGGCGCGGCCAGCAGCAGCGATCCGACGTGTTGGCGCGCACCTCGGGGCGGCGTCCAACCGAACACCAGGAATTCATCGCCTTGCACGACCTTGCATTTGCGCCAGGCATCGCCCCGCCCCGGCTCGTAGGCGCTGCCGGCGAGCTTGCTCACGATGCCTTCCAGCCCGGCCCTGCGCGCCGCGGCGAATACGCGCAGGCCGTCGCCGCGGTGATGGGTGGAATAGGCAAGCGGCGCCGGCGCCGCATCGAGCAGCCGGCGCAGTGCCCGCTTGCGCTCTTGCAGCGCGACACGGCGCAGATCGACGCCGTGGCAATGCAGCAAGTCGAATACGACGTAGGTCAACGCCGCGCTGCGGCCCTCGGCCAGGGCGGACTGCAGGCGGTTGAAGTCGCTGTGCCGGTCCGTGCGCTGGACCAACTCGCCGTCGAGCGCGAATTCCGTTGCCCGCACTTGCTTCAACGCAGAGGCGATTTCGGGCAGACGCTCGGTCCATGGCAGACCGTTTCTCGACCACAAAGACACCGCCTTGCCCGAGCGCAGCGCCAGCAGCCGATAGCCGTCCCATTTCACTTCGTGCAGCCAACCCTCGCCGGAAGGCGGCGCGTCGACCAGGCTGGCCAGTTCGGGCGGCCACGGTGCGCGCAGCGCCGGCGAGCGCTTCGCGCCGCGCAAAGCGAGGAGCGCATCCGCGTCGAGGGCGGGCCGCTGCGGAGCCGCGCCGGACCCGGTTGGCGGACGCGAGTTTCCGGACCCGGCGGATTGGCGCTCCGCCGCACCTTCCGCCGCCCGGACCAAGTCATCCGCCTCCGTGGGCCCGGCATGTTCGTCATCCTGCTTGACCAATAGCCATTGGGCTTTGCGGCCGGGCTTGGCGGTACGTATCAGATCCCAACCGCCGCGCAGTTTCCTTCCGTGCAGAGTGAAGCGCAGATGTCCCTTGCGCAGTTGCGCCGCTGCCGCTTCCCGAGTCGACCAGGTCCCGTGGTCGAAGCGTTGTACGTGGCCGCCGCCGTATTCGCCTTGCGGAATGTCGCCCTCGAACTCCGCGTAGGCGAGCGGATGATCTTCGGTCTGGATCGCCAACCGCTTGACGCGGGGATCGAAACTCGGCCCTTTGGGAATCGCCCAACTCTTCAGGACGCCGTCGACCTGCAGACGAAAATCGTAGTGGCGCCGGCGCGCATGGTGCAGCTGGACGACGAAGCTCGACTTTTTCCGGCGTTCTGCCTTCGCGTCGGACCTCGGTTCGGCGGTCCTGCCGAAGTCGCGCTTGCGCCGATATTCGGCCAGACTCATGCGCGCCCTCCGGCACGGCGGCCGCGCGCCCGCCTGCGCCCCGCCGCCTTGGCCGGCGCCGCGGAAGGCCGCCGCGCGAGGCTCTTCTTGAGCAGGGCCATGAAATCGACCACGTTGCTCGCCGGCGGTTCGGTGTGATGCGCCTTTTCGCGACGCACTGTGCCTTTGCGCTTGCGCGCCCGCGCTTCGAGAAGTTTCCGCAGTTTGGTTCGAAACTCGTCCTTGTAGTGCGCCGGTTTCCATTCGGCCGCCATCGACTCGAGCAACGCTTGAGCCATCTCCCGTTCGCGGGGCTTCGCGGCGAATTTCCTGTCGCTCGTCGCCGGCAGCGGAAGATCTTCCGCGTCGACGATCTCCTGCGGAAAGCGCAGCAGATTGAGCACGAGCGCGTTGTCGTGGGCGAGCAGCGCCGCCAGGTACTGGCGCGTGCGGATGACGACGCGTGCTATGCCGAACTTGCGGCTGTCGCGGAGCACTTCCCGCAGCAGCACATAGCCTCTTTCCGCGCGCTTGCCGGGGACCAGATAGTACGGCTTCTCGAAATACATCGGCTCGATCGCATCGGCGTCCACGAACGACTCGATCTCGATGGTCTGGGTCGCCTCGGGGGCGGCGCTTTTCAGTTCATCGGCGTCCACCACGACATAGTTTCCCTTGCTGTACTCGTAGGCCTTCACCACCTCTTTCCAGGGCACCTCTTCGCCCGTTTCCGCGTTGATGCGCTCGTAGCGGATCGGGTTCTTGTCGCGGCGGTCGAGGAGACGAAAATGCAAGTCGACCGTGCGCTCGCCGGAATACAGCGCGACGGGAATTTGCAGGAGTCCGAATGAAATCGTACCCGTCCAGATCGGACGCGCCATGACCGCTTCCTCGCTCGATACCTGTGCTGCGCGACGCAATCATCGTGCCAGCTTCGGCTGCCTCGGGGGACCCAAACGGTGTCCGGTTCCGACTGCGCTCACTTGACGAACTGGTCGACTTCGCCCTGCCAGAGTTGATGCGGCTCGGAGGCGGCCATCCATTTCTTCACGCGCTCGGTCTCCGCTTCGGACGCATCGATCACGAGCAGGATGTAGCCCGCGTTGATTTCCTCTTCGAACCGGCGCTGCACTTTGTTGGGAATGCTCGCGCCGACCATGCCCGCGCTCCATGTTCCGATCAAAGCGCCCAAGGCGGTAAACGCGATCAGGGTGATTCCGCCGGCGGGGACGCCCAGTGCCGGCGTGGCCATGCCGACCAGGCCGGCGACCAGTCCGGTTGCGCCTCCGAATGCGGCGCCGCGGCCGATCGCCGGCAGAACGTCCATCGAAGCATCGGTGAGATGGGAAGGGATTTTTTCCGCCACGATATCCGGGCGGGCCAGAAGCGACAGGTGCCCGTTCTGCATGCCGCGCTTCGTCAGTCGGAAGATTTGGGCGTGAGCCGATTCGGCGGTATCGAAGGCATATACCAGACGTTTCATGTCCGTCTCCTCGTTGCGGCTGGGTAACACGCCGCCGCAAATTCCGTACCACGCGGCATTCCTCGCCGGGAACCTCCGCGATCGTGCAAAACCACCGCGCCGCGCCGATCCGACAGGGCATTTTGCACACCCGCGAACGCCGCGACGCAATGCATCACCGTTGAAAATTCGTTGGCACAGCCGATGCTTGGTTTCTACGGCGACAAACCGTCGATGAGGAGATCGTCATGCAATACGTTCGAGACATCATGACTCGTGATGTGGTGGTGGCCAGCCCGAATGATTCGCTGCAGAAGGCCGCGTCTTTGATGGGAGCCCAGGATGTGGGAAGTCTTCCCGTCGGTGAACAGGACCGGCTCATCGGCATGATCACCGATCGCGATATCGTGCTGCGCGCCGTCGCCGAGGGGCGCAACTCCGAGACGCCCGTGCGCGAAGTGATGACCAGCAAAATCCGTTATTGCTTCGACGACGAAGACGTCGAGGCGGTGGCAAAGAACATGTCGGACCTGCAGGTGCGGCGCCTGCCCGTCGTCAACCGGGACAAACGCCTCGTCGGCATCCTCGCGCTCAGCAACGTCGCCTGCGGCAAGCGCACCTCCGCCACCCAGCAATTCCTCAAGAGCGTGGCGGCCCCCCATTGATGCCGCCTTGAAGATCGGTTTTATCGGGCGAGGCAGGGCAAGACCGCACGCAGGTCGCGGACGAAGGCGCGATAGCCCGGCCATCGATCTTCTTCGCCCAGGCGAAGAAGATACGAGGGATGCACCGAGCAACCCGAGGCAGGCTGCGATGCTGCCTTCGGACATGCCTCGGTAGCTGCCGGCTGGCGCCCGGTCAAAGCCGCTTCGTCGTACTTTCGTTCCAGCCGGCGGCGATGCGCAACGACCGCTTGGAGCTGTAGTCGTCGCGCACGTGCCGGCTGATGTAGGTCGCCAGACCGTGGCCGCGCCTGGCCAATGCATGCATTTTTTCCAGGTGCCGCTGTCCCACCCCGACATTGTCGTAGCGGTAGACATCGCCGTTGACGAACTGGACGTCTATCCAACCTTCACCGATCCGGTAGGCCATGACTCCCGACATCCGGCTGCGGTTCGCGTAGCGCCGCATGCCCGGGCTGGGGTCTGGGCGAGGCATGAGCATCGCCGGGCAGAGAAGCGGCCGCTATGCCGCAAGCGAGTGTTTGAGATTGCTCATCTGCGCATGATCGCGGTTGACCTCGTTTATGTAACGCTCGACGAGCGAAGTGATTCCCGGGTCTTTGGCATGGATCGCGGCGTTCCGGAATGCATGGGCGATGCGATCTTCGAACACCTCCAGCTCGGCGATATAGGCATAGGTTTTGTCCGAGCTGAGCACGACCCGAAGATCGGCATAGGCCTTGCGCGCCGCCCCTGCCCAGGAACCGCCCTCGGACGGCTTTTCCCCTCGGGCGACCACCGCAGTGCGCAAGTCGTTGCCGATGGCTTCCTTCGTTCGCGCCATGCGCGTGAACAGAGCCTTGAAGTCGGCGCGGCCGACCCGCTCCGCGGCCTCGTCGTAGAATTTACGGCCGTCTTCCAGAACCTCGATCAGCTCATTCAGGGTAGCGGTTTCCATAGTCGATCTCCTCGTTCGGGGGACTGCAACGCGTTCGGCGTGCATTCCGGTGATTCCAGATTCGTGCCATCTGAAATCGGGAACCCGCGAACGACGCATCGATGGCCTGGAAGTACGCGCTCGAACCCTGCCGGCGACGCAGACCGAGCGCAGCGCGGCCCGTGTTTGGCAATTTGCATGAGGGGCCGAGAGGGTCCATGCAAACTGCCTTGTCTCTTCGTTCGGTGCGAGTTCGCGGCCGGCCCGACCGTCGTAACACCGCGCCGGGGGAGCCTCGCCTTTCATTGGCACACAACTTGATGCAGGTCCGACAGCCCTGCGGCGACGAAGGAGTCCCTATGAGCACACGCGATCGAGAGGAAGTCCATTGGCGCGAAATGCGCAAGCAACTGGTCGAGGTATGGAATCGCGACAGCGTCGACGGATCGGACGCGGCCGACGACAGCAACCTGCGAGCGCAGGTGCGCATTCCTCATCACCGTGATGAGCTCGACAAAAAAAGCGTTCACACCCGCCAGAGAATCCCGCGCGAGTGAGCGCGCCAAATGATGAAGCGCGGGCAACGCACGGCAAGCGTCGCTTCATCAACAACGAAGCCGACATACGACGCTATCTCTCCGCACAATACGAAATTGCAACACCCAGATAAGTCGCTGCCGGTTCCCGTTGTTACCCTGAGCTTGTCGGCTACGGGATGCGCTTTTCCGGGCGCGCATCGTGACAGGCGGTGCAAGTGCGGTCGAGATCATGGTAGGCTCGTGCGGCCATGCCGACGCGCCCCTCTTCGCCTGCTACGGCGATGCGTTTCGCGGCCTCGATATTTTCTTTCGACAGCGCGATCGCGTCGATCAACCCCGAGTTCTTCCAGTAGCGATCTTCAAGTTCGAGCAGCTTGACGATCGCTCTCGCATGCTTCGCAATCTTGCCCGCCGATTTTTCTTCGATGGCGTCCGCAAGTTCGTACTTCAGGTCCTGCGCGTCGTCCATGCGCGCCTTGTGCTTGGCGACTTCGTCCGCGCCCACCGCAATGGCGTTTGCGCGAAGGAAAAGAACGAGGAAAACCACGGCGGCAAGCCGCAACAAGGCGGCCGCAAGCCGGCGATGTGCAGGAAAGCGATTCACGATGCAACCTCGGTACAGTGTGCTTGAACGCCTGCAAGGCTAAAGGCTGCTTCGTTTCCTCCACCATGAAATTCGCTCATTTCGCCATGGTGACCCGTGCTAACCGGGCCGTTTGCCAACGCATACGATGCAGGCCTCTCCACTCGCCCGAGTGGACGCGGAATTCCGCCTGGCAGGCATCGAGGGCAAACATGAAACGCAGGTCGTTTTTCTTTTTCGCGCTGACGGCGCTGTTCTTTTCGGACGGCGCCGGCGCGCACCACTCCTTCTCCGCGGAGTTCGACGCCGACAAGCCGGTGCGTTTGATCGGCAAGCTGACCAAGATCGAATGGACGAATCCGCATTCGTACTTCTACGTCGACGTGACCGGCAGCGACGGCAAGGTCGAGAGCTGGGCCTGTGAAGGGGCCGGACCGGGGGCGCTGTCGCGGCGGGGATTCAAGAAAGGCGATATCCAGCTCGGCGACACATTGATTGTCGACGGCTACCTGGCCAAGAGCGGCGCGAACGTCGTCGACGCGCGCCGGGTGACGCTGCCCGACGGCCGCATCATCAACGGCGGCACGCCGGGAGACGGCGGACCGGGCGATGCCGATGCGGCGAAGCAGAAGGCAGCAGACAAACCGGCACCGGCCAAACCATGAACGCGCAGGCACGGCGATGAGCGCGCTGCAGGTATTCTGCGACTGGATTTATGCGACCGGTCTCGCCACGTCGATCCGCGAATCCGAGGTGGTGTTTCCCGCGATCGAGACCGTGCACGTGCTCGCCCTCGCGCTGATGATCGGCACAGTCGCCATCGTCGACTTGCGTCTGCTCAATCGCGTCTTTCGAGATGAGCCTGCCTCACTCATCGCGGCGCGCCTGCTGCCTCTGACCTGGATCGGCTTCGCTCTGATATTGGTCAGCGGCTTGTTGCTGTTCGTTGCGGAAGCGCAGAGGCTGTACACCAATCCGGCGTTCGTGGCCAAGTTCGTCTTGCTGATCGTCGCCGGGCTCAACGCGCTGATCCTGCACGCGACCCTGTTCCGCCGCATCGCCGACTGGGACCTCGCCGCGCGCTCGCCGCTGTCCGTGCGCGTGGCCGCCGCCATCTCGCTGGCGAGCTGGTCGGCCGTGATCGTCGCCGGCCGCGCGATCGCGTACTTCTAATTCTTCCCACCCCATGACGTTGCCGGATCGCCAATGACGGGACACGATCTCTTCGCCGCGCTCGCACATACCGTTCTGAGCCGGTGGCTGAACGCGTCGACCTGGGCGTTCGCCGTGACGGAAATGGTCCATCTGCTCGCGCTTGCCGTCCTCGGCGGCGCCGTGATCGCGGTGGACCTGCGCGTCCTCGGCTTCGGCCTGCGCGTGCCGCCATGGCGAGTCGCCAGCGAACTGCGCCGCCCGTTGTCCATCGCCGTCGCCGTGTTGATTCTGTCGGGTACGGTGCTGCTGCTGACCGATCCGCTCAAGTACTACGTCAACGTCGCATTCCGCATCAAAATCGTTCTGCTCGCGTTGGCGATCGTCGTTTCCGTCATCCTGCATCGGCGCCTGCTTCGCCAGCGCACGGTCGCCGTCGGCCCAGCGTCGCGCGCGTTGGCCGCTGCCTCGCTTGTCGCATGGTTCGGCATCGGCCTCTGCGGCCGCCTGATCGGCTTGATCTGAAGAAAAAGTGGCATCCGGAGGTCGGCGCAAATAGCCGCACGACATATATCAATGTCCCATCGGCTATCGACATGAGAAATCAACATAGCCGAACGCGTTTGGAAGTCTATACGGCCGTTTTGCCGAATGTCAGCATGTTCGGCGTGTGTGGCGTGGACTGGAGCAGGGACGCTCCATTTTTTTGGGAAGTCGTTCGGGAGAAAGAGTTCCGTGATGAAATCGAGAAACTGCTCGACAAAAGAAACGGCGGGGATGCGCGGCGCCGTTCTTCTCTTCCTCGCCGCGGCGGCGCCGATCGCCCCTGCCCTCGCGCAGACAGCGGCTCCGGCATCGACGCCGGACAAGGCCGCGCCCGTCGCGGAAAAGCGCGCCTACGTCAATTCGGTGGACCCGACCGGCGACCTGATCCGCGGCAAGGAATACACCGGGCCGAAACTGCCCGCCCCGCGCGGCAGCGACGGCAAGCCTGAACTCACCGGGTTCTGGAAGCCGCTGCGCGAACCCGGCAAGCCCGGCGGCAACATCGGCAAGGATCTGCCGAATTTCGAACTGCCGTTCACCGAAGCCGGCAAGAAAGCGCAGGAGTACAACCGCACCAAGACGATCGACCCGGAGGCGCTGTGCATCCTTGGCGGCATCCCGCGTCACAACGCGAGCGGGCTGCCGTTCGAAATCCTGCACACGCCGAAGCGTCTGGCATTCCTCTATTTGTACAACACGCATCGCTTCGTCCCCGTGGACGGACGCGCGCACGAGGACGATCCCGATCCGAAATACTTCGGCAACCCGGTCGGCAGCTGGGACGGCGACACGCTGATCATCGACTCCATCGGCTTCAAGGACAGCAAGGACGGCAAGATATGGATCGACGAGAACGGCGACCCGCAAAGCGACGAGACGCATGTCGTCGAGCGCTGGTCGCGGCCGGACTTCCACCACATCCATCTCGAATCGACCATCACCGATCCGAAGTACTACACCAAGCCGTTCACCTTCAGCCGCACCTGGGTGCTCGGCGAGCCGGGACAGGGGCTGAACGAATACGCGTGCAACGAGAACAATATCGATGCCGCGCATCTGGGGCCCGGCCCCGGCCCGATCGGTCCCGACGGCAATCGCGGCGGCGGCTACGAGAAACTCAAACTGCCGGATGTGCCGCCGGGTCCGGAGTTTTATCGCAAGCAGAAGAAATCGCAATAACGCTTCGCCATCTCGATCGAGGCGGCGAAGCTCGTGCCAGGCGCGGATCAGAAACGATAGTTGATGCGGCCGTAGTAGTAGCCGCCCAAGGTACTGATCGGAGTACTCGTGTCGTACTGGAACGTCCAGGTCGCACGATTGGCCGCGGTCTGCGCAGCCGTCGGTATATGTGGTGCGTATTTGTTGAAGAGGTTGTCGACGCCGAGGTCGACGCTCCAGCCGTGGCCAAAATCGTAGCCGCCGTTGAGATTGGTCACCACCGCCGGCGCGATTTCGTACTGGTAACCGTTGCTGATGCGTTTGATGGGGCCGTAGTGGACGAGATTGAGCCCGAGAGTCAACGGTCCGTGGCTCAGTTGCACGCCGCCGATCTGGGTGAACAACGGCGAGCGATAGCGCAGGTTGTACTGGCTCGCCAAGGTCAACAGGCTGAGATTGGGTAAAGCCTGCAGTACCTGGGGGATCGCCGCCACGCGCGTGATGTCGGTCTTGCCGTAGTTCAACGCGTAGCTCCAACGCAGCTTGCCCCACGCTTCGTTCTGCGTTGCCTCCAGAGTCAATTCGAGACCGCGCGTGCGCGTGTCGCCGACATTGGTGAAATAGTTGGCGTAGTAGGCATCGCCGGAGCCAATGCCGAGGCCGGCTTTCGCCAACAGCGCGTCGATGGCCGCCTTTTGCGCTGCGTTGAGAACACTGCCGCTGTAGTCCGTGACGGCGGCGGGATTGGTCGCGTTGTAGCCGATGTAGCTGGATATGCCGATCTGGTTGCGGATATCGATCTGATAGACGTCGAGCGCTGCATGTACGGAGCGGTCCGGATCGAACGTGATGCCGAGGGTGTAGTTGCGCGCTTTCTCCGGCTGCAAGGGAGTGGAACCCAAGGCCTTCGCAACGTTGGATCCCACCTGCGCAGTCAGATAGGTCACGCCGGGGCTCGCCGAGGTGACTTGGAAGTATTGGGCGGCCAGGCTTGGCGCGTGGAAGCCGTTGCTGACGGTGCCGCGCACGGCGAACTGCTCGCTGAAGTCGAAGCGCGTGGACAGACGTCCAGTGGAGACGTTGCCGAAGTCGGAATGGTCCTCGTAACGCACCGCGGCGTCGAGAAACCAACGCTCGGTGAGGTTCGCCGCAGCGCCGGCGTAGACCGCTTTGCTGTTGCGCGTCACATCGACCGCATCGAGCGGCGAGTATCCCGGATAGGCCACGGCCGCCTTGCCGTAATACGAGTTGAAATCCCCCGCCCCGCGCCGATAGTTTTCGCGCTGGTATTCCGCGCCGGCGCTGACATCGATCGGCGACGCAAGTTTGCCGACATCGAACGAACGGCGCAGATCGAGATTCTCGATCCATTGGCCGTAGACCAGCTCACCGTCGTAGAAGTCGGTCTGACCGCCCGGGTAGCTCAGCGAATAGTTGGCGGAATGGAGCGTATAGACTTTGACGGCATCGTGGTTGTAGGTCGTGCTCAGATCCCAGTTCCAACCCGACGAGGTTCCCTTGAGTCCGCCGACGATCGAGTAATCGCGTTCCTTGGTCGCCTCGATCGGCGTGAACCCGTCCGGATAGACGCTGAGCAGACTCGGATTGAAGCCGAACACCGTGTTGGGCAGACGGACGTTTTGCCGGGAATGCGCGCTGCGGTCGCTGTAGGTGGCGAACGAATACAGTTCGAGATTCTCGCTAAACCCGTAGCCGAGGTTTGCCCCCAGCGCACGCGTGTCGTACTGCGGCGGACTGTAAATGGTTTGCGCGTAGGCATTGCGTGTCGCCTCGGCGGGATTCGCCGTGGCGCCCGCAGGCAAGGTGTTGTAGAGGCCGAGTGCGACAAGCTTGCCATTCGCGCCGATCGCCGGATACGACAGATAGGTATCCTTGTAGCGCAGCGGCCGCAGCGCATAATGCTGGTCGGTGTCTTCGGCGAACAGATCGAGAAATCCCTTGTCGCCGAGGGCGAACGCCTTGTCGGCCCGCGCGCCGGTGCGGCTGCCGCCGCCGTCGTCGCTGCGGCCGCCTTCCAGCGATACGCCGCCGCCTTCGCGTGCGGACTTCAAGATCACATTGACCACACCGGCGATGGCATCGGAGCCGTAGATTGCCGAAGCGCCGTCGCGCAACACTTCGACGTGATCGATCGCCGCCACTGGAATCAGTGCCAGATCCGTCCACGAATGACCGGGAAAGCCGTTCGAACTCGCACTGGCATACGCGCTGACATTGCGCCGCTTGCCGTTGATCAGAACCAGCGTGTAGCCGGGCGACAGGTTGCGCAGCTGCGCACCGCGCACGATGTTTTCCAAGTCCCCGCCCAACGACTCCAGACTCAGCGAAGGCAGCACCGCCTGCAGAGCCTGCAGCAGATTGCCCTTCCCTGTCGCGGCCAGGTCTTCCGCGGAGAGCACGTCGATCGGCGTAGAGCTGTTCTTGACCGTGCGCGTGCTCGTGCGCGAGCCGGTGACCACCACCGCGTCCAGCGTTGCCGGATCGGGTGAAGCCGCCGATGCATCAGGCGCATCGCTGCCGTGAGCGGCGCCGGACAGCACGGTGGCAATGGCCAGCGCCAAGCGGCCGGCGGGTGCGGCCGCATGAGAATGTTTCTTGGGGCGAGTCTTCGTCGTTCTTTTCACGGTGATGTATCCGGGTCAGGGCAAGGTGCGGCCGCACTTGCGCCGGGATCGGAAGATCGGAATCGCCGTCGAAAACTGCGGCCATGGGATAGGCCGCGATGAGACTTGCATTCGAGACCGCGGATGAAAAACGGTTTCTATTTATTTTCTTATTGAACGTTCGATGTCTATCGATATGTCCTAGCGCAAGATATTTATGCAAATGCCGAGAAGTCATACGCGTCGCACGCCGACTTCGTGTTTGGCCTTTTATTCTTTGCACACCATTCCGACGCGGATTCCATTTCCATGAATATGCATATTCCAAAATCCGGCCATCGGCATCGCCGCGGCGCAGTCGCCCTGCTATTACTTTCGGCTTCGTCATCCCTGGTTGGGGCCGATGTGACGGACTCGCCGCTGACCTGGCAATGGACTGCTGCGCCCATACGCGCTTCGGCTGAAAAGGAAATCGAGATCGTCGCCGACGTCGATATTGCTCCGGGTTGGGTTCTCTACTCGTCGGATTTCACGCCCGCGCTCTTCGGCCCCAGGCCTGTCAAGCTCAAGCTGGAAAACAATGCGGCCTACCGTGCGGCCGGTGAAGTGGAATCGATTCGGGCAAAGTCCGGCACGTTGAAGGACGCGAGCGGCGAGGCGCACTACCGGTACTTTTCCGGCAAGGGTCACTTCAGACAGCGCGTGACGATACTCGACCCCTCCTCGTCGAAAGAGATTCGCGGCGTCATTCGCGGACAGACCTGCTTCGAGGAGAAAGGCGTATGTCGGCTGTTCACCGAGGAATTCACCGTTGCGGCGAATTGAATTCCAGGCTTCCGGCCGTTGCGACGCGCAAATAACGCGGCGTTCTAATATTTTTATCGTCCTTAAAGAATAACCAATTCTTATTCGATATCAGTTGGTTTCGACGGTAAAAATCCTCACGCAATCGACGCGAACTCATTCGCGGCCCGTTTGCCCCATGGAGTCGCGGAGAAGCGCGACTTTCATCGTCAACCGACACGAGGAGTCGCCTGTGAAACACCTGCTACTTGCGTTGCCCGCCCGAGTTCTTGTTGCCGCTTCCGCGATCGCTTTCGGCGGTGGGCTCGCTTCGGCGAAAGAGATTCACGTTGCACTGAGCGGCGGCGAGGAGACGCCGCCGGTAACGACAACGGCAAGCGGAAGCGGAACGATCAAGATCGCCGACGACAAGTCCGTCAGCGGAAGCGTGAAGACTTCGGGCGTCGACGGCATCGCCGCGCACATCCACGTTGCGCCGAAGGGGCAAGCGGGACCGCCGATCATCACGCTCGAAAAAGGCGCGGACGGCCTGTGGTCGGTGCCTGCCGCGGCAAAGCTGACGGACGATCAATACGCGAGCTTCAAGGCCGGCAATCTCTACGTGAACGTGCATAGCGCCGAACACAAGCCCGGCGAAATCCGCGCTCAGCTTGCTCCTTGATCGAACCATGCGGCAGCGTCGAGGCAAGCGCATTCTCTATCTGCGATTGGCGACCGCGGGCGCAGTGCTCGGCGCCCTCGGCGGCAGCTTTTTGCCATCCGTTTCGGTACGAGCCGCGTCCGCCGCGACAGCCTCCCTCGCGGCGGATGCGGCGCCCACGCCGCGGAACCTGAGGGTGCTGCCGAAGGATACTCCACAAGCCGAAGTGCTGAAGCTGATGGCCCGCTACTCTCAGGAGCTGGGCGTGCAGTGCGTCTTCTGCCACGCCGAGACACCCCATGGCGTCGACTTCGCCTCCGACCAAAGCCCGGCCAAGCTGACCGCTCGCGTCATGATCAACATGCTCAACGACATCAACACGAAGTATCTCGCGCAGGTCAGCGACCAGCGCTACGCCACACCTCTTACCTGCGGCAACTGCCATCAAGGGCAGACCACTCCGCCCGTGTACGAAGCGAAACAGTGATCCATGTTCCCGGTTCCCTTTGATTTTTCGTCGCGCACGCTCCGTTCGATCCATGCATCCCGCGGAACGCCGCGTCGCCTTCTCATCGCTTTCGCGGTTGCGGCGCTCGCGATAGGCCGACCGCATCCGGCGCAGGCGCAGATTGCCGTGCGCAACCAGGGCTATATCCCCTTCAGCGACGAGCCGATCAACTATCGTTCCAATGATTTGAGCGATCCGGTTGCGCTGCTGCAGAAGCGCCTGGAAAGCGGCGCCGCGAAGCTCGAGTTCGAGGACGGCCACGGCTATCTCAAATCGGTGCTGAAGCTGCTCGACGTGCCGATCGATTCGCAGACGCTGGTGTTTTCCAAGACCAGTTTCCAATACCCGAAGATCTCCCCGGAACATCCGCGCGCGCTGTACTTCAACGATGATGTCTATGTCGGTTCGGTGCACGAGGGCAAGGCCGTCGAGATCGTGTCGTTCGATCCCAAGCAAGGGGCGATCTTCTATCTGCTCGACGAGCACAAGGCCGAACGGCCGAGCTTTCAGCGCGCCGAACTGGACTGCACGCAATGCCATATCGCGCCCGGCACGCGCGGTGTTCCGGGCGTGCTGTTGCGCTCGATTTATCCGACGACGACAGGCACGCAGGCTCCCTCCAGCCGCTCGTTCATCACCGATCAGGAAAGTCCCCTGGAAGAGCGCTGGGGCGGCTGGTACGTGACCGGCGGCTTGGCGAAGGCGAGCCTCGGCAATGCCGCGATCGATGCGGAGAAATCCGCCGCCGCGGGCGGCGGCGATGCGGCGAAGAAACTTGAACCGCTGCCGCAACGTTTTGCTCCTGCCGACTATCTCGTCGACAGCAGCGATGCCGTCGCCCTGCTCGTGCTCGCGCATCAGACGCAGATGCACAATCTGATCACGCTGACGAACTACAAGACGCGGATTGCGCTTTATGCGGAAACCAAGAGCGCCGCGCCGCCTGCCGATGCGGCGCTGACCGAAAAAATCCGCCAGCAGATCCAGCGGCCTGCCGAACAATTGCTGCGCTACCTGTTGTTCGTCAACGAAGCGCATCTGCCTGCCGACAGCGACGGAAAGAAAGCCATCGCCGCGTCGCCTTTCGCCCGCGGCTTCGCCGCGCGGGGACCGCGCGATGCCAAGGGCCGCTCTCTGCGCGATTTCGACCTCGACACGCGGATATTCCGCTATCGGCTGAGCTACCTCGTCTACTCCGACGCATTCGACGCGCTTCCGGAACCGGCCAAGGGCTACGTCTATCACCGCCTGTTCGAAGTGCTCAGCGGCCGCGACCAAAGCGCCGATTTCGCGAGCCTGTCCGCGCAGGACCGCCGCGCGGCGCTGGAAATTCTGCTCGCCACCAAACCCGGTCTTCCCGACGAATGGAAGACCTACGCGAAAGCCCATTCGATTCGAACGGACGCAACGCACACGGCCAAGGCGGCAAGTTTGACCTCCCCTTCTGTCACAACCCGATGAGGAACCGATCATGAAAACTGCACTTCTGGGCGCGAGTCTTGCGATCGCGCTGTCCCTCGGCGGCGGGGCTTTCGCCGCGTCCGCCGACAATGCGGCGGGCCTTGCCGGACGCTGGGATGCGAGCCTCGTCGGCGACGGCCCGCCGATCGCGTTCCGCCTCGACATCTCGGGCTCCGGCGACACGCTGAAGGGTACGTTCTACGACGGCTTCAAGCCCTACGAGACGACCACCAGCGCGAGCTACCGGGACGGCAAGCTCGTGCTCAAGTCCGAGCACTACCTCACCACGATCACGGCGACGCTGCAGAACGGCGAGCTGGTCGGCAACACGCTGACCCAGGGCCTGGGCCGCTCGATCAACGTGCCCTTCCGCGCAGTGCGTCACGTCGAGCCGGCCGCGTCCAGGGAAACGCCGCCGGCCATCGCCGGCTCATGGGAAATTCCGCTGGCCAATCCCAGCGCGAAGGGCGAGAAGGCGCATCGCCTCATCGTACAGCAGGACGGGGTGAACGTTGCCGCGTCCATTTTGCGCGTCGACGGCGACACCGGCGCCTACAGCGGCCGCTACGAGAACGGCAAATGGGTGTTGAGCCACTTCGACAGCAGCCGCCCCGGGCTCATCGAAGTGACGCCGGGCAAGGACGGCACGCTCGGCATCATCGTACACAACGAGTTGCTGGCGAAGTACATCAACAACGACGGCGGCGAGAAGAAGTCGGACGACAAGTACGCCGAGGCGCGCTATCCGTCGGCGCAGACGCTGACCGCGTACCGCCCCGACGTCGCACGCGCCAAGGGTTTCGCGGAGCCGGCCAACTATCTCACGCATACGACCGTTCGCGATCCGAAGGAGAAGTTCACCTTCAGCTTCCCCGATCTCGACGGCAAGCTCGTGTCGAACGATGACCCGCGCTTCAAGGGCAAGGTCGTCCTCGCCATCGTCACCGGAACGTGGTGCCCGAACTGCCATGACGAAGCGCAGTATCTGGTCGAGCTGGACAAGAAATATCGTGACCAGGGGCTCGCCATCGTCGCACTCGATTTCGAGGAACCCGAGCAACAGGACAACCTCGTCCGCGCGCGCGCGTTCGTGAAGCAGTACGGCGTCAAGTACACCTACCTCGTCGCCGGCGCGCCCAGCGACATGTGGGAAAAGGTGCCGCAGGCGGTCAATCTCAACACGTGGCCGGCGACGCTGTTCATCGGCCGCGACGGCCTCGTGAAAGCGATCCATTCCGGCTTCGCCTCACCCGCGAGCGGCGAATTCAACCGCCAGCTGCAGCAGGAATTCACCGGCAGGATCGAGCACCTGCTCTCGGAGAAATCGGCAATTGCCGAAAGTTCCGTCGAGGCAGAGGCGGCGGCGAGCATTGCGGCAAATTGACAGGGGCTAGTCGATGCGGGCAACCACGCGCCAATTTGAAACAGGGTAACGTGGTTGCCATCGCTGTCGCCTCTCCAGCGGTCGGCCGATACCGGCATGCCGGAAAGGTGCCGCAAGCCGTTCCTGGCTCTGCGCCTGTCGAGGTGCAAGTTTCTTGGAAGTATCGCCGCGGATTCACACTCAGCCGGCTTCTGCCAACGCTTCGATTTCGGACAACTCCGTCAGCAGGTCGCGGGCAATCTTCGCACCGAGCGTACGAATTTCCGGCAACGCCGTGCATTCCCAAAGCGTTCCGCGCAGCAATGTGCCGACGGCACGCAGCCGCGGCACGATGCGTCCTGCGGCATCGGCCACACGGCCGTGTGCATCGGTCTCGATGCCCAGGCCTAAAGGGTCGGCGCGAACCAGACCGTCGCGCAGCAATTGGCGTAACAGCGGATACGTCGTGCGCTCGACCTTCGTCTGCAGACCGGTCGCCTGGATTGCCAAGTCGGCCAGCACCGTACGCTCGACGCCGTCGTCGCGGCTGCGATATACCAGTTCGAGCGGGGCGTGGCCCCCGACGCGGCGGATGCGGCCCGCGATGACGCTCAGGCGACCGCCGTCGCGCAACGCCTGAATCGCTTCGGCGGTCTGCGGCGGCATGCGATGACGCAGAGTCTCCCACGCCCAGCGTGCATGGCGCAGGAAACGCCTGCGCTGCGTCAGGCCGAGCTTTTGCCAAAGATCGGTCGTCGCCGGACGCAGACCGTCAATCACCGCGCGCCAGTCACGGCTAACTCGCGCTTCCTCGCGCACGGCGCCGAACCAGCGTCGGATCGAATCATCTTCGAGCAAGCTTGCGACGAGCCGGTGCTGCCGATTGTGCGGCCCGCTCGACGTCGATGCATGGGCCGCAGGCAGGCAGCCATGGCGCGACAGTGAAATGATTCTTGTCTCAGGCCAATTGCTCGACGCGGTGAGGATCACATCGACGGCGGTCAATCCGCTGCCGAGCACGACCAGCGTCCGTGGCGCTTGTTTGACGTACGGCCACTGCCACGGATCGGGCAGGTAGCGGCCACCATCGAGCGATTCCGAAGTGATCTCGGCAATGGGCACAGGTGGCAGTGCGCCGACAGCAAGAACAACGGCGTCGACGACCAGCGTCTGCCCGTCGTCGCTGCGCACGACGAACTCGCCTCCGCGCTTCTCGACGGCGACGGCCTCCATTGGCAACGTCTGCATTCGCGCACCCGAGGGCTGCTCCGCGATCAGGTGCGCCAGTGTGGCCTCGACATAGTCGCCGAAGATCGCTCGCGGCAGAAAATCGGTTGGCGTCGCCGGAATACGGCGCTCTTTCAGATAGCGCATGAAGCCATCCGGATCGTCGGCGGTGAGGCCTAGGCTGCCCGCGCGTCCATTGAGCAAATGTTGCCCGTCGCCGGTCGCATACGCGACGCCGCGGCCCGCCGAACGGCGGCCGACGAACCAGGCAATGTCGATTCCGCCGGATCGGCTCAGACATTCCGCGACGAGCGTGGCGCCAGCAGCGCCCCCGCCGATGATGGCTATGCGTTGCATGGGACTCCTCATTTCAATATCGAATCGACCGGCATGTTCTCCAAGCTCAGAGGAGAAACACGAATCGACGGAAGCGAAATCCGGGAAGGAGGCCATCCTACGCGCGACCTGCGTTAGAAGCCCGCTAAACGCAGGCTGTATGCCAGATGAAACATCGATATCTCGATATGGCGACAAATTCTGGCCGCGATAGGTGACTTACGCCGCGATCAATGTTGAAGCGGGTGTTGCCGAATGCTCCAGGCAACTGGCAATGTTCCCCGGCGCGGCACAATCGGAACTCGCTTACAAGGTACTCACTGCCCGCCTGCCGGCCTCGCTGATTGCCCCGCAGCGTTCTACATCGAATTGCGGATCGCCGGTCCAAGAGTAGTAGATCAGGCCCGCGAGTCTGCCTTCTCGGACGAGTTGGGAAAAATCGCCCATCATCTCCTGCACGAGCAATGCGTGGTCTCTTTCCTCGGGTGCGGTACAAGCCTTGCCCGAATAGGCGAAGCCCCATTCGGTGATCCAGCAGGGCTTGCCGCCGGGCGTGCAGATCGGTTCAAGCAGACCACGCAGGCGGCGCATGCGGTGGACTGCCGAAGTTTTGTCTCCCGGATGGTCGCCCCAAGGATACGTGTGAAGATTGTAGGCATCGACGAGTTCGTCGAGCCCATGGGCGCGAAAGAAAGCCATCGTCGCCCCGACGCTGACGCCGTCATAGGGCTTCGGTGTCGGCCATGGACCCTCTTGCTCGATATCGACCAGGCTTGTGGGCAGGAGCGGCGTATGCGAGTTGAGCTTTGATCGATCCCGCACCTGCTTCAGCACTTTGAGGACCTTCAGATACTGGAGATAGCCTTGGGCAACTTGCCGTCCTTCGAGATCGTTCGAGAGATCCGTGAGACCTAGTACACGACCTTCTCCCGGCAGGCGGAAATCCGGATTGTTGCCCGCCATATTGATCTCGTTCTCCAACTCGAGGCCGGCCAGGGCCACGCCGGCAGCGTCAAGCTTGTCCAGGAGTCGTTGGAAATACCGGGCGGAGCGTTCCGGATCGAGCGCCGACAACGACGGCCCCGGCCACATGCCCGGAAACTCTTTCGGGCGAAACGGGCGCTCCGACGCGCCCGGCGTATAGAGACCGTGGAGGATCAAGACTGTCGAAATGCGATGCGCATGGGCGCGCTCGATGAAGTCGACATCTTTATCCTCGTCCTGCGCATACATGCCGAAGCGGATGGTGCGTACGCCGAGAGTTTGAAGCTCGGCGAGCTTCGCCTCCTGGTCGTTCGCGTTGAACTGCAGCGGATGTACGAAATCGACCCCGCGAAGGGCTTCCCTGGCCTGGGTTGCATCTGCGTATTGAATGATGCCGAAACAGGCAGCGGCTATGACGAGAACGACTCTCAGCCATGTGCCAATTCGGTAGGCAGCCCGGCGCAACGTTCTGCGAAACATGAAAACTCCTGATAAAGGATCGAGCTTTCGAAGTCGGGCGAGGCCCTTGAGGTCCGCAATCTTGATACAGGCTTCGAAAAAGCCGCAGCCGTACTTCGCCTTGCCGGCGATATACATGCCGATGACATCGGTTCGGCGCACGAAGACTTTCTGCACTGGCGTTATAGCGCACGGGAGGCATTTCGGTTGACCACCCGGTGTGGTCGGTTGGCGGATCGCGACCGACGGTGGCTCATGTGCATCTTTTGCGGGGACAGCGAGGATACTCAGCCGAACAGCGGGTGCGGCGTCGTACCGGAACGGAGAGCCCGCTCAGCGCAACGCGGTCCCCCGATTTGCAGCGGAGGACCGGAAGTTGCCGCTTCATTCGAAAATGCCCCGACGTCTGCGTTCGCGCGGCGCTCCCGTTGCCGCCGTCTCGCGCGGGAAGCACCGCGTTCAGTGATGGCCGCTGCTTACGCCGCCGGCGCCGTCCGGCAGGCGGATGCTGACGTTCTGCATCATGCCCTGGTCTTCGTGATCGAGGATGTGGCAATGCAGGACGAACTCGCCGATGTAGCGCTCGTAGCGCGTGCGGATGTAAATGCGATACACGCCCTTCGGATAGGCGACCCTCGGGATCAGGCTCTTCACCCACAGCGTGTCCTTCCACACGCCTTTCAGTCCTGCGTACTGCGGATCCACGCCCTTGCCGTCCGGATTGTCGACCGCATCGGGAAGGCTGACGTCCTTGCCGTTCGGGTCGAGGATCTTCTCGATCTGGAACGGATTGACGTGGATATGGTACGGGTGCGAGGCAAAGTGCGACTCCAGCTCCCACTGCTGTGCGCTGCCGAGTTTGAGCACGCGGTCGATGCGCTTCGGGTCGTACGGTTCGAGATCGTTCTGGTCCGTGCCGACCTCGAACGTCGCTTGCGTCTTGCTCGTGTCGATGAAGAACACGAGGTGCTGCCCTTCGCCTTTCACCTCTTCGTCGGTGATGTCGGGATGCGGCACGAACTTGCTCAGGGTCAGTCTGTTGCGCAGATCGGCGACCACCTGCTGCTGCACCGGCGCGGGCATGTTCGCCTGCGCGGACTTCACCAGCGTGTCGACGACGAACCGATCCATGTCCGGTACCTTCTCGCCCGCAGCCACGTCGACGAAACCGATGACCTGGCGTCCGGTGGCGGCCTGGGTCACGTTGCCGGCCGCCGGCGCGGCCGCGTTGATCACGCAATAACGCCCGGGCTCGGGAAACGCGACGAGCAGGTCTTCGCGATAGGCCGGCTGCAGAGTCGTCACGCCGTGCTTCTGCGCACGCCGCATCGTCAAGCCGTCGGAGGCGACGACGAAATGCGAAACGACCGGGCCCGCACAGACCTGATCGGCGAACTTCTGCTGGTCCTCCGGTCTGACCGTGAGCTGGGCGAGCGATTTCAGGTTGCCGCTCATGCGGCGCAACTGGAACGTGATCGTGTCGCGCACGCCGGCGTGGATCAGGCGCCAGCGCTCGAGCGCGCCGCTGCGCGCGGTGAACGTCGGCAGCACCACGCCGTTGATGCTGGTGTAGCGGCCGGAGTCGGTCCACGACGAGGGCGTGAGCTGGTCGTAGGATTCGATCACGCCGGTCTCGCCCGGATTGCAGGTCCAGTCGATCTTTCCGTTCTTGTATTTGAGCTTGCCGTCCGGCCCGACGCAGGCGTACTGGATCTGCTGCATGACCAGGATGCGCTCGGCGAACGGATCGCCGGCGGGCGTGCGCAGCAAGGTGTCGATGTCGCCCTGGTGGCCGACGTCCGGCTTGCGGTCGCCGCGCACGATCAGCGCGCCGCCCATGCCGCTCGACACCTGCAGCGCCGTCGAACCGTGACGGTGCGTGTGATACCAGAACGTGCCCGAGGGATGATCGGCGGGGATGTTGTATTCGTATTGGAAACTCACGCCGGGATTGATCGACAGCAACACGTTGTCGCTGTTGCCGGTCGGCGACACCCACAGGCCGTGCGAATGCAGATTGGTGCCGTTGAAGCAGTGCGGCGTGTTCACCGGCAGGTGGCCGTTCATACAATCCGCATCGGCGGGCAGCTTGTTGTGCAGCGAGATGCGCACCGTTTCGCCGGGCGTGACTTCGATCGTCGGCGCGACGAACGGCGCGTTCGGGTCGACGCCGAGGCCGGTATAGCTGCGCAGGTGCACCTTGTCCCACCGCCCCGAGGCGGGATCGAAAAGTTTGTTGTCGGTGTAGGCGATGTCGAGATCGAGCGCCACCTCGCGCGCCGGCTCGCCGTGCGGCAGCGCGGTCGCGGCGAGGCGAACGTCGGAACGCTGCAGCACGGGCGGATTGTGCAGTTCGCGGGCGGCGGTCGCATCGGGGTCGTCGGCGGCCATCGCCGCAGGCAAAGCAAGCCCGACGGAGCAAGCCGCGATGCACAGCTTGATGGCCGACAGCAGGGCCGCCTGCCGCTTCGAGATCATCGTATTCATTGCATTTCCTCCCGGAATGTCTGAACGGACGCACGTGTGAATGTTCGACTGCGGTGTGGCGGCGGGCTTTCGGCGAGATCCGAATTGCCGCTGCGGCGGCGCCCTGCGTTCGATCCGCGACGACGTGCCCGAGACGGGAATCCGCTCGCGCGATTGGCCTTTCGATTGGTCATCCAGCCCCCTGATTCAGAAAATTCTCCGACGTCGAATTTCCGACAACCGCCCCCGTCCGAACCGCCGGAGCTTCACCCGGTCGGGGCGGCGTTCACGCTGACGATCAACCCGCACTGCGCCGCCCAGGCCGCGATACCCAGCGAGGTGGTCGGCGAGATCTGCCGCGAGCAGAGCTCGATCCATTGGCTCAGGCTGGCGGCCGCCACCATCGAAGCGAGCAGCGGCTGCAGCGCAACGCCTTGGACGAAGGCGGCCGGCCGTTGCAGGCCCGGATGCCTCACCGCCGGGCAACGGCGGATGCGGTCGCCGACCGCGCACGCCGTTTCGACGAACTCGATCTGCGGCGAAAGGCGGATCGGGCGCGCGAGCGCCGCGCGCAGGAATTCGGCCGCGGCCTGCGCCGTCGCCGGCACGGCGTCCGCGTCGGCAATGGCCCGCGGCCGGCCCTTGCCCGAGGGTGCCGGAAGATCCTCCGCGGGGCGTCCGCGCGCGCGCCAGAACGGGTATTCCGAACCCGGCCAGGCGCGCGAATACGCTTGCTGCGTCCACACCGTATGCTCGGCGACCGCCTGCGAAACCCGATCGTCGAGGAACTGCCTGGCCAGCTCCGCTTCGCTCGGCTCGCTCAGCGCGGTATTGAGCGCCAGCCCGGCCTGCAGCGAAAAGCGCATCGCCTTCTCGACTCCGGTCGACGACAGAGGATCGAGCGCAAACGCCGCGTCGCCGAGTTTGAGCAGACCGTCCCGCCAGATTTCGAATGCGACGCACGGCGTCGCCGCGCAGGAGCGCATTTCCCCGCAGCGTTCGAGGGCCGGCACGCAGTCGGCGAACAAACGCGTACCCGCCAGGCTCGAACGAAACCAGCCCTCCCTGCCCAGCGCGTGCAGCTCCGGATCCGAAGGATCGCAGAAAGCCATCAGGCGGCAGCCGCCGCCGGGCAACGGCGCGCCCCAGAACCACGCGCGCGGTGTCGCCTCGAGACGGATTTCATCGACGAGTCCCGCCGCCGCGACGTCCACCCAGGTCGCGAGCAGGCGCGGCGCGATCGAATGCACGCAGCGCGTGGCGGAGCGGCCGCGCGCGTCGAGCAGTTGGCGGGCCCGGCAGCGCTGCACGCCGGAACGCGATTCGATGTTGCACTCCCAGGTGTCGTTCATGCGGCGTATCTCGCGCACCGTCGCGCCGATCCGGCACGACACTCCGCGCTGTCGGGCCAGATCGACGAGAGCGGCGTCGAACCGCGCCCGGTCGACCATCGTGTGCGCCGTCCCCTCGAGCAACTCGACTTCCTGCGATCGCCAGATCCGGCGCGTCCGCAGGCCGGGCAGATGCGGCGTGCGGGCGAGGATGTCGCGCGCACCGAGCGCATCGAGCGTGTGCGCGACGCCCGGCGTCAGCGCTTCGCCGACCTGCGCACGCGGCATGTCCTGCTTGTCGCACAGGACGACGCGATAGCCGAGCTGCGCCAGGCGCAGTGCCGCGGTCGATCCGGCCGGTCCGGCGCCGAGTACGATGACGTCGACCTCTCCTGCCGCGCTCATGCCGCGTCCGTGGCGAAGAAATCCGGGCGCAGCCGCGACAGCCGTCCGTACGCCTCGATGGTGTAGTGCAGCCAGCCGCGAATGTAGTCGCAGGCGCTGCGGCCGCGCGCCAGCACTTCGTGGTGGCAGCCGCCGCCGCACAGATAGCGCGCCCAGCAGCCGCCGCACGGCGACTGCCGATGCACGTGGCGCCGCGCCAGCCAGGCGCTTTGCCTGACCCGGTCGACCCCGCTGCCGACGTTGCCGAATCCGCGCTCGGCGTCGCCGACGAAACGGTGGCAGGCCGCGAGTTCACCCTCCGCCGAAACGCCCAGATAGCCAGCCCCGGCGCCGCACGGATAAGGCCGATGCGTACCGCGATGCAGCTCGCGCAGCGCGTTGACCATGTTGAGGAACGGGTAGCGTGTGCCGGCCAGCACGTGCTGCTCGAAGGCAAGCCCGCACGCGATCATGCCGTCGAGCATGCGCTCGAGCGCATCGCCGTGCATTTCCGCGCGGCCGTTCGGCGCATGCAGCAACGGCGAGAAGCCGACGCTGTGGAAACCGAGGCGCACGAATTCGTCCAGCGTCTCCGCCAGATCCAGATTGGACGGCGTGACCGTGACCCGCGCCGACACCTGCATGCGCCGCTGCCGTTCGAGCAGCGGCGCGATGTGCTGCAGGATCAGCGCAAAACTGCCGCGCCCGTTGCGCAGCGGGCGCAGGCGGTCATGCTGTTCGGCGCTGCCGTCGAGACTGACGGTCACCGCGTAAGCGTGGCGCTCGAAGAATTCGGCGTCGGCCGGCTTGACCAGCGTGCCGTTGGTCGTGATCGAGAAGCCCACCGTGATGCCGCGCGCGGCCGCCTGCGCCGCCGCGTACTCCGTCGCCGCCTGCAGCACGGCGCGGTTCTGCAGCGGCTCGCCGCCGAGGAACGCGAGATTGACCTTGCTGCCGGCGGGCTTTTCCGCGAGCAGCAGATCGACCGAACGCAACGCGGTCTGCAGCGGCATGTTCTTCGCCGTGCCGCCGAATTCGCCATGCTGTGCATAGCAATAGGTGCAGGCGAGATTGCATTTCTGCGCGACGGCGAGCGACAGCGCATGCACCGGCATCGTCGCCGGCGGCACATCGTCGATTGCGGGCGGGGCGTCGAGGCCGAACTCGGCGATCAGCGCGGTGATTCGTTCGTCATCGCGGTCGCGAAGCGCGTCGTCGAAGTGCGCTGCGATCCGCGGCGGCAAGTCGTAGAGCCGGCTGCCGTCGGCGACGAACAACTGCGCCTGCGCCGCATTCGGCAGCAGGTGCACGAGCGCGCTGCGCGGCAGCGAACCGCGGCGCACGTGGCGTCCGATCGAGGCCGCGAGCGTCGGTGCAGGGGTCGTCATGACTCGTCGGCGTCCTTGCCGCGGACGATGAAGCTGAGCAGGCCCTGCCAGTCGCGGAACAGGTCGTCGTAGGAAAACAGACGCGTGTCGGTGCGATTGTCGGGCACGTAGTTGCCGGTGCGTTGCTTCTGCAGCCACATATCGCCATGGCTGAGGCCGTCGGCACCCGCCTGCACGTTGACGTAGTCGGGGCGGCTCGCCGCCCAGTAGTAGCAGGCGCATTCGCGATAATCGTTCTGCCACGGCGCGCACAGGCCCTGGGTCAATTCGCCGGGCTTGAGCAGGTCGGGCGCGAGCGCAGCGCCGTCGCCGTCGAAAAAGCGCCGCACCTTCATGCGCACGTGCAGCGTGTCCTTCGGGTCCTTCGGCGCAATGACCTCGTCCGTCGCCGGCTTCTCCTTGGTGAATTCGCAGTCGACCTCTTCGCCCTGCCTGGCCATGATGCGGGCGAGCGAGTTCGACCATTCCATGAACGACACCGCGTTCGGGTTGCTCGAATTCGCCAGCGTGCCGCTGCTGCCGGCGGGAAAGACCGGTCCCTGGGTGAGCACCATCGTGTCGTGACCGTCGACGCGCAGCAGCCGTCGCGTCACCAGGTCGTCGTAGCGCGCATCCTCCGCGGCGACGACGTAGTTGTTGTTCTCGATCAGCACGATGCCTTCGAAGGTGCGCCGCCAGAGATTGCGGAAATCGAATTCGAGTCCGGGAAAGCAGTTCGAAATCGCCGAGCGCGGCAGCACCGAATACGGATTGCCGGTGCCGCGGTGGTGCAGCTGCGCGGTGAGGTTGCTGGGTTTGAGCTTGACGGTCATGGCGTCTCCTTCGTCGCGGCGCGCGGCGGCGCGCCGAACATCGCCTGTGCGGCGGCCTTGGCGACCAGATCGATCTGGCGGCGCGTCAGGGTGAGGCCGCGGCCGTCGGCGCCGCGCATCAGCGCCGGCATCTTGCGCCGCGCCGCGTCCGACAGGTCGCCGATTTCCTCGGGTTTGCGCAGCGCCTCGGAAAACCACGCCGCGCCGCCGGCCGCGAGCGCGCTGAACACGCGCTCGTGCAGCGCGCGCAGGGCCAGATTGTCGACCAGCGACGGTGCCGCGATCGGCTCGTAGTAGCGGCTGAAATCGTTGGTGTCCTGGCGCACCATCGTGCTCGCCACGTTCTGGCGGGCGTCGATCGCATTGCCGTTCATCACCGCGGTGTTGAGCAGGCGCACCGTTTCCAGCGCGCGGCGCACCAGCTCTTCGGCCTCCTCGATCGGCACCGAGGCTTCGTCGACCGTGGGCCCGTGCAGAATCTGTTCGAGCTCGTCGGAGACCACGCGCACCGGCAACGTGTCCGGCGCGAACGCCGGCGGACCGGCGCCGATATGCGCCTGCGCGTGCAAGGCCTTGCCGTTCGCCGGGCGCAAGCTGAGCCGCACGTAGCCGTCGCACTCGTCGTCGAGATAGCCCCAGCTGACCTGGTCGCCCGCGGCGGTCTGGTAGCCGGCGAAAATCTGCGCCGGATTGGTCAGCGTCGGCCCCGAGCCTTCCTTGTAGCCGTGCCACTTGCCCTTGTGCAGGTCGTAGAGGATCAACTCGTCCTTGTCGATGATCGGATCCGGCACCGGCTTCGCGCCCTCGGCCGGAATGCGTTCGCGGCTGGAGCCGTAGACCTTGCCCGCGGCCGGGGTGAAGCGGAAGCGGATCTGCGGATGTTTCGCCGTGGGCCGGATGAACTGCACGTGGCCGAGCGGCAGCTTGCGCCCGGCGAGAAAGTTTTCGCAGACGCCCGCGAGCGGCACGCGTGCATGGTCGCGCAGCGCCTCGACGCGCGCCTCGATCTTGTCCGCCGCGTCGCCGGTACGGCGGAACAGTTTGATGTTCGCGACCGCGACCGACCATTCCAGATCGGCAACGCTCAGCGAGTGCGCGCGCAGCAGGTCGAGCGTCAACGGCACCAGTTCGTCCGGCGCCTCGTCGGTGCGCGCATACGCCTCGATGAACGGCGCAACGGGCCGGATGCGGCGATCCGGGTCCTTGAACACGATGCGCTCGGGCACGTACTCGCGCACGATCTCGCCGCTGTTCGGGTCGACCTCGAACGTGGTCTGCGGCACGATGTTGCGGAAATCGAGCGGGCGCTCGGGCGCGACCTCGAGGTCGAACGCTTCGAGCGGCGTCTCCGAAGCGCCGAGCCGGCCGATCGCCAGCGGCGGCAGCAGACGCAGTTCCACTATGGCCATGTTTCGCTCCTCAATTGCTCGTGTAGCCGGCCAGGATGCGCTCGGCCGTCCCGCGCATCTGCCGGTCGGCTTCGCGCATCGAATGCAGATAGGTGTGCTGCGTCGCCGGCGCGCTCGCGAGCAGCAGCTCGATCAGGCGCTCGCTGGCGCTCAGCAGGTCCAGATGCAGGCGCCAACGGTTCGCTTCGCCGAGCGGCGAATCGAGGGTGTACGGCATCTGGAACGGCGGCCCGGCGCGCAGTTCGGGGTGCTTCGGATCGCCGAGCGGCAGCTGCATCAGGATCTCGGAGATCGCGCGCAGGTTGTACATTTCGCCGAACGTCGCGTTGATGATCAGCCCGCGCGGCGTGCGCGTGGCGGCGTCGGCCAGGCCGTCGCGCAAGGTGAACGTGTGCGTGAGATAGGTCAGCAGCATGCGATAGCGCAGGTTGTGCAGCGATGCCCAGCGCTGCGCCAGCGGGTCGCGGATCGGATGCGTGGGCGCGTCTTCCTCGAGTCCCTGCGCGGGATCCATCGACGGATCGAGGGTGACGTACGGATTCGTCGCCACCGGCCGCGACGGCTCCCAACCTTCGCCGGCGAGCGCCTTCATCTCTTCGTAGATCTTCACGAAGCGGGCGAAATGCGAGGGCGCGTCGAGCGAGGTCGCATGCGTCGCCTCGCCCTGCTCGGCGATCTGCTGCAGAGCGCTCACCGCGTCGTCGCGCGAGGCCAGCGGCAACACCAATACGTCCGGCGTGGCCTTGGGGTTCACGCGCGTGCTGTTGCCGCGGCTGCCGCCCTGATAGCCGCGCCCCCATTCGGCCCAGCTCGCCTGGAACGGATAGGTGTCGGCCTGGAAAACGCTGTCCGGCAGATAGTGCGGATCCTTGACCAGACCGATCAGCAACGCGAACAGCGCCGACACGCGATGCGGCGTCGGCGTGGCCGCGTCGACGCGCTTGCGGATTTCGTCCGCGAGCGGGCCCTTCCAGTCCTGCGGCGATTCGGCGTAGACGTATTTCGCCAGCGAGTCGAGCGTGAGGCGCTCGAGCATGAACGGGAACGGATAGAACGGCACGTCCCAGGGATAGTCGTCGCGTCCCAAATTCAACGGCGCGCCGATCAGCCGCAGCACGTTCTGGATGCTGATCAAATGCCCCATTTCCTCTTTGGCGATGCCGAGGATGATCTCCTGCCAGCCGCGCACGCGCTCGCGGTGCTGCGCCGGCACCTGTGCGCCGCCGAGCGAATACGCCGCATACAGGTACTGCACCATGAGGCCGTGTTCGATCTCGGCGTCGACGTGCAGCAGGAAGCTCACGTAGTCGCGCGGGGCGAATTCGGTTTCGTACGGACCCGCGGCGGCCGCGAGCAGGCGCCCCGCGGCCTCGAGCCGGGGCATGACCAGCGCGCCGAGGTGGCGTCGCTTAGATGCGCGCATGGCCGCTCCCCTTATGCTGTGCGAGGCCGCTCATGGCGTCTTCCCCGCGAGCGGGGCGAGGCCGAAGTGCCGGGTGAGCACGATCTCCGCCGAGCGCAGCGCGCCGTTGACCCAGCCCTGCTGGTCCGAAAACGCTTCGCCGCAGGTGTAGAGCCGGAGGTTTTCGAACGGCTTGGCGAGTTCGGGAATGACGCGGCTGTCGTCGGCGCCGCGCGCCCATTGGTGATAGGCGTAGCCGAAGAACTGCTCGTCGCCCCAGCGCCGGTAGCTCGTCAGCACCGGCAGCGGCACGGCGGGCAGGTTCGCGACGAACGCACGGTCGAGCAC
>CBJLOV010000007.1:0-47451 GCA_966424745.1 uncultured bacterium
CGACCCGCGCAATCCCGCGGTGATCGCGGACAATGTCGGCGACAACGTCGGCGACTGTGCCGGCATGGCCGCCGATCTGTTCGAGACCTATGCGGTCACCCTGATCGCGACGATGCTGCTCGGCGGCGTGATGGCCGCGGACACGGGCGCGAACGGCGTGCTCTATCCGCTCGTCCTCGGCGGCGTGTCGATCATCGCTTCGATCATCGGCACGTTCTTCGTCAGGACCAAGCCCGGCGCGAAGATCATGAACGCGCTCTACGTCGGCGTCGCCGTCTCGGCGATCCTCGCCGCGATCGCGTTCTATCCGATCACGACGACGCTGATGGCAGGCGCCAAGGCCGGCGCACTGAATCTCTACTTCTGCGCGCTGATCGGCCTCGTGCTGACCGCGGCGATGGTGGTGATCACCGAGTACTACACCGCGACCGAATACGGTCCGGTACGCCACGTCGCGCAATCGTCGACGACGGGGCACGCAACCAACATCATCGCCGGCATCGGCGTGTCGATGAAGTCGACCGCGTTCCCGGTGCTTGCGGTCTGCGCGTCGATCTGGGGCGCCTATTCGCTCGGCGGCCTTTACGGCATCGCCATCGCCGCGACCGCGATGCTGTCGATGACCGGCATGATCGTCGCGCTCGACGCCTACGGCCCGATCACCGACAACGCCGGCGGCATCGCCGAGATGAGCGAGCTGCCGCCCGAAGTGCGCGCCGTGACCGATCCGCTCGACGCGGTCGGCAACACGACCAAGGCGGTGACCAAAGGCTATGCGATCGGCTCGGCCGGCCTCGCCGCGCTCGTGCTGTTCGCCGACTACACGCACAACCTCGCCGTGCAGCATCCGGGCACGACGTACACGTTCGACCTGTCCGACCACATGGTCATCATCGGCCTGCTCATCGGCGGCCTGATCCCGTACCTGTTCGGCGCGATGGCGATGGAAGCGGTCGGCCGCTCGGCCGGCGCCGTGGTCGAGGAAGTGCGCCGCCAGTTCCGCGAGATCAAGGGCATCATGGAAGGCACGACGCGTCCGGACTATTCGCGCGCGGTCGACATGCTCACGCGCGCGGCGATCAAGGAAATGATGATTCCTTCGCTGCTGCCGGTCGCGGTGCCGGTCCTGGTCGGTTTCCTGCTCGGGCCGAAGGCGCTCGGCGGCGTGCTGATCGGCACCATCGTTACCGGGCTCTTCGTCGCGATCTCGATGACCACGGGCGGCGGCGCCTGGGACAACGCGAAGAAGTACATCGAGGACGGCAACTTCGGCGGCAAGGGTTCGGACGCGCACAAGGCCGCGGTCACCGGCGACACGGTCGGCGATCCGTACAAGGACACCGCCGGGCCGGCCGTGAACCCGCTGATCAAGATCATCAACATCGTCGCGCTGCTGTTGATTCCGTTGCTGTGATTCGATCGCGCGCCCGTTCCCGCGGATTCGCTGCGGGAACGGGCGACGATTTTCCGCTTTCTGCAAGTCGGGCCGTCCATGGCAGCGATGGCCGGCCCGACGATTTTCAGCGCCCAAGCGGCGTTGCGACGAAAGCCATTTTCCTCTTCGAACCGTCGGTCGCCGTCGCGTAGCCGGCGATTTCACCGCGATCGTTGATGTCGTTGGCGACGCTGAGCACCCAGCCCGGGATCGGCTCGACCAACGTGTTCAGATCGACCGGCGCCGCACTGCCGCGCTGCCAATACAACGGATGTGACTTGAAGCTTGCCGGGTAGGCGAAGCCGACGATCTCGCCGCGATCGTTGATGCTCTGCGCGCTGCCACCGATGTCGCCGGCGAGCATCGGCAGGACGCGAAAACCGTCGCCGCGCGTCCACAGGAACGGCGGCGTCAGGTTGCCGTCGACGTCGCCCGGAAAGCCGGCGAAGCCGACGACATCGCCGCGTTCGTTGATCATGTTCGGCGTGTTCCAGTACGGCGCGCCGTTCGGGTTGACCAGTTCGGTGACGCGGCCATTCTCCCAGAGCACCGCGTGCGCGGCGGAGTAGCGGCCGACCGCCTGGTCGCAGCTGCCCGAGATGCCGACGACCTGGCCGCGATTGTTGATCGCGGTCGCCGCGCCCGAGGTGTCGTTTCCGAGCAGCGGCAGCTCGTGCGGGGAATCGCTGCCGAAGCCCCAGACCACGGGCTTGAACTGCAGAACCTGCGGCGCGACGCAGCTCGCATCGTGCACGTCGTTCTCGGCCCAGCCCGTCGTAATGCCGAGATCGTTGGTGCCGGCCGCGAAACTGTTGTGATCGCCGCTGCCGAGACTGGCCAGCGCGTGCATCCCACCCCAGGCCCAGACGAAGCCCTGGCAGATATGGCCGCCCGGGTTGGCGAGAAAAGCCGCGCAGCTCCAACCCTCGTTCAGCGGATCGTTCGCATCGGTCAAGGAAATGCCGGAAACGACGCCCAGATGGTTCTTCACCGGCCAGACCACGGTGCTGTTGAGGCCGCTCGCGCCGCCGAGCGTGCCCAGATCCCATTGCCGGCCGTCGAACCAGGCGCTGGCATGCCGGCTGCCGTCGGCGAGATTGGAATAGCCGGCGACGAAACCCCAGTCGTTGATGCTCGCGCCGCTGCTGCGGGTGCCGCCGAGCGAACTGAGCAGGGTCGCCCGGTACGCAGGCGCGGGGAACGTGGAACCGTCGGCGGCGGCGCAGGCTTGCGCGAACAGCGCCGCGGAAATGAGGAGGGCCAGGGAAATCGGTCGCACGGGAGTTTCTCCTTCGGATTGGCGCGCAAATCGGCGCCGCGACAGATTCCGCCCGCGCGGGTACTGCCGAAAGCGCCGGTTTTGCGACGCTCGGCAGTCCGGTTGCGTCCAACCCGTATGCGCCAATGGACACTCGACATCGCGCTCGATCGCACGCGGGAGCAGGCACTCTACCTGCAGCTCGCCTGCGCCCTCGCGGACGCCGTCCGTCAGGGCCGGCTGAAACCCGGCTCGCCCCTGCCCGGCACGCGCGAACTGGCCGCGCATCTCGGCGTCAACCGCAACACGGCGGTCGCCGCCTATGCCGAGCTCGTCGCCGAAGGCGTGCTGCATACGCGCCGCGGCGGCGGCACGTTCGTCGCCGCGGTCGCTCCGGCATCGAGGCGACCGCAGCGGATCGACGTCGTCGTGCCGACCTACTCCTTGCCGCCGCAGACGCCGGCGGCGAACGCCAACAGCGCGCTTACGCCGGGTCTGCTGACCCTCGCCGGCGGCATGCCCGACGCGCGCCTGTTCCCGGCACGCGCCTTGAGCCGCGCCTTTCGCGGCACGCTGGAGCGCCGCGGCCGCATGCTCGTGGACTACGCCGATCCCTGCGGCCATCCGCGCCTGCGCGCGGAACTGGCCACGATGCTCGCGCGCTCGCGCAGCCTCACCGTGGACGCGGGAAACCTCCTGGTTGCGCACAGCATCGAGCAGGCGATCGACCTCGTCGCGCGCGCCATGGTCGCCCCCGGCGATGCGGTCGCCGTCGAGGCCTGGGGCTATCCGCCGGCATGGAATGCGCTGCGCCTCGCCGGCGCGCGCCTGCTGCCGATCGCGGTCGACGCGAACGGCCTCGATGTCGGCGCGCTCGAACGCGTGCTGGCGCAGGAACCTTTGCGCGCCGTGTTCCTGACGCCGCACCACCAATTTCCGACGACAACGGTGATGACCGCGGAGCGCCGCGCGCGCCTGGCCGAACTCGCCCTGCGCCATCGTTTCGTGATCATCGAGGACGACTACGATCACGAGTTCCACTATGACGGCAGGCCCGTGCTGCCGATCGCGGCCGGGCCCGGTCGCGCGAACGTCATCTATCTGGGCTCGCTCGCCAATCTGCTCGCGCCCGGCATGCACACGGCCTTCGTCACCGCGCCCGCGCCCGCGCTGCATCGCATCGAAGCAGTACGCGCCGCCAGCGATCCGCGCACCGACGCCGCCGCGGAGTGCGCGATCGCCGGGCTGTTCGAAGACGGCGAGCTGCTGCGCCACATGCGACGCTCGCGGCGGATCTACCAGTCGCGCCGCGATGCCCTGGTCGAAGCGCTGCGCCGCCGCCTCGGCGGCGCACTCGAGTTCCGCCCGCCCGCAGGCGGCCTGGCTTTGTGGGCACGCGCAGACGATGCGATCGACCTCGCCGCGTGGATACGGGCCGGCGAAGCCGAAGGCGTGCGTTTCGCCGATGCGCGCCGTTTCGATTTCCACCAACGCGACACCTCCTCGCTGCGCCTGGGCTACGGCTATCACGACGAGGTCGAACTCGACGAGGCGGCGCGGCGGATGGCGCGCGCGCTGAAACGCGTGCCGCTGCAGGACCGCACCCAAGCCGCCGCCTGAGCCCAAACCGAGCGCCGTCCATCTGGACGGCAATGCCGCGTTCGGCCAAGCTGCGCGCTTCCGCCCCGAGGAAGCCGCGCATGAAACCGCTCTGGATCGCCCTCGCCGCCGGCATTGCGCTGGCCGCCTGCTCCCACGTCGAACAAAAACCCGCTACCGTGAAATCCGACAAGCCCGCCGCGTCCGCGGCCATCGACGACCCTTATCTCTGGCTCGAAGACACCGACGGCGCAAGGTCGCTCGATTGGGTCAAGGCGCGCAATGCCGAGTCGGTGAAGGCCTACGGCTCTTCCGCCGAATTCGAGAAAACGCGTAACGCGATTCTTGAGGTGATGGATTCGGACGCGCGCATTCCGTACGTCGCCAAGATGGGCGAGCACTACTACAACTTCTGGAAGGACAAGGCGCATCCGCGCGGTCTGTGGCGGCGCACGACGTTCGCCGAGTACAAGAAGCCGAATCCGCAATGGGAAACCCTGATCGACGTCGACGCGATCGGCAACAAAGAGGGAGTGGGCTGGGTCTGGGAGGGCGCCGAATGCCTGAAGCCCGAATACCGGCATTGTCTGGTTTCGCTTTCGCGCGGCGGCGCGGACGCGACGGTGGTGCGCGAATACGACTTGAAGACCAAGACCTTCGTCGAGAATGGCTTCACCCTGCCCGAGGCGAAAACACAGATATCGTGGATCGACAAGGACCGCGTCTATGTCGGCACCGACTTCGGCCCCGGATCGATGACCAAATCGAGCTACCCGCGCATCGCCAAGGAATGGAAGCGCGGCACGCCGCTCAGCGAGGCGACGACGGTGTACGAAGGCAAGGACGAGGATCTCGCGATCAGCGCCTATCGCGACCACACGCCGGGCTTCGAACACGATTTCGTTTCGCGCGCGATCGATTTCTGGAGCAGCGAAACGTTCTTGCGCGGCAAGGACGGCAAGCTGACCAAACTCGATATCCCGCTCGACGCGGCGAGTCTCAACACGCATCGCGAATGGATGACCGTGCAATTGCGCAATGCGTGGTCCGTCGGCGGCAGTACCTATCCGTCGGGTGCGCTGATCGCGATCAAGTTCGACGACTTCATGGCGGGCAAGCGCGACTTCGCCGTACTGTTCGCACCGACCGAGACGACCTCGCTCGCCGGCTACTCGTGGACGCGGCATCATCTGATCCTCGACACCTTGAAGGATGTCGTCAGCCAGCTCGAAGTATTGACCCCGCCCGCCAAAGCCGGGGGCGGCTGGAAACGCGCTCCGCTCGGCGGCGCACCGGCGTTGTCGACGATCTCGGCGGGCGCCATCGACGCCGACGCGAGCGATGCCTACTTCCTCACCGTTTCCGGCTTCCTCGAACCGACCGCGCTGTACTACGGCACGCTCGGCCAGGGTCGGGCGAAACCGCTCAAGCACAGCCCAAGCTTCTTCGATGCGTCGAAATATCGCGTGCAGCAGAACTTCGCGACGTCCAAGGACGGCACGCGCGTGCCCTACTTCGTGATCGGACCGAAGGAGCTTCGCCTTGACGGCGGCAATCCGACCCTGCTCTACGGCTACGGCGGATTCGAGGTCTCGCTGCAGCCGTACTACTCCGGCAGCATCGGCCGCGCCTGGCTCGCGCGCGGCGGCGTATACGTGCTCGCGAACATCCGCGGCGGAGGCGAATACGGCCCGCGCTGGCATCAGGCCGCGCTCAAGGCCGAGCGCCTGCGCGCCTACGAGGACTTCGCCGCGGTGGCCGAGGATCTGTTCGCGAAGAAGATCACCTCGCAGCCGCATCTCGGCGCGATGGGCGGCAGCAACGGCGGCCTGCTCATGGGCAATATGCTGACCTTGTACCCGCAGCTGTGGAGCGCCATCGTCTGCCAGGTGCCGCTGCTCGACATGAAGCGCTATACGCATTTGTCCGCGGGCGCGTCCTGGATCGCCGAATACGGCGACCCGGACAAGCCCGAGGAGTGGGCTTACATCAAAACCTTCTCGCCCTATCAAAATGTGGAAAAAGCGAAAAAGTATCCGCCGGTGTTGTTCACCACCTCCACGCGCGACGACCGCGTCGGGCCGCATCAGGCGCGCAAGATGGCGGCGCGCATGCTCGAGTACGGCGACGATGTCTCGTTCTACGAGAACATCGAGGGTGGGCACGGTGCCGCAGCCGACAACAAGCAGGCGGCCTTCATGTCCGCGCTCGGCTACGAGTATCTGTGGAAGCATGTGAAGTAGGGGTTCGATTTATCGAACCCGGCTCTTCAGCACTCCTGAAAATCGAGATCTGGGCGCAATGAATTGCGCCCCTACGGATCTGCCGAAGTTATTCAGCTTCCAGGCAACAGCGAGATGTCCGCGACGTCGAGGAACATGCCGCGCAGCCGATTGAGCAGGGCGAGGCGGTTGGCGCGTTTGGCCGCGTCGTCGACCATCACCATCACCGCGTCGAAGAACTTGTCGACCGGTTCGCGCAGGCGCGCGAGCTGCTGCAGCGTTTCGACGTAGCGGCCTTGTGCGGCGAGCGGCGCGATCGCCGCGGCCGTCGCTTCGACCGCGTCGTGCAGATCGGTTTCGGCGCCCGCATCGAGCAGGGCCGGGTCGATCTTGCCGCCGGGCTCGCCGCCGGCCTGACGCAGGATGTTGCCGATGCGTTTGTTCGCCGCGGCGAGCGCCTGCGATTGCGGCAGCTTGGCAAACTCGACCACGGCGCGCAGACGGCGGTCGAAATCGGTCAGGTCGGCAGGCGAAAGCGCGCGCACCGCCTCGAAGGCTTCGACGGAGACAGCTTGATCGGCGTAATAACTGCGCAGGCGGTCGAGCGCGAACTCGTAAAGTTCGACCGCCAGCGTTTCGCGGCGAGCGCCCGCGTTGAACGCGGGCTGCTTGCCGTCCTTGCCTTTCGGCAGTCCGGCGGCAAGCGCGGATTCGGGCAGCAATTGCAAGGCTTCGACCAACAGCGCCTTCAGATCGAGCCGCAGGCCGCCTTCGATCAACGTGCGTGCCAGCCCGAGCGCGGCGCGGCGCAGCGCGAACGGATCCTTGTTGCCGCTCGGCTTGAGGCCGACGGCGAAAATGCCGGCAAGCGTATCGATGCGCTCGGCGACGGCCAGCGCCTGCCCGACCTTGCCCTGCGCGATCTGATCGCCGGCGAAGCGCGGCCGGTAGAACTCGTCGAGCGCGGTGGCGACATCGGCATTCTCGCCGTTCGCGGTCGCGTAGTAGCGGCCCATCACGCCCTGCAGTTCGGGGAATTCGCCGACCATGCGTGTGAGCAGATCGCACTTCGACAACGCCGCTGCGCGCGTGGCGAGGCCTGCATCGACCTCGAGACGATTGGCGACGACGCGCGCCAGTTCGGCGACACGCACGCTCTTGTCCCAGACGCTGCCGAGGCTTTGCTGATAGGTGACCGACTTCAATCCATCCTGCTGCGCGGCCAGAGGCGTTTTCAGGTCTTCGTCCCAGAAAAACTTCGCGTCGGCGAAGCGCGGGCGGATCACGCGCTCGTAACCCTTGCGGATTTCGGCCGGGTCCTTCGATTCGATGTTGGCGACGCCGATGAAATGCTCGGTCAACTTGCCGTTCGCATCGAAGACCGGCACGAACTTCTGGTTCGTCTCCATCGTCATCACGAGCGCTTCCTGCGGCACGGCGAGGAACTCGCGCTCGAACGCACAGGCGATCGCGACCGGCCATTCGGTCAAGTTGGCGATCTCGTCGCAGAGCGCATCGGACAGACGCGGCACGCCGCCGGTCTGCTTGGCAACGCGCGCGACTTCGTCGCGCACGCGCGCGCGATGCTCGGCCGGATCGGCCAGCACTTTCGCGGCACGCAGCGAGTCGAGCCACGAGTCGGCGTCGGCGACATGCACCGGCTGCGGATGATGGAAGCGGTGGCCGCGCGACTGACGTCCGGACTTCAAGCCGAGAACTTCGCCATCGACGATGTCGCTGCCGTACAGCGCCACGAGCCAGTGCGCCGGGCGCACGAAGCTGTAGTCATGGCCGCCCCAACGCATCGGTTTCGGGATCGGCAGCGCCTTGAGCGCTTCGGCGACGATCTCTTGAACCAGTTCCGCCGTCGGCTTACCGGGCTTCTCGCTGCGCGCGACGAAGCGCTCGCCTTTGGCGTCGCTGATGCGCTGCAGCTGCTCCACGGCCATGCCGTTTTTCGCGGCGAAGCCGGTCAGGGCCGGCGTCGGCGCACCGTTCGCGTCGAGGCCGATGTTCAGATAGGGCCCCAGGACTTCGGATTTCTGCGAAGGCTGCTCGGCCGCGACCTGGGGTATCAGCACCGCGAGACGGCGCGGCGAGCAATACGTTTTCGCGCCGGCCGCATCGGCTTCGACACCGCGCTTCCTCAAGCCTTCGCCCATGCCGTTCGCAAACGCGGCCGCGAGTTCGTCGAGCGCCTTCGGCGGCAGTTCTTCGGTCCCGAGTTCAATCAGCAGGGATTTCTTCGTCGCCGTGGACATCAGGCGGCTTCCTTTTTGTTCTTCAATCCGGGGAATCCGAGTTTCTCGCGCTGCGCGTAGTACGCCTCGGCGACCGACTTGGCCAGGTTGCGCACGCGCAGGATGTAGCGCTGGCGTTCGGTCACGCTGATCGCGCGGCGCGCGTCGAGCAGGTTGAACGTGTGGCTGGCCTTCATCACCTGCTCGTAGGCCGGCAGCGGCAGGCCCGCTTCGACGAGTTTCTTCGCCTCGGCTTCGCAGGTGTCGAACCAGGCGAACAGCTTCTCGACGTTCGCGTGCTCGAAGTTGTACGTGCTTTGCTCGACCTCGTTCTGGTGGAACACGTCGCCGTAGGTGACGACGCCGTGAGGCGCCTGCGTCCACACCAGGTCGTAGACGTTGTCGACGTTCTGCAGGTACATCGCCAGGCGCTCGAGACCGTAGGTGATCTCGCCGGTGACCGGCCTGCATTCGAGGCCGCCGGCCTGCTGGAAGTAGGTGAACTGGGTCACTTCCATGCCGTTGAGCCAGACCTCCCAGCCGAGGCCCCAGGCGCCGAGCGTCGGCGATTCCCAATTGTCCTCGACGAAGCGCAGGTCGTGGACCAGCGGGTCGACGCCGAGTTCCTTGAGGGAGCCGACGTACAGGTCGAGGATATTGTCCGGATTCGGCTTCATCACGACCTGATACTGGTAATAGTGCTGCAGGCGGTTCGGGTTCTCGCCGTAGCGCCCGTCGGTCGGCCGGCGCGAGGGCTGCACATAGGCCGCCGCCCACGGTTCCGGGCCGAGCGAGCGCAGAAAGGTAGCCGGATGAAAGGTACCCGCGCCGACTTCGGTGTCGAGCGGCTGCAGCAGCACGCAGCCTTGCCCCGCCCAATAGCGGTTCAACGTCTGGATGATGTCCTGGAAGGTGGGGCCGGGCATACTTTGGCTATCTCTTGAAACCTGTTTTCAAATCGTAGCGAGCGAAGGCGGTTCGGCTGCGCGCGGAGCGCAGGAACCGGAGTTTACATGCGAGCAAATGAGGATTCCGAGCACCGCACGCGCCCGGAAATGCGGAGCGCAGTGGATTTGACAACGGGTTTCGCACGGTTGCCGGCGGAAAGCGCGCTAGTATATCGGCTGAGATGCGACTACGCCGCCGCAGGATAGGCTGAATCGGGGAAACACATGGCCATCGCTCCACAACGCAACACGCCGGCCGCCGTGCCGGCACCCAAGGCCGACCCGGAGCTTTCGCTGCATCGCAAGCTCGACCTCGAAGCCGTGCTCGGCGCGCTCCTGCGCGACGGCATCCTCAGCCAGGAGGACGCGCTCAAGGTCCGCGCCGACGCGCGCACGGCGCGCAGCAAGCTCGACCTGCATCCGCTCGCCGTCATCGCCAACCTGAAGCTGGCGAACGCGCGCGACAAAAAGCCGCTCAGCCTCGAAGTGCTGAGCCAGTGGCTCGCCGCCAAGGCAGGCCTGCCCTATCTCAAGATCGACCCGATGAAGGTCGACGTCGCCGCGGTGACCCAAGTGATCTCGCACGCCTATGCGCAGCGTTACCGCATCCTGCCGGTCGAGGTTTCCGCGCAGCACGTGACGATCGCAACCTGCGAGCCGTTCGACACGCGCTGGCTGGCCGACCTCGGCCACATCCTGCGCCGCGAGGTACGCCGCATCGTCGTCAACCCGGTCGATCTGCAACGCTACCTCGTCGAGTTCTACGGCGTGCAGCGTTCGATCCAGAAGGCGCGCGACGCGAAGACCGAAACCACGGCGATCCTCAACTTCGAGCAGTTGCTCGAGCTCGGCAAGTCCGGCGACGTCGGTGCCGACGATCGCCACGTCGTGCACATCGTCGACTGGCTGCTGCAATACGCATTCGAGCAGCGCGCCTCCGACATCCATCTCGAACCGCGCCGCGACACCAGCCCGATCCGCTTCCGCATCGACGGCGTGATGCACAAGGTGTTCGAACTGCCCACGCCGGTGATGACCGCGGTGACGGCGCGCGTGAAGATCCTCGGCCGCATGGATCTCGCCGAGAAGCGCCGCCCCCAGGACGGCCGCATCAAGACGCGCTCCAGCGGCGGCCGCGAAGTCGAACTGCGCCTGTCGACGATGCCGACCGCATTCGGCGAGAAGGTCGTGATGCGCGTCTTCGATCCGGACATCGTGGTCAAGGAGTTCCGCCAGCTCGGCTTCTCGATGGACGAAGAGCTGATCTGGCGCGGCATGGTCGAACGCCCGCACGGCATCGTGCTCGTCACCGGCCCGACCGGCTCCGGCAAGACGACGACGCTGTATTCGACGCTGAAGCATCTGGCGACGCCCGACATCAACGTCTGCACGGTCGAAGACCCGATCGAAATGGTCAGCCCCGAATTCAACCAGATGCAGGTGCAGCCCTCGATCGACCTCGACTTCGCCACCGGCGTGCGCACGCTGATGCGCCAGGACCCCGACATCATCATGGTCGGCGAAATTCGCGACCTGGAAACGGCGCAGATGGCGATCCAGGCCTCGCTGACCGGCCATCTCGTGCTCTCGACCCTGCACACGAACGACGCGCCGAGCGCGCTGCCGCGCCTGCTCGATCTGGGCGCGCCGCACTACCTGATCCAGTCGACGCTGACCGGCGTCGTCGCCCAGCGTCTCGTGCGCACGCTGTGCCCGCACTGCAAGGCCGAAACCAAGCTCGACCTGCGCGCCTGGGACGCGCTCGTGCACCGCTGGAACATCCCGCCGCCGGCCCATGTCTACGGTCCGACGGGCTGCCTGGAATGCCGCAATACCGGCTTCCTCGGCCGCACCGGCATCTACGAGATGATGCGCGTGTCCGCGGCGATCCGGCACATGATCCAGCCCGAAATCGACCTGGGCCGGCTCACCGACGCGGCCCTGGCCGAAGGCATGCGGCCGCTGCGCGTGTCCGCCGCGGCGCAGGTCGCGCGCGGCGTGACGACGATATCCGAAGTAATCGGCGTGCTGCCGCCGATCGAGTGACCGCGTCGCTGCCGCATTGTATAAACTGCGGCATTTTACAATTCTGCACAAACGAAAAAGCGGCCTTCAGGCCGCTTTCTTCTTCTCTGACCGCAGCCGTGCGGGCTGCGGGTCGTGCAATTCGGTGGTCTTGCTTACTTCTTGGTCTTGCGCGCCGTCGAGGCCTTCGCGAGAAAGTTGTTGATCGCCTCGTTGGTCACATCGTAGAGCGGGCGGCCGGCGTTCGCAGCAGCGGCTTTGAGTGCATCGCGCACCTTCTTGGAAACGCGCAACGAGGCGTCGCGGGCTTCTTCTTCGTTCTTCGCCATAGAGGTACTCCGAATGGGGTGGAAAGCTTGCCTGAATAGGTTGCGAAAACATTGTATACAGGCACTGTTGAAATGCAACGTGCGAATGCAGCACAGTGTACATTGTCACAATGATACAAAGTCTGCCGAGCGCGTCGCGCACGCGTCGTGCTTCGAGTCTCGCTGAACATGCCGGCTCTTTCGCACTTCAACGGTGCATGGCGAGGTTGCGGAAGACAACCTTCGCGCCTCTCGGTCCGGCCGATTCAGGTACCGGTGGGGTCGGGGCGATGCTCGGTCTGCGGCTTGATCAGGAAGCGCGCGCCGATGATGCCGAGCTCGTAGAGCACGCACATCGGAATCGCCAGCATCAGCATCGACAAGGCGTCGGGGGGCGTGAGGAAGGCCGCGGCGACGAACGAAGCGACGATCGCGTAGCGCCTGCTTTCGACGAGTTGCGCGGGGGTGACCACGCCGACGACGACGAGGATCAGCAGCACGACCGGTATTTCGAAGCACAGCCCGAATGCGAGGAACAGCAGCACGGCGAAGTCCAGGTACTTGCCGATGTCGGGCGACACGGTCACGCCGACCGGCGCGAAGCTGGCGGTGAATTTCGCCACCGCAGGCAGGACGAGAAAATAGGCGAACGCGCAACCGATGTAGAACAGGACCACCGCGGAAATCAGGATCGGCACGGCCAAGCGCTTTTCGTGCTTGTACAGGCCCGGCGCGACGAACGCCCAAAGCTGGTAGAGCACGATCGGCATCGCCAGGACCAGGGCGACGAAGAAGGCGAACTTGACCGGAATCAGGAACGGCGAGATCACCTCGATCGCGATCATCGTCCCGCCCTGCGGCAGGTGCGAGACGAGCGGCAGGGCCAGCCAGCCGTAAAGCTTGTTGGCGAACGGCAGCAGACACAGCAGCACGATCATCACCGCCGCAACCGCCTTGAGCAGGCGCGAGCGCAGTTCGATCAGGTGCGAGATGAAGCTCTGCTCGCCGTCGTCACCGGAATTTTCCACCCCGGGGCCTGCGCCGCTCACGGCTTGGCGTCCTGCGGCGGGGAAATGGTCGGCTGCGCTGCGGGCGCGGGCGGACTGGCCGCTTCCACCTCCGCCGCGGTCTTTTCGATCGAGGACTGAATGCCGGTGGAAGCGTTGTGGATCTCGCCGTGCAGATCCGCAGCCGCCCGCTTCGCCTCTTCGATGCTGCGCTTCAGGTCGTCGGCCTGCAGTTCGCGCTCGATCTCGTCACGCACGCTCTGCCAACTGTTGCGCGCGCGGCGGACGAGAGCGCCCGCCGTGCGCGCCACGCGCGGCAGGCGCTCGGGGCCGAGCACGAGCAGAGCGACGACCGCGATCAGGCCTATCTCGCCGAAACTGAAATCGAACATGACGCCACGCCCGCTGCGGCTGGATTAGTGCGAATCGACCTTGTCGGACTGGCTCTTCGAATTCTCGTTCTGCGCAGGCGGATCGGCCTTCAGTTGGGCCTGGTTGTCCGGATCGGCCATGCCCTTGCGGAAGCCCTTGATCGCCTGGCCCAAGTCCTCGCCGATGTTGCGCAGCCGCTTCGTCCCGAACACGAGGGCAACGATGACGAGAAGAATGAGCCAATGCCAGATGCTGAAACCACCCATATTGCGATCCTCCGCGAACCGCTGCAATCAATGAAAGGAATGATATCCCATCGCCGTGACGGAAACCTCAGTGCCCGTATTCTTCGAGCCGGTCGCGGAAGTCGACGACCGCGTTGGGCACGTTGCTGACGCCGCCGGCGAAGATGCGCCGCGGCGTCACGCCCGCGCCGTAGACGGCGGCATTCGCGTCGTTGTCGATCGAAATGACCGAACCGTCGAGCGCGGCGCCCGCGAACAGGCCGCGCGCGCGCGAATAGGAGAAGATTTCCGCTTTGAGCTGGGCGTCCGTCGACGCCTGCGCCGTGCGCCCGACCGGGCCGGCCGCGGCCGAAGCGTCGGCGCCGAGGGTGAACTTGCCGTGCACGATCGAATCGACGCCGCGCTGGGTGCGGAACACGAGGATCACATCGGTCGACGACACGCCGGCCTGGAAGCCGATGCTGCCGCCCGACATCGAGATGAAACTCGGATTGCTCCAAGTACCGTTGTCGGTCTTGACCGAAATGAGGCCGAGCCCGTGGCGGCCGCCGATCACCAGGCCGGCCTTGATCACGTCGGGAATGACGGCGACCGCATAGGCATTGGCGATCATGTCGCTCGGCAGCCCCTTGTCGGGGGCCTGGGTCAGATCGTGCAGCACGCGCACGGCGTTGGCCGCACGTTGATTTTCCGCCTCGCCCGCGAATGCGGCGGGGACACAGCCCAGAACCAGAAGGAGAACAAGCAGGCAATGCTTCACGAAGGAATCCTCGATGCGACAATGTGGAAAGCTTTGTTGAGGGGTGCGGTCACGGACGGCCGCTTCCTGGTCTTCACCATCAGGAACGACGGCAAAAATAGCCTTCGCCCGATGAACGCGGTGCAACCGGAGCGGCCGGCGGCACACGTATAATCGCGCGATGACCGACATTATCGCGCCGCAGGCGGCCTCCGCGCAGTCGCCCGCCACGAAAACCGCGGTGCTTCTCGTCAACCTCGGCACGCCGGACGCCCCGACGACGGCCGCCGTGCGCCGCTATCTTGCCGAATTCCTGTCCGATCCACGCGTGATCGAAACGCCGCGCTGGATATGGTGGCCGATCCTTCACGGCGTGATCCTGCGCGTGCGCCCGGCGAAGTCGGCGCACGCCTATTCGAGCATCTGGACCGCACAAGGTTCCCCGCTGCTCGTTCACAGCCGTGCGCTGACGGCCAAGCTGCATGCCGTTTTCGGCGGCGCGGGCGTACGCGTGGAACTGGCGATGCGCTACGGCAACCCTTCTTTGGCGGATACGATCGCCCGCCTGCACCGCGAAGGCGTGCGCCGTCTGCTCGTGCTGCCGCTCTATCCGCAGTACTCCGCCGCCTCGACCGGCTCGGCCTTCGACGGGGCGACGCGCGCGCTGCAGTCGTTGCGCTGGCCGCCCGAGCTGCGTTTCGTCAACGACTATCACGACGACTCGCGCTATATCGATGCGCTGACCGAAAGCGTGCAAACGCACTGGCAACGCAACGGCCGCGCGCAGAAACTGCTGCTTTCTTTTCATGGCCTGCCGCAACGCTGCATCGACGCAGGCGATCCTTATCTCGATCAGTGCCGCGCCACGGCGGCTCTGCTGCGGGCGCAGCTCGGCTTGAGCGAGAGCGAGTTCGCGCTGAGTTTCCAGTCGCGCGTCGGCCGTGAAGTCTGGATTCAGCCCTACACCGAAGAACTTCTGGACCGCTGGCCCGGCGAAGGCGTGCGCAGGATACAGGTCCTCTGCCCCGGCTTCGCCGCGGACTGCCTGGAAACGCTCGAAGAGATCGCGATCCGCGATCGCGCGCGGTTCATCGCCGCGGGCGGCGAATCGCTCGAATACATTCCTGCGCTCAATGCCGACGACACCCACGTCGACGCGCTCGCCGCGTTGATCAGCCGGCATCTGCAAGGATGGGTGTGAGTTCGTGCAGGCGCGTGAACTGACGATCGTCACGCCGCATCTGCGCCTGGCGGCGAAAGAATGGGGCGATCCGGCCCTGCCGCCGCTGCTTGCCGTGCACGGTTGGCTGGACAATGCGGCAAGCTTCGACGCGCTGGCGCCGCTGATCGCGACCCGCTTCCACATCGTCGCGCTCGACCTGCCCGGCCACGGCCGCTCGCAGCATCGTCCGCCCGGCGTGCGCTACCACTTCGTCGACTATCTCGACGACGTCCTTGCCGCGGCCGACGCGCTCGGCTGGGGGCAATTCAGTTTGCTCGGCCATTCGCTCGGCGGCGGTATTTCCAGTTTCATCGCGGCGGCGTTTCCCGAGCGTGTGCAACTCCTGTTCTTGATCGAAGTTGCCGGGGCGGTCAGCGCGCCTGTAGAAAAATCGCTCGCGCAGCTGCGGAAGGGCATCGAACAGTTCCGCGAGAACGCGGGCAAGGCGCTGCGCGTCTTCGCCGATATCGACATCGCGATCGCTGCGCGGCGCGCCGCGGGCGGTCTTTCCGACACGGCCGCGCGCACGCTCGTACTGCGCGGCATCCGCGCTGCCGAGGGCGGCTGGTCCTGGTCGTCCGATCAGCGCCTGATGCCGGCCGCACCGCAACGTTTCAGCGAAGATCAGGTGCTCGACATTCTCTCGGGCGTCGCGGCGCCGGCCTTGTTTGTGCTCGCCGAACCGATGGCGATGCAGATTCCCGAGGCGGCAATGCTCGCGCGCGCGGCGCGGATGCCGAATCTCACTCTCGTGCGACTGCCCGGCAACCACCATTTGCATCTGGAGGATGCACAGCCTGTCGCCGAGGCGATCCTGCGCTTCGCGGAATCTCCGTCGCCCGATCAGGCCGCCTCGATTACGCCCGCCCTGCGCAAGAAATCGCGCATCGACTCGTAGCCCGAGAACAGGTGGCTAGCGATTCCGAGTGCCATTTCGGCATCGGCATCGGACGCCGGCCAGTGGCGCAGGACGCCGTCGAAATCGATCGACAGCGCATCGATGCGCACCCGCTCACGCACCGCTTCAGGCTTCGATCAGACGCGCCAGCTCCGCTTTCAGCGCGTGCCCGCGCGCCTTGAGCCACTCGCGCTGCTCCTTCCAGTCGGGATAGAGCGAACCGACCAGCGCCCAGAAACGCGGCGAGTGGTCGCGATAGCGCAGGTGACACAGTTCGTGGATCACGACGTATTTCAAAGCTTCAGGCGGCGCGAGAGCGAGGGCGAGATCGAGCGTGACGGCGTCGCGCGTATCGAGACTGCCCCAAAGGCTCTTGAGCGGCTTCACTCGCACGCCGGTGGGCGCGCGACCGAGTTCGGGCACGTAGCGGGCGAGCAGGCGCGACACGTCGCGCCGGATCTGCGCCTGCAGAAACGAATGCAGCAATGAACGCACCGCGGCGAGCGTGCGCTTGTTGTGCGGCTTCGGCAGGGTCAGCACCAAGCGATCTTCGCCGTCGAGTTCGATATGCGGAAACGCGCCGTCGCGCCAGACCAGGCGTTTGGTCTCGCCGCGCAGCGGAAGCAGGGTCGGACGGCCCGGCTCGATCGGCGGCGGTGCATCCTCGATCTGCAACTCGTCGAGTTTGCGTTCCAGCCAGTTCGCATGCTTGCGCAGGAAGGCGAACACCTGCGCCGGGTGCGTCGACGGCGGATACGACACGCGCGCCCCGCCCGAAGTGACGGTCAGGCGCAGGCGGCGGGCACGCGGATGCGCGGCGCGCAACACCTTGATCGTGTCGCCGTCGTCGGTAGGGAGTTCCAGATAGTCGTTCTGCTCTGCCAAGGTCATGCTCTTCAACCTTCTTCTCGTGCCTCGGCGTCGCGTAACCGGGTGGCCTACTTTTTGTCGGTGGGCCGGGGGAGTCCGAACCACTCCTCAACTTTTGCAAGCAAGCGTCTCAATTCCAGAGACATCAGCGCGAAGACTGCGTCGAGCTCGGCCGCCGCGCTTTCCTTGTCGCCCTCGCCGAGTTCGTCCTGCACCACATCGAGGAAGCGCAGCTTGCGCACCACGAGATCTTCGCCGAGGGAAAAGCTCAGCCGGTCCTCGAACGTCAGCCCCAGTGCGAACACTTGCTTCCCGCTCTTGAGATGCTCCCGTACCTCGTCCGTTTCAAGCTCCTGACGCCGGCAGCGGACGATCGCGCCGGACTCCACCGGATCGCGCAACTCGCATTCGTCGCCAAGCGCCAGACCCGCAGGCAACTTGCCGTTGGCAAGCCAGTCCGTCATCAGCACGCGCGGCGATTCCTCGGCGGCCATCGGCACGGCGGGGAAGCTGCCAAGCGCGTCGCGCAACTGGGTGACCGCCTCTTCGGCGGCTTTCTTGCTCGCGGTGTCGACCACGAACCAGCCGTCCTGGCTGTCCAGATAAGCATTTCGCTTTGACAGGCGTATGAAAGCGCGCGGAAGAAGATCGGTCAACACCTCTTCCTTGAGCCTTTTGCGCTCGCGACCGCCCGGTCGTCTGCCGGTTTTTTCCGCGATTGTCTGCAAACGTGCGGCCAATTCATCATTTATGACCGAAGATGGCAGAAGTTTGTCTTCGCCGCCCAGGGTCAAAAGCGCAAATTCGCCCACCCGATGGGTCAATGCTTCTTCGTTGCGCCCGAACGGCGAGATGAAACCCCGCGTCGCGAGCTCGATCGGCCCGCAGGGCCGCAGCCGCTTTTCGGCGAGATCGGTATCGAGGGATTGGAGCGACTTGGCGACGGCCGGCGAAAAGCGGAACAAGGTCAGATTACGAAACCACATGAGAACTCCCAAAAGATTTTGGACGCGGATCAACGCGGATTTACACGGATAGAGCCGAAGCAGAATCCTTCATCTGCTCTATCCGCGTTTGATCCGCGTGAATCCGCGTCAAGAATGATTTTCAGACGATCCTTCGCCGAGCAACCAGTCGGTCGTGCTCGGCGGCGGGTTCGGCGAGCGGGCGCCGAGCGAGGCGAAGTCGAACAGGGTGCGGTCGGCGAGCTGCGAGGGCGCGATCGAGGTCATCGAACGGAATACGTTCTCGATGCGCCCCGGCGTCTTGCGTTCCCATTCGTGCAGCATCGCCTTGATCGCCTTGCGCTGCAGCGTCTCCTGCGAACCGCAGAGGTTGCACGGCATGACCGGAAACGCCTTTTGCTCGGCGTAGTCGGCGATGTCGCTTTCCTTGCAATAGGCCAGCGGCCGGATCAGCACGTGCTTGCCGTCGTCGGACTGCAGTTTCGGCGGCATCGCCTTGAGGCGCGAGTGGTAGAACATGTTGAGGAACAGCGTCTCGACCATGTCGTCGCGATGGTGGCCGAGCGCGATCTTGGTGAAGCCCGCGCGTTCGGCGTGGGTGTACAACGCGCCGCGGCGCAGGCGCGAGCAGAGCCCGCACATGGTCTTGCCTTCCGGTATCACGCGCTGGACGACGCTGTAGGTGTCCTGCTCGAGAATCTCGAACGGCTGGTCGATGGAACGCAGGTAGTTCGGCAGGATCGCCGGATCGTAGCCCGGCTGCTTCTGATCGAGATGCACGGCGACGAGTTCGAAGCGCACCGGCGCTTTCGCCTGCAACTGGCGCAGCACGTCGAGCAGGGTATAGGAATCCTTGCCGCCCGACAGGCACACCATCACGCGATCGCCGTCCTCGATCATGTTGTAGTCGGCAATCGCCTGACCGACTTGGCGGCGCAGGCGCTTGGCCAGCTTGTTGGCGTCAATGCGCTGCGCGGAAGACAGAGCGAGGGGGATGGCGGTCATGGAGCAAATTCGGGGTTCAAGAAGCGGGAACAGCCTGGAGACTTGTCATTCCTGCAGCTTTCGACAGCCGCGGGCCGGCCAAGCGGGCATCCGAGTCTTTCTGCAGCAGGAAGCCGAGGCGCCGGATCCCCGCCTTCGCGAGGACGACGAACAAAGCGCGGTTTTCGGAGCGCGTATTGTAAGCCCTGCGGCCCGGTTCAGCGACGATACCGCTGCGCCAGCAATGCGAAGACCGCGCGCAAGCCGAGAGCTTCGCCGCCGGCGGGCCGGCCCGGTTTGTCGATGTCGTTCCAGGCATAGGTGTCCAGATGCAGCCACGGAATCGTCTGCGGCACGAAACGTTCGAGATACAGAGCCGCGGTGATCGCGCCCGCGTGCTTGGAGGGACCGGCATTGGCCAGGTCGGCCACGCGCGAATCGAGCATGGCCCGGTACGGCGCCCATAGCGGCATGTGCCAAACCGGGTCCTGTTCGCGGCGGCCGGCGGCGACGACGGCCTGCGCCAGGTCTTCGCGGTTGCCGAACAAGGCCGGCAATTCGGGGCCGAGCGCCACGCGCGCGGCGCCGGTCAAGGTGGCGAAGTCGACGATCAGATCGGGCTTCGACTCGCTCGCATACGCGAGCGCGTCGCAGAGCACGAGGCGGCCCTCGGCATCGGTGTTGTCGATCTCGACCGTGAGACCGGCGCGCGTGCGGATCACTTCGCCGGGACGATAGGCGTTGCCGGACACCGCGTTCTCGACCGCGGGAATCAACAAGGTCAGGCGCACCGGCAGCTTGGCGCGAAGCACCAGATCGGCCAGCGCGATCGCGTGCGCGGCGCCGCCCATGTCCTTCTTCATCCAACGCATGCCGTCGGCGGGCTTGAGATCGAGACCGCCGGTGTCGAAGCAGACGCCCTTGCCGATCACGACCAGATGCGGATGCTTGGTCTCGCCCGCAGTCAGCTCCGCCAGGCGCGGCGCGCGATGGCTGGCGCGGCCAACCGCATGGATCGTCGGGAAGTTGCCGTCGAGCAGGGCGTCGCCGAGCCATTCGCGATATTCCGCCTTGTGCGCGGCGGCAAGCGAGCGCACTGCGGCGGCGAGTTCGGCCGGCCCCATGTCTTCGGTCGGCGTATTGACGAGATCGCGCACCTGCGAAACCGCCTCGATGCGAGCTTCGATCGCATGCGACACCGCGGCGTCGACGGCGAGCCGGGCCGGTGCGCGCGCGGCCTTGCGATAGCGCGCGAACTGATAGGCGCCGAGCCCCCAGCCGAGCGCGGCGCGCTCCGCATCGATGGCGACGCCGCCGTCGTCGAGACGATAGTTGCCCTCGGGCAATTTGAACGGCAGACCGGCAAGGGCATAGAGGTCGTCCACCGAGGCGATGCCGGCAAGCACCCGGCGAACCTTGCCCTGCGCGTCGGGCAACAGGCAGAACGTGCCGGGAGCGGCGTCGAAGCCGCTCGCGCCGATCCAGTTGGCCGCGCTCTTGCCAAGCTTGGCGGCGGTGGCGCGCAGCGTCGCCTTGGTTACCGCGGTGAGCGGAATTGCCCGCGCCGCGCGGCGGGTTTCGATCAGACCGTGCATGTGATGGCTCTCGATCACAGAAGAAGGGGACAAGAGTACAACCTCGGGCGCCCGCCAACGACGGCCGCGAACCGCGGCCGGACCATTCCCCTGTGACGAACCGCGTTAAACTACACCAACCTCGCGAAAGGATGCATCCGTGCCGCTCGATCCTTCCGAAATCACCCGCCAACTCGTCGAATTGCGCGTCGAGCACCGAGATCTCGACGCGGCGATCGCCGCGCTGGCCGCGAATCCGCACGGCGACGAGCTGCGCTTGAAGCGCATGAAGGTGCGCAAGCTGCGCCTGAAGGACATGATCTCCTACCTGGAATCAAAGCTGATTCCCGACCTCGATGCTTGACCGCGCAAGGCGCCGTCGCCGCGCATGAATCTGGCCCTGTTCGACTTCGACGGCACGATCACCACGTGCGAGACGTTTCCCGCGTTCGTCCGCTTCGCCATCTCGAAACCGCGCCTCGTCGCCGGCAGCTTCGTGTTCGCTCCGATCGTCGTGGGCTATCGCGCCGGCCTGATTTCCGGATCGACGATCCGTTCCGCGCTTATCCGCTTCGGTTTCAGCGGCGCGCCCGCCGCGGGCGTGGCAAGCGCGGGGCGACGGTTCGCAAGCGACGTGCTGCCGGGCCTCGTCCGCCCGCAGGCGATGGAGCGCATCCGCTGGCATCGCGAGCGCGGCGATGCGGTGGCCGTCGTTTCCGGCTCGCTCGACGTCTATCTCTCGCCCTGGTGCGCAGACCAGGGCCTCGAACTGTTCTGCTCGCGGCTGCATGCCGCCGACGGCGTGCTGAGCGGGCGCTATCGCGGGCCGCAATGCGTGGGCGCGGAAAAAGTCCGGCGCGTGCGCGAGAAACACGATCTGTCGCGCTACTCGAGCGTCTACGCCTACGGCGACACCGACGAGGACCGCGACCTGCTCGCGGTAGCCGACCGGAAGTTTTTCCGCTGGCAGGAAATGGCCTGAACCTCCCTCCCGCCGGCGCGGCCGCGCCGCCGCACGCCATCCGCGGCCTGACGCGGACCCGACGCTACGTCGTCTCGCCCGATGTCGGCTCGGCCTCGTTCGCCAACGCCCTTCGCCGCTCCGGCGTCAGCTTCAATATGCCGTGGCGGATCTCGCGGCTCAGGATGATTTTCGCGTCGCGCACGATGCTTTCGAGCTCGGGATGGAATTCGAGCTTGCCGTCGGCGTCGGTCCAGATCACCTTGCGTTCGCGCAGTTTCTGGATGAAGCCGCGGAACAGCGCCTTGTCGAAGAATTCCGGCGCGTTGAGTTCGTGCAGGAGCGACAGGCGCTGCGCGGTCAGCGTGCACAGGTTTTCGAGTTCGGCCGAGGTCAGCGCGTTCGGGCCGTTGCGTACGAGCGCCGCGATCGCGATGTAGTAGCGCTCGATCGTCTGCAAAAGCGCCTGGGCGATTACCCGCAGCTGGAACGCGGCGTCACTTTGCCCCGGTTCGCGCTGCACCGATTCCTTCTGCGCGTCGGTCTTGAGCAGGCCGCGCCCGACGAAGAAATCGATCGTGGCCTCGCAGCGTGCCGCAAATTCGTCCTCGCTCCACGGCAGGAACAGTTCGGCCTGCACGAACGGATAGACGACGCGGCCCAGGCGCAGGATCTGCTCGCGCTTCATGCCGCGGTTGTTGAGGAAACAGCAAGCGATCCAGGCCGCCGTCGCGACGACGTGCAGTACGTTGTTGCGGAAATACGAGAGCAGCACCGCGGCCTTGCCCTCGCTCGCGAGCACGTCGCCGAGCGGGTGCTTGATGCGCGTGACGGCCTGCATCCTCTCGCCGTAGGCGATGATATCCGCGGCGCTCAGCTTGGTGATCGTGAGCCGGTCGGAATAAGGCAGGGAAGTGATCAGATCGCGGGTCAGGTCGATCTGCGCGAGCAGGTCCGACTCGGCCATCGCGTGTTTCGGCGTCGACAGCAGCACGAGCGCGAGCAGGTTGATCGGATTGACGTCGACCGCGCGGTTGATGTTGACGACGATGCGCTCGGACAGCACGTCGACCGCCGGCTTGAGCCACAGCGGCTTCGCTTCGGGATCGGTCGTCGCTTCGCGCCAGTTCGCGTCGACGCCGTCGAGCAGCGGGGTGAGGAAGATCGGTTCGCCGAAGTTCACCGCGACCTGCCCGTAGTTCTCGCGCAGCTTGCCGAGCGCGCGCAGCAGGGCGAACCAGTTTTCCTTTTCCTTCGGCTTGCCCGACAGCTCGCCGATGTAGGAGTTGCCCTCCATGATGCGCTCGTAGCCGATGTAGACCGGCTGGAATACCACGGGGCGCTGCGACTCGCGCAGAAAACTGCGCAAGGTCATGGACAGCAGGCCGCCGCGCGGCGCGAGCGTGCGTCCCGTGCGCGAACGGCCGCCTTCGACGAAGTACTCGATCGACACGCCGCGCGCAAACAGCTGGCTCATGTACTCGCGGAACACGGTCGAATACAACGGATCGTTGAAACTGCGGCGCATGAAGAACGCGCCGCCGCGGCGCAGGATCGGACCCAGGATCGGCAGGTTGAGATTCACCCCCGCCGCGATGTGCGGCACGACCACGCCGTTGCGGTAGAGCAGGTAGGAGAGCAGCAGATAGTCGATATGGCTGCGATGGCAGGGCACGTAGACGACTTCGTGGCCCGGCGCGATCGCACGCAGCTTGTCGAAGTGGGCGACGCGCACGCCCGAATAGATCTTGTCCCACAACCCGGTCAGCAACGAGGATGCGGAACGCACGAACGGATGCGATTGATCGGCCGCGATCTCCCAGGCCATCGCGCGCGCCTTGGCCGCCGCCGCATCCTTGCCGATATTTTCCTTGCTCGCCGCGGCCGCGATCGCAGCCTGCACCGGCGCGGCGTTGATCACCGCATGGATCAGGGTGCGCCGGTGCGACAGATCGGGCCCGATCACGACCGCGCGCTGGCGCTGGAAGTGCACGCGCAGCACGCGCGACACTTTGCGCAGCGTGTTCGGCGCGTCGCGTTCGCTGGCGAGCACCTGGCGCAGGGAGACGGGCGCGGCGAAATGCGCGATCGTGTTGCGGCCGTTGAGCAGCAGCGCGAGAAGGCGGCGGAAACGGCCGACCACCCCCCAGTTCTCGGCGAACAGCACGCGGAACCAGCCCGCTTCGCGGTCGGGCGCGCGGCCGACGAAGATCGACACGGGCACGAGCTGCACGTCGATGTCCGCGTGCGTGCGCACCGCGTCGAGCAATTGCGCGAGCGTCTGCGAATGGGTTTTGGAGCGCGGCCGCTGGAACCACCAGCCGTCACGCCGCGACAGCGCGAACATCGCGCGCTGTTTGACCAGCCCGGCGATGTCGAACGGACGCAGCGGCTCGGGCAGGCCGGCCTCGCGGCAGGCCTGTTCGAGGATCAGCGTATCGGACAGACCGTAGCGCTCGATGACGTAGCAGACCGGCACGGCGGGATCGAGGCTGGCGCGCGGATCGGCCGGATCGCGGTGGATTTTGAGCCAGGGCTCGACGACGGCGCCGAGCGCACGCAGCCACCACGGCGCCTGCGGCCTTGCCGCGATCGGCGGAAAAGAGCCGGTATGATCGTTCATGACGAGGAATTGTACGCGGGCGGATGCTAAACGGCTGTCATCGCTGCCGCGCAAACGGCGACGGCGCCCGTGGGCGCCGTCGCTTTCGAGCGCAGAGGAAGACTACTTGCTGGTGGCAGAGGTCGCTGCGGCATCGGGCTTGGCCTGCTGCGGATTCGCCGCGGCCGCGGCCTCCTCGGCCTGCTCCTTCTGCCACTTCTCCACCGCCTGCTTGCCGTACCACTTGCCGTCGACCTTGACGAGTTCGCTCTCGGTCGTGAACGGCTGGTCGAACGCGGTGTAGGTGACCTTGACCTTGGCCGAGTCGCCGGCCGTGCTCACGGTTTCGGCCTTGACCGAGTCGAGCCATTCGTCGACCTTGAGCCCATAGGCGCCGGCGACCTGCTTGACGCCGGCAAGCGCGATGCCGGCCTTGAGCATGCCCTGGTCGTAGTTGAGCGCGCGCACTTCGTCGAGCGACTTGAGGTTGAGATCGCGCGCGGTCTTGCTCACTGCCGCGATCGCGGCCTTGGCCAGCGCCGGGTCGGTGAACTTCACGCTCTGCGCCCATTTGGCCGCCGCATCGACGAGCGCCGCGGTCTGCTTCTTCTGCTCGTCGGTCAGGTCCTGGTTCTGCTGGATCGCGCTCTGCAGGAAGCCCTGCCCCATCGCAATCATCATCGGAATCTGCGCAGCCTGCGCTTCGAGCTTCTTGAGCTGCGGTTCGGCTTCGGCGAACAGCTTGTCTTCCGCGCCCGGCGCGGTGAGCTTGCTCATCTGATCGACGAACTTCTTGCGGTCTTCGTCGCTGATCGGATCTTCGGTCATCTTCTTCACCCAATCGCCCTTGATCTTGGCGACTTCGGCGGCCGGCAGCGCCGCAGCGAGGAAGGCATTGATGTCGTTGCCGCGCAGCGCACGCACGGCGGCGAGCACGGTCGCGTCGGGCGTCACCGTCGGCACCGCGACCGGCGCGGGCGCCGAGGTCGTGGCGGTTTCTTCCTTCTTGCCGCAGGCGGCGACGGCGGCGGCCAGCGCGAGCAGCAGCGCGGTGCGTTTGAACATGGTGGACATGACGTTCCCCGATAGAGGTTGGTTGGAAAGTGCGGCGACTGTAGTGAGGCGCAGTGCGCTTGGCAAGAAAAGCACAGGCCGATGCGCAATGGAAAAAGAAGAAGATTTCGTTGGAGAGTGCGACCAGGGACACCCGTTTTTCGATCCCCGCGATCGGGGATGATCGCAAAAGTACCCTGCAAAAAAAAGGACGACTCGGGGTCGTCCGGCAGAGTACTGGCCTTTCGCCAGTGGGAACCGTTTTTTGTTGTTTGCGGTGTTCCTACGGCAATCGGGGCGCTATGTATGAAGCTGGTCGTTTGGTAATCGCCGTATTCGTTGGGCGTCGCTAAACACCCGCCGCAGAATATACTTAAATAACATTGCTTATGCAATACCTTAGATTATATTATCTAAGTATTTGAATTTAAATCACTCTCTTTCCAAAAATCATCGTCCGCCCGATCGTTCCCGCGCTCCCGGGATCGACGCGACGTGCCGGCGCCGCTAATCCGCCAAGAAGCTCGCCAGCCGCGCGATATGCGATGAAGCCAGTTCTTTCTTCGCCTCGGCATCGGCAGCTTCGTCGAGACCGTCGCGATGCAGGTCGGCAGCGGGCAGTTCCGCGATGAACCGGCTCGGCTCGTTGCGCACGATCTCGCCGTAGCGGCGCGAGCGCGCGGCGTAGGACAGGCACAGGCTTTCGCGCGCGCGCGTGATGCCGACGTACATCAGGCGCCGCTCTTCCTCGGTGCGGCCTTCGTCGATGCCGGCTTCGTGCGGCAGCTTGCCCTCCTCGACGCCGACGATGTTGACGAAGCGAAACTCCAGTCCTTTCGCCGAGTGCAGGGTCATCATGCGCACCGCGTTGCCGGCCTCTTCGCGGTCGGCATAGGTGAGCAGGGCAAGCTGGGCGGCGAGGTCGCCGACTCGTTCGTCGCCCTTCTGCATCGCGCGGAACCAGTCGGCCAGCTCTCGCAGATTCTCGATGCGGCGCTTGCGCACGGCCTCGTCGCGGCTTTCCGCTTCGAGATGGGTCACGTAGCGGGTGCGCCGGATCACCTCGTCGACGAGGTCGGCCGCGGACAGCGTGCGCGCCGCGGCTTCCAATTCGTGCATCAGCGAGGCGAAGCTCGCCAGCGCCGACGCCGACCGCGCCGCGAGCTGCTTGAGCACGCTGTCGCTGTTCGTCGCTCGCAGCATCGAGGAATGCCGCGCCTGGGCGAGTTCGCCGAGCTTCTCCAGCGTCGTCGCGCCGATGTCGCGGCGCGGGATGTTGGCGATGCGCACGAACGCCGCGTCGTCGTCGGGATTGACGATCAGGCGCAGGTAACCGAGCACGTCCTTGACCTCGGCGCGGTCGAGGAACGCCGTGCCGCCGGTGAGGTGATACGGCACCTGGGCCAGACGCAGGGCCTTCTCCAGCGGGCGGGACTGGTGGTTGCCGCGGTAGAGGATCGCGAATTCGCTCCACTGCGCCTTGTACTTCTGCGCCAGATGCGCGATGCCGGCGGCGACGCGTTCGGCCTCGTGTTCGTCGTCGCGGCATTCGAGCACGCGGATCGGCGCGCCTTCGGCGTGCTCGCTCCACAGGGCCTTTTCGTGCAGATGCGGATTGTTGCGGATCAGCGTGTTCGCCGCGCGCAGGATGCGCTTCGTGCAGCGATAGTTCTGCTCGAGCTTGACGACCCTGAGGCGCGGATAGTCGCGGCCGAGCTGTTCGAGGTTCTCCGCGTTCGCGCCGCGCCAGCCGTAGATCGACTGGTCGTCGTCGCCGACCGCGGTCAGCGCGCCGCGCTCGCCGGCCAACTGCCGCAGAAGACGATATTGCGCCGTGTTCGTATCCTGATATTCGTCGACGAGCAAATAGCGGATGCGTTCCTGCCACGACGTCCGCGTTTCCGCATCGCTTTCGAGCAGAGCGAGCGGCAGACGGATCAGGTCGTCGAAGTCGACCGCGTTGAACGCGGCGAGACGACGCTGGTACTGCGTATACAGGGTCGCCGCCTCGTGCTCGCGCGGACTGCGCGCGCGTTCGAGCGCGGCTTCCGGCGTCAGGCCCTCGTTCTTCGCCGTCGACACGAGGTTGCGCAGCGCGAACAGCTGATCCGGCTTGATCGACGCCGGCAGCAGCTCCTTGATGATCGCCCCGGAGTCGTCCGCATCGAGCACGGAGAATCCGCGCTTGAGGCCGAGCTTGGCGAACTCGATCTGCACGAACTTCAGGCCGAGCGCGTGGAACGTACTGACCGTGAGCTGCTCGGCGGCTTCGCCCTTGAGCAGTTTCGCCGCGCGCTCGCGCATCTCGCGCGCGGCCTTGTTGGTGAACGTGATCGCCGCAATCTTCGCCGGCGCAAGCTGCTTGCGGCCGACGAGGTGCGCGATCTTCTCGGTGATCACGCGCGTCTTGCCCGAGCCCGCGCCGGCGAGCACGAGCAGCGGGCCGTCGCAATATTCGATTGCGGCGCGTTGTTGGGGATTGAGGCTCATCTGGGCCGGAATTGTGCCCGGATCGCCGCATCGGCGGCAGCTTGACAAAGTGGCATTTCGACAACATCAAGCTACGTCGCCCTCGCCGAGGTCGGAGGCGCTCTACCGATCTTTCCGCTAGGCAGGAAAAGAAAGATCAAAAGATGAACCACGAAGACACGAAGAGCACGAAGACACACGAAGGAATAGAAAATCGATTGACGGCGGATCTCGCTCACTTCTCTTCTTCGTGCGCTTCGCGTCTTCGTGGTTTTCTTCTGCTTCGACACAAGCACGGCGGATTCAAACCACGCTGAGAACCTCCGCGCAATCGCGCTCGATCTTCAGCGCGAACAGGTCGTCGGCGCGCGTGCGGCCGCGGTTGATCGCCGCGATCGGCTTGCCGGTCTGCGCCGCCGCGCGCGCGAAGCGATAGCCGGAGTAGACCATCAGGGACGAACCGACGACGAGCATCGCGTCCGCCGCGGCGAGATGGGCATGCGCCTTCTCCACTCTCTCCCGCGGCACGTTCTCGCCGAAAAACACCACATCGGGCTTGAGCAGGCCGCCGCAGGCGGCGCAGGCCGGCACGTCGAATGCGGTGAAGTCCATGCCGTCGAGATCGGCGTCGCCGTCGGGCGCGGCCAGCGCGTCGAGTTCGGTCCATACGTGGTTGCGCCGTTCGAGTTCGTGCTGGAATCCGTCGCGCGGGATGCGGCGTTCGCAGGCGAGGCAACGCACCTCGTCGAGCCTGCCGTGCAGGTCGACGACATTGCGGCTGCCGGCAACTTGATGCAGGCCGTCGACGTTCTGGGTCAGCAGCACTTCGACGCGGCCTTCGGCTTCCAGCCGGACCAGCGCCTCGTGCGCCGCATTCGGCCTGGCCTGGCCGAAGCGGCGCCAGCCGATCAGGCTGCGCGCCCAGTAGCGGGCGCGCGTCGCCGCGTCGCCGACGAACGCCTGGTAGGTGACCGGCGGGCGGCGCTTCCAGCCGCCGTCGAGATCGCGGTAGTCGGGGATGCCCGAGGCCGTGCTGATGCCCGCGCCGGTCAACACGAACAGGCGCTTGTGCGCGGCGACGAAGTCCGCAAGCGCCTTGGCCGGCGCCGCCATCGGTTCGATCGTTGTCGTGGCGCTGTCGTACATGCCCGTCTTCCTCGGCGGCCGCGGACGATTCCGCGCCGAGCCGACAAGATGGGTCGCGACCGGCGTCTTCGCAAGCCGCCGTCGCCGCGATTTCTGCAGCCCGCGGGGCGAACGGTTCTTCTCGCCGCCAAGTCGGATTAGGATGCGCGTTGCTGTTTCGGGACGACCATGGCCAAACTCTACTTCTATTATTCGGCGATGAACGCCGGCAAGACCACGACCTTGCTGCAGAGCGCGCACAACTATCACGAGCGCGGCATGCGCACGCTGATCTTCACGCCCAAGCTCGACAACCGCTACGGCGACGGCGTCGTCGCCTCGCGCATCGGCCTCAAGGCCGACGGCAAGATCTTCACGCGCGACGACGATCTTGCGCGCATGGCGCAGGACGACATCGCCGCCAACGGCCCGCTGCACTGCGTGCTTGTCGACGAGGCGCAGTTCCTGAGCAAGGCGCAGGTCTGGCAGCTTACCGACATCGTCGACCGGCTGAAGATTCCGGTGCTCAGCTACGGTCTGCGCACGGACTTCCGCGGCGAGCTGTTCGAGGGCAGCCAGTATCTGCTCGCCTGGGCGGACAACCTCGTCGAGATCAAGACGATCTGCCACACCGGCAAGAAGGCGACGATGGTCGTGCGCGTCGACGAACACGGCCGCGCGGTCAGCGACGGCCCGCAGGTCGAGATCGGCGGCAACGACCGCTACGTGTCGGTCAGCCGCAGCGAGTTCAAGAAGATCATGGCCGGCCAGGGCCGGATCGAAACCAAGCAGGGGACGTTGCTTTAATGTTCCTCGCGGATTGCCAGGGACCGGAAAGCAGTCGCCCGCGGCCGCGCTTCGAGTCGTTCTGCAATCATCCATGAGCGCAATTTTTGACAACTTTTCGCTTTTTAGAGGGACTTAAGACGATGCAGCGGAAACTCGTGGAAATCGAGACGGACACGAGAACGGGTTTGCGCATCCTGCTGATCGAAGACCAGCGCGACATCGCGGCGAATATCTGGGATTTCCTGGAGCTGCGCGGTTTCGTCATGGATCACGCCGCCGACGGCGCGAACGGGCTGCGCATGTCGCTGGACGGCGGCTACGACGTGATCATCCTCGATCTGGGCCTGCCCAAGCTCGACGGCATCGACCTCTGCCGCGCGCTGCGCCAGGCCGGGCGCGACACGCCCGTGCTGATGCTGACCGCACGCGACACCCTGCAGGACAAGCTGACCGGCTTCGCCGAGGGCGCCGACGACTACGTGGTCAAACCGTTCGCGATGAAGGAACTCGAGGCACGCATCCGCGCGCTGTACCGGCGCGGCCGCCTGCAGCACGGCGACCTGCTCCACGTCGCCGACCTGGTGCTCGATCCGGTCAAGTTCACCGTCGAGCGCGCCGGGCAGCCGCTGAGCCTCACCCGCGCGGGCTTCGTCCTCCTCGAAACGCTGATGCGCAAAGCGCCGAACCTCGTGCGCCACAACGACCTCGCGCATGCGCTTTGGGGCGACGGCACGGGCGACATCGCCACCCTGCACACCCACCTGTCGGTGCTGCGCGCAACGATCGACCGTCCATTCAAGAATCATCTGCTGCACACCGTGCACGGCTTCGGCTACCGTGTCGCCGAACACGCCGACTCCTAGCAGACAAAAAAAGGCGGTTTTGGACGCGGATCAACGCGGATAAAGCAAAACAGCCGCAAACAGAACTCTTTGGCTCTTGCTCTATCCGCGTTGATCCGCGTCTAAAATGCTTTCGGTCTCTCCACTTCGCGCCCCATGCCCGTCAAGTTCAGCCTGCGCACGCGCGTCGCATTCACGTTCGCCTTGCTCGGCTTCGTCGTCAGCGCCTGCCTTGCCGCCATCGCTCAGCACTTTTCGGCGGCCTACGTCAATCGCGTGGCCAGGGAGATGCTGCGCGTGGAAGGCGACTACCTGCGTGAACGCTACGCCGCGAGCGGTGTCGTGCCGATCGAACACTCGGCGCACTTCTACGCGTTCCTGAGCGGCAGCGGGCGCACGCCGCCGGCGGAGTTCGAAGCGTTCGCTCCCGGCGGTCCTTACGAAATCGGCGGCAGCGGGCCGCAGCGCTACGTCGCCGTCTATGCCATCGGCGCGCAGCGGCTCTACGTCGTGCTCGACATGGGTCTGGAGGGCGTGCGCGAGCGCCGCCTGACCCGCGACCTGATCGCCCTGGTGCTCGCCGGCACCGTACTTTCGGCCTGGCTCGGCTGGTTCTGGGCAGGCCGCGCGATCGCGCCGGTGCGGCGCCTCGCCCGGCGCGTCGACGTCCTCGAACCTTCGCGCCGCGGCGCCGTGCAGCTCGCACCCGACTTCGCCGACGACGAAGTCGGCGCGCTCGCTCAGGCGTTCGACAACTACCAGGAAAAGCTCTATGGCTACGTGCGCCGCGAGCGCACCTTCACCGCGGACGCGAGTCACGAACTGCGCACGCCGCTGGCGGTGATCCGCGGTGCGATCGAAGTCCTGCTCGACTCGGGCCAGTGCAGCGCGGCGATCGTGACCCGGCTCAAGCGCATGCAGCGCGGCACCGACGAACTGCGCGACCTGCTCGACGCCCTGCTCGTGCTCGCGCGCAGCGACGAGGCCGAGGCGAACGAAGGCCGCACGCCCGACGTCGACGAGCTCGTGCGCAGCCTGCTCGCCGAACGCAGGGATGCCTTGAACGAAAAACGCCTGAACCTCGCTCACGAAGGCGCGGCGAACGTCGCCGTCGCCGCGCCGCAGAAGGTGCTGCGCGTGATCCTCGGCAACCTGCTGCGCGCGGTGACCCAGTTCGCCGACGGCGGCGTCGTCCGCGTCCGCGTCGCGGCGGACGCGATCAGCATCGCTCACGAAGGTCCGCCGTCGGCGGCCCCGGGCGGGGCGCCGCTCGACGTGCGCGAGCACGCCCTCGGCCTCGGCATGATCCGCCGCGTCTGCGAACGCTGGGGCTGGCGGCTCGAGGAAAACGTCGGCACGAACGGCGATCACCGCTTCGTCCTGCGTTTCGCCTGATCCTCCGACGCGGCGACGTTCGCCGCGTCCGCCGTTACGAAAGGCACGTGCAAGGCTGCGGCAATGCCCGCAGGCTAAACAGCGGGCTGGAAACCGCGAAACCCGAGGAACCATGCGTGTCTTGCTCGTAGAGGACGAACCGGAGATGGCCGCCGCGCTGGGTCAGGCACTCGCGCGCCACGATATGGTCGTCGACTGCGCGGCGGACCTCGCCGCCGCGGCGCGCATGGCCGAGGAGGACGTCCACGACGCCATCGTGCTCGATCGCCAGCTGCCCGACGGCGACGGCCTCGCCCTGATCGCGAAGCTGCGCGCGCGCGGCAATGCGACGCCGGTGCTCGTGCTCACCGCGCGCGGCGATCTCGCCGATCGCGTCGCCGGCCTCGACCACGGCGCCGACGACTACCTCGGCAAGCCGTTCGCGTTCGAAGAACTGCTCGCGCGCCTGCGCGCCCTGCTGCGCCGACCGGCGCAGGTGCGCACCGACGTGGTCCGCGTCGGCCGCCTCGCCTACGACTTCGGCCACCGCGAAGCCAGCGTCGAGGGCAGGCCGCTCGATCTGCGTCGGCGCGAGCTGCTCGTCGTGGAGGCGCTGGTGCGGCGCCTGGGCCGCATGGTGCTGCGCGAATCGCTGATGGAAGCCGTGTTCGGCCTCGACGACGAAATCCAGCCGAACGCGCTCGACACGCACGTCTCGCGCCTGCGCCGCAAGCTCGCCGAAGCGGGCGCCGGCATCACGATCCACGGCGTACGCGGCGTCGGCTATCTGCTGCGCGAAACGCCGTGAGTCTGCTGCGGCCGCGCTCGCTCAAGTGGCGCCTGGTCGCGCCGCTGGTGATCCTCGAAACCGTGCTGATGACGGCGTTCATGGCGCTGGCGGTCGGCGCGCTGTGGAGCACCGGCATCATCGTCGACGGCTACGAGGGCGGCACGCTCGACGTGCTCAAGGATGCCGTCGTGCGCGACGGCTACGGCGAGCTGCGCCTGAAGCCGACGCCGGAACTCGCCAAGCTGCGCGCCGAAGCGCCCGATCTCTGGTTCCTGATCCGCGACAGGCAGGGCTATCGCCTTGCCGAAGGCGACGCGCCGAAGGAATTCGCTCCGCTCTCGGCCATGCTCGAGCACGTCAACGAAGCGCGCCTGTCCTGGTCGGACGGACGCGAACAGACCCGGCCCGACGCCTTGGTCAAATGGCAGACGACCGCGGCGGGCGACGTGCAGATCTTCAGCGGCACGCGCGGCCGGCTCTCGTTCAATCGCCTTTTTTATAGCGCCTCGGACGGCTATCTGACGATCATGCTGCCGCTGCTCGCACTGATGGCGGTCGCCGCGCTCGCGGTCACGCCGCTCGTCGTGCGCCGCGCGCTGCGCGGACTCGGCTCGGCGGCGGCGGCGGCGCAGCGCATCGACGTCGATCGCCGCGGCGTGCGCCTGCCGTTGGCCGGCGTGCCCGACGAGATCGCCCCGTTCGTGCAGGCGGTCAACGCCGCGTTCGGCCGGCTCGACGAAGGCTACGAACGCCAGCAGCGCTTCCTCGTCGACGCCGCTCACGAACTGCGCACGCCGATCGCGATCCTCAACGCCCGCCTCGCCCTGCTGCCGGCCGGCGCGATCAAGACGCGCCTCGCCGAAGACGCGATGCGCCTGTCCAACCTGGCCGGCCAACTGCTCGACCGCCAGCGCCTCGATCAGGACCGGCACGCGTTCGCGGCGGTCGATCTCGTCGCCCTCGCCCAGCGCGTCGTCGCCGACCTCGCCCCGCTCGCCTTCGCCGCCGGCTACGAGATGAGCTTCGACCCGGACTGCGAGCGCCTGACGGTGCAGGGCGATGCGAGCGCTCTCGAACGCGCGCTGACCAATCTCGTGCAGAACGCGATCGACCATGGCGGCCGCCGCGGCACGATCGCGGTGCGCGTCGAGCGCCGCGGCCGGGTCGAGGTCGCCGACGAAGGCGAAGGCATTCCGCATGAAGAGCGCGAGCGCATTTTCGAGCCGTTCCATCGGCTGCGCGCCGACGGCCGCGGCACCGGCCTCGGCCTCAATCTGGTCCAGGAAATCCTGCGCCTGCACGGCGGCCGCGTCGCCGTGGTCGACACGCCGGCCGGCGCCTGCTTCCGCATGGTCTTTCCGATGCCGCGCGATCTGGGCCTGCGATCGCGCGAGACCACGGCGCTCGCGCAACCGGGCTGATCGCCGTCACGGCGACGGCGCTGCCGGCGGCAGGCCCATGCTCGCCGGATGGAACACGTACATCGCCACGGCGATCACGATCAGGTAGGCCAGCAGCGCGAAGGTCCAGCCCATGTTGTGGCGGATCACGTCGCCTTCCTTGCGCACGAACTGGCTCGTCGATACGCCGACGCTGGCGGTCTGCGGCGCCACCGGCTTGCCGATTTCCGCGCCGACCGAATTGAACGTCGGCAGCAGCAGGGCGGGCATGCCGAGCGTGCCGCCGACGAGCGCCTGGAACTTGCCGAACATCGCATTCGTCGAGGTGTTCGACCCCGACAGGGCGACGCCGATGAAGCCGAGGATCGGCGAGACGATGACGAAGGCCGTGCCGAGCGAGGAGAAGCCTTTCGCCAACGACGAGGCCATACCGGAGAAATTGAACACGTAAGCCAGGCCGAAGATGAAGACGCCGACGAGCAAGGCGCCCCACATCTGCTGGAAAGTCTTGCGGAAGATTCCGCCCAGGATTCCGCCGTCGAGTTTGCCGATCGCGAACAACCACGCGGCGACGAGAATCCACGCGGCCAGGATCGAAGTGCCGCCGATCCACGGCGCGAAGTTGAACTGCGCAGTGATCGTCGTCTTGATCTCGGGCGCGTTCGCGCTGACCTTGGCGAGGAACCAGCTCACCTTCGGCAGCGCCGACCACGGCCCGGTCCAGGCGGCGACGACGACGAGCAGGATCGCGAACGGCATCCACGCCTGCACGACCTCGGCCGGCGTCAGACCATGATCGCGCGTCGCACCCGTCAGTTTCTCCGCCGGCACCGGCACGCCGCCGTAGCCGAGCACGGTCTTCGGCTGCCAGAACTTGAGCAGCAGGAGAAGCGCGGCGAAGCAGACGATCGCGCCGCTCACGTCGGGCAGGTACGGGCCCATATAGGTCGCGACGGGATATTGCCCGGCGATGTAGCCGAGCGAGCCGACGATCGCGAGCGGCCAGGCGCTCAGCATGCCCTGCCTGCCGGAGACCAGGTAGAGCAGCACCCACGGCGGCAGCAGGGCGAGGATGGCGACGACGAAGCCGACCGAGCCCGACAGCGCGAGCAGCGGATAGCCGGTCACCGCGGCCAGCGAAATGATCGGCGCGCCGAGCGCGCCGTACGACACCGGCGCGTTGTTCGCGATCGCGGCGACGCGGATCGCGTTGAGATCGGAGATGCCGAGCGAAATCAGGATCGGCGCCACGACCGCCCAGGGATAGCCGAACCCGACCAGACCTTCGAGCAGGGCGCCGAAGGCCCAGGCGAACAACATCGTCTGCACGCGTACGTCGAGGCTGCCCTGCGCGATCAACCAGCGGCGGAAGTTCTCGAACAGGCCGGTCGCGGACAGCGTGTTGAACAGGACGAGGCCCCAGAACGTAATCCAGTTGACGTTCCACATGCCGGTCGCGGCGCCGTAGAGATAGGCCTGACCGCCGACGTCGGCCGGCATCCGCCAGACCCAGACGGCGAGGACGAAGGTGACGATCGAACCCGCCAAGGTCGCGATCCACGCCGGAGCGCGGAGCACCGCGAGCAGGAAAAGCAGGAACACGACCGGAATCAGCGCGACCAGACAGGTCAGGGTGAGATTGTTGAGCGGATCGATCTGCTGCGTAAACATAGGCCTCCCTCAGGTTGGCGACATTTACTGCACAATCTTCTTTGTCGTTCTTCTGCCCGTCCTCGGCGACGCCACTCCCGCTGCAACGGCCATCGTATACAACGATCCCGACAAACTGTCACCTGGGGTCCCGGCAGAATCACCGAACCGGCTCCGCACGCTCCGATGAGTCCGGCTGCCGACGCCCGTGCGCGGGCCCGACGCGCCTCCCGGCAAACGGCCTCCCGATCGCATACGCGGCCGACGCCTCGCGCGGGACATGCGGCCTCGCGCGGCGGTCTTGCGCCTATCGCAAAAGGCTGCGGGCTAAACCTTCTGCCGCAAACACACATCTGAATCGGCTTTCCTCCCTCGATGAAGGATTGCCGCGTGCGATTTCTCCCCTTTCCGCAGCGAAGGTTTGCATCGGTTGCGCCCGGGCTGTTGCGTATGGCGCGATACGGAACTCTGAAAATTGCCTTGCCCGTCCTTTTGGCCGTGGCGGCGGGCGCCCGGGCCGAAGAACCCGCGTCGCCGGACTTTCCGACTCTTCCGGTTGACGCTGCGGACAGGGAGACCGTCGCAAAGAAGCTCCGGCCAATGGAAGAGGCCGTTCAAGGCGGCGAGTTCAGGAAAATCGGCAGCGTGCTGATCGCGCGCCGCGGGAAGCTGATCTACGAAACCTACTTCGACGGCGATGCCGCGACGCTGCGCGACACCCGTTCGGTGACGAAGAGCATCACCGGCATGCTGGTCGGCATCGCCATCGGCGAGAAGAAATTGAAAGGGGTGGACCAGGGAATCCTCGCGATGCTGCCCGAGCGCGCCCGCAAGATGCAGAACCCGGATCCGCGCAAGGACAAAATGACGGTGGAAGATTTCCTCACCATGTCTTCGGTATTGGAATGCGACGACTGGAACGATGCATCGCGCGGCAACGAAGAAAAGATGTACCTGATCGAGGACTGGGCACAGTTCATCCTCGATCTGCCGGTGCGCGGCCGCATGCGCGTCGGTGAAAACGCAAGCGAACCGAAGTACGCAAGGAATTTCAGCTACTGCACGGGCGGCGTATTCGTGCTCAGCGAACTGCTGCAGAACGCGACGGGGCAGCGGACGGACCGCTATGCTCAGGAGAAACTCTTCGCGCCGCTCGGAATTGCGGATGCGCAATGGGTCTACTCGCCCACGAACACCCCGCAGACGGGCGGCGGATTGCGCCTGACCGGACGCGACCTGCTGAAGCTCGGCGAGCTGTACCGCAACGGCGGAACCTGGCAGGGCAGGCGCATCGTCGACGCGGACTGGGTGAAGCGTTCGACGCAACCGCATGCGCAGATCGACGACGCGACAGAATACGGCTATCTCTGGTGGCTGAGGGCGTTCAAGTCGGGGGGCAAAAACTACCCCGCCTATTTCATGAGCGGCAATGGCGGAAACAAAGTCGTGGTGTTTCCAGCCCTGGATGCGTCCGTCGTCATCACGAGCACGAACTACAACACCAAGGGCATGCACGAGCAGGCGGAAAAACTGTTGACCGACTACATCCTGCCCGCGCTGAAACCCTGATCGCGACGGGGCCTTCGTTAAATCCGCGTCGTCGCGGAGGCACGATCCATCGCGTTCGGCTCCGGCCTGGCGAAAGTGCAGGCGACGAATCCGCTGTGCCGGACTCTTCGGTTCCCGATCGAGCCGATCTCGCCAACCCGCGTCGATGCGGGTTGGCGGCTGACGCCGTCGTCTCCTCGGTTTAGGATGCGCATATGCCGTCCGCCGAGTCCGCTTTGTCGCCGTCCGCGCGCGCCGCGCGTCGAGCCGAGCTTGCGCATGCGCTTGCCGGCCTGCTGCCGGCGCAATGTCTGTTGTTGGACGTGGAGCAGACGGCGCCGTTCGAATGCGACGGTCTTTCCGCCTTCCGCCGGATACCGCTCGCCGTCGCGCTGCCGGAAACCTCGGCGCAGGTGCGCGAGGTGCTGCGCGTCTGCCATGCATTGAAACTGCCGGTCGTCGCGCGCGGCGCCGGCACCGGCCTGTCCGGCGGCGCGATGCCGAGCGCGGACGGTCTCGTGCTGTCGCTGGCGAAGCTGAACCGCATTCTCGACATCGATCCGCTCGCCTGCGTCGCGCGCGTCGAGCCGGGCGTGCGCAACCTCGCCGTCTCCGACGCGGCCGCGCCGCACGGCTTGTATTACGCGCCCGATCCGTCCTCGCAGATCGCCTGTTCGATCGGCGGCAACGTCGCCGAGAATTCCGGCGGCGTGCATTGCCTCAAGTACGGGCTGACCGTGCACAACGTGCTCGGCGTGCGCGGCTACGCGATCGACGGCGAGGAAATCTCGTTCGGCGGCGCGGCGCTCGACTCGCCGGGCCTGGACCTGCTCGCGTTGACGATCGGTTCGGAAGGTCTGTTGATGATCGTCACCGAAGTGACGCTCAAGCTGATCCCGAAACCCAAGACGGCCCAGGTCGTGATGGCCTCGTTCGACGACGTGGTCAAGGCCGGCGACGCGGTCGCGGCGATCGTCGCCGCGGGCATCGTCCCCGCAGGGCTGGAGATGATGGACCGCAAGGCGACGGCGGCGGTCGAACCCTTCGTCCGCGCCGGCTACGATCTCACCGCCGAAGCGATCCTGCTCGCCGAGAGCGACGGCACGGCCGAAGAAGTAGCCGACGAGATCGCCGAGATCGAGCGCGTGCTCAAGGCCGCCGGCTCGACGCAGTGCATCGTTTCGCAGTCGGAAGCCGAGCGTCTGCGCTTCTGGTCGGGACGCAAGAACGCGTTTCCCGCCGCCGGACGCATTTCACCGGACTACTACTGCATGGACGGCACGATTCCGCGCAAGCATCTCGGCCGCATGCTGCGCGCGATCGAGGACATGGAACGTACGCATTCGCTGCGCTGCATGAACGTGTTCCACGCCGGCGACGGCAACCTGCATCCGTTGATCCTGTTCGACGCCCACTGCGAAGGCGAGTGGGAACGCGCCGATGCGTTCGGCGCCGACATCCTCGAACTCTGCGTCGCGCTCGGCGGCACGATCACGGGCGAACACGGCGTCGGCATCGAGAAAATCGGTTCGATGTGCGTGCAGTTCACTCCGAACGAGCGCGACGCGTTCTTCGCGATCAAGCGTGCTTTCGATGCCGACGGCCTGCTCAATCCGGGCAAGGCAATACCGACCCTGCATCGCTGCGCCGAGTACGGGCGCATGCATGTGCACGGCGGCACAATGCCGTTCGCCGATCTGCCGCGATTTTGACGACGATGGAAGCCTCGCTTGCCGATCTGCGCGAACGCATCGTCGCCGCCAATGCGGCGAAGACGCCGCTGCGCCTGCGCGGCGGAGGAACGAAGGACTTCTACGGCGAAGCTCGCGCCGGCGAAGTCGTCGATACACGCGAGCATCGCGGCATCGTCGCCTACGAGCCGTCCGAACTCGTGGTCACGGCGCGCTGCGGCACGCCGCTCGCCGACGTCGAGGAGGCGCTTGCGCAGCACGGCCAGTTCCTGCCTTTCGAGCCGCCCGCGTTCGGCGGCGCGGCGACGATCGGCGGGGCGATCGCCGCGGGCCTCTCCGGCCCGCGCCGCGCTAGCGTCGGCGCCGCGCGCGATTTCGTGCTCGGTGCGCATCTGCTCGACGCGCACGGCGAGTTGCTGCGCTTCGGCGGCCAGGTGATGAAGAACGTCGCCGGCTTCGACGTCGCCCGGCTGCTGTGCGGCTCGCTCGGCATACTCGGCCTGATCACCCAGGTTTCGCTCAAAGTGCTGCCGCGGCCGCGCGAGGAGATCACGCTGCGCTTCGACTGCAGTCTGGAAGAGGCGGCGACGAGGTTCCACCGCTGGCGTGCGCAGCCGCTGCCCATATCGGCGACGTGCTGGTACGGCGGCGCCGCGACGGCGCGCTTGTCCGGATCGCCCTCCGCCGTGCGCGCCGCGCGTGCGGCACTGGGCGGAGCGGCCATGGACGCCGCGGACGACGAAGCCTGGTGGCACGGCCTGCGCGATCAAACGCACGGTTTCTTCCACGCCGACGACAAACCGCTCTGGCGCCTCTCCCTGCCCGCGACCGCACCGGTCGATCGATCGGGGGGCGATCTCGTCGAATGGTCCGGTGCGCTGCGCTGGCTGCGCAGCGACGCGCCGGCGGTCGAGATTCGTGCGACGGCGGAGAAACTCGGCGGTACGGCAACGCTCTGGCGCGGCGCGCGCAACACCGCGATGTTTCATCCTCTGGCGCCGGCCGTTCTCGAACTGCACCGCCGCCTCAAGCAACGGTTCGACCCGAACGGCATCTTCAATCGCGGCCGCATGAGCGCGGAGTTCTGAGAATGGAAGCGCATCTCGCCGACTGGCTCAAGGACACGCCCGACGGCCGCGAAGCCGAATCGATCCTGCGCACCTGCGTGCACTGCGGATTCTGCAACGCGACCTGTCCGACCTACCAACTCACCGGCGACGAACTCGACGGCCCACGCGGCCGCATCTATCAGATCAAGCGCATGCTCGAAGGCGAGACGCCCAGTGCGTCGACGCAATTGCATCTCGACCGCTGCCTGACCTGCCGCAATTGCGAAACGACGTGTCCTTCCGGCGTGAAGTACGGACGTCTGGTCGACATCGGCCGCGCGGCGGTCGCCGAGCGCGTACCGCGGCCGACAGCGCAGAACCTGCGCAGGCATTTTCTGCGCTTCGCGCTGACGCGGCATTGGCTGTTCGATCCCGCCGTGCGCATCGGCCGCGCACTGCGCGGCGTGCTGCCTGTGCGTCTGCGCGACAAACTTTCACCGCCGCGCGATGCCGGCGCCCGGCCGCATACGCAACATGCGCGCAAGGTGCTGCTGCTCAATGGCTGCGTCCAGCCCGCGCTGATCCCGGGCATCGATGCGGCGACGGCGCGCGTGCTCGATGCCTGCGGCGTGGAAACCGTCGTCGCACCGGGCTCCGGCTGTTGCGGCGCCATCGACTTCCACCTCGACGCACCCATAGCGGCACAGACGCGCGCGCGGCGCAATATCGACGCCTGGCTGCCTCATCTGGAAACGGGCGCGGAAGCGATCGTTATCAATGCTTCGGGCTGCGGCGCGATGATCAAGGACTACGCGCATCTGCTGCGCGGCGATGCGGCCTACAAGGACAAGGCGCAGCGCATCGTCGCCGCGACGCGCGATCTCGCCGAGTTCCTGCCGCCTCTGCTCGGCACGCTCGCGGCGCGCAAAGCGGTCGCGCCGCCCGAGGCGTTTCGCCGCGTCGCCTTCCACCCGCCGTGCACCTTGCAGCATGCGCAGAAGATCGTCGGCGCGGTCGAGAACATGCTCCTCGCATTCGGCGCCGAACTGATCCCGTTCGCGGAGGCGCATCTGTGCTGCGGCTCGGCGGGGACGTATTCGATTCTGCAGCCCGAATTCGCGCAGCAGCTGCGCGCGCGCAAACTGGAAAACCTGCAGCGCAACCGTCCCTCGATGATCCTCTCCGCCAACATCGGCTGTCTGGCACATCTCGAATCCGCGGCGCAGGTTCCGGTGCGGCATTGGATCGAATGGCTGGATGCGGTGCTCGGCGAGCGCTGCGCAGTCCGCTGACGGATCTTTACGAACGGAAAAGATTTCGCCGCACGCGTAACGAAATCTTCAAACATGGCCGCGGCGCGAATGGCAGACTGATGCAAGAATCCGCGTCGGCCGCCGGTCGCCTCCCAGGCTATGCGCCTCTCGATCTTCACATCCGCTCTGCTCATCGCCCTTGCTGCACCGCACGGCGCGCAGGCCGCCGCTGCGGCAACCACCGACCAGGTCGAGGTCGAGCTGGTCAGCGCGAACGTGGCGCTCGTGCCGGGACAAAGCGCCTGGCTGGGCCTGCGTTTCAAGCATGCGCCGCAGTGGCACACGTACTGGATCAATCCCGGCGACTCGGGACTGCCGACGAAACTGTCGTGGACGCTGCCCGCGGGTTACCGCGCCGACGACATCGCCTGGCCTGTGCCCAAGCGCTTCCGCGTCGGCGATCTGTACAACTTCGGCTACGACGGCGAGATGGTGCTGCCGGTGCGGATCGCCGTGTCCGGCGACGCGGCGGTGGGTTCGACCGCAGCGATCGACGTTGAAGCAAAGTGGCTGGTCTGTCACGAGGAATGCGTCCCGGGCAAGGGCGCGCTGCATATCGATCTCCCCGTCGCGGCCACCACCAGGCCGGATTCGCGCGTCGCCGCGCTGTTCGCCGCCGCACGGGCCGCACAGCCTTCCGACTCCCGCCGGCAGGCGCAAGCGCGGATCGACGGCGAACGCATCGAGGTCACGATCGAGGATGCCGAGGGACAGCGCCTGCCGACCGACGCCTTCGCGCGGCAGACCCGGATCGCCGCCAACGCGCCGCCGGAGATCGGCAGACGCAACGGCAGGCTGGTCCTCGTTTTCGCAAAGAGCGACTACTTCACGTCCGCCCCCGATCGCTTCGAACTGCTGCTGATCGACGGCCCCGCGCAGGCCGCCCTGATCCGCGCGCCTTTCGCTTCCGCGTCTCGCTCCAACTCCACTCCATGAGGTGTTCGCCATGTCGATACGTTCGCTCGCCTTCGCCGCCGCCTTCGCCGTTCCGTTCTCCGCCGCCGTCGCCGCGGTGAGCGTCGGCGCCGCGGCGCCCGACTTCTCGCTGACCGACAGCAGCGGCAAGATCCAGACCCTGTCGCAATACAAGGGCAAGACCGTCGTGCTCGAGTGGAACAATCCGGGCTGCCCGTTCGTGCAGAAGCACTATTCGAGCGGCAATATTCCGAAGCAGCAGACCGAAGCGACCGCCGCCGGCGTCGTCTGGCTGACGATCAACTCGGGTGCGCCGGGCAAGCAGGGCCATCTCGACGACGCCGGCGCGAAAGCGTTCGTCGCCCAATACCGTGCGAGCCCGTCGGCCTATCTGTTCGACGGCGACGGCAAGGTCGGCCATCTCTACGGCGCCAAGACCACGCCGCACATGTACGTGATCGACGGCAACGGCGTGCTGCGCTACATGGGCGGCATCGACTCGATCGCGAGCACGGACAAGGAAGATCTGGCCAAGGCCGTCCAGTACGTGCCGCAGGTGCTCGCCGAACTCAAGAGCGGCAAGGCGGTGTCGACGACGACATCCGAGCCCTATGGATGCAGCGTGAAGTACGCGCCGTAGCGGCACGGGTTACGATTCTAGGATGACGAATTCACAGACGAACCCCATCCGCGTCGGTTTGATCGGTTACGGCTACGCAGGCAGGACGTTTCACGCACCGCTGATCGCGGCGACGCCCGGCCTGGCCCTTTCATCCGTCGCATCGAGCAATGCGGCGAAGGTGCACGCCGACCTGCCGAACACGGACGTCGCCGCCGACGCGCCGACACTGATCGCACGCCGGGATATCGACCTCGTCGTCATCGCCTCGCCCAACGACACGCACGCGCCGCTCGCGCGCATGGCGTTGGACGCCGGCAAGCACGTCGTCGTCGACAAACCGTTCGCGTTGAACCTCGACGAGGCGCGCGAGCTCGTCGCGCTGGCGCGCGAGCGCGGGCGCCTGCTTTCGGTTTTCCACAACCGCCGTTGGGACAGCGACTTCCTCGGCATCAAGCAGGCGATCGCGGACGGCCGGGTCGGCCGCGTCACCCATTTCGAATCGCATATCGACCGTTTTCGCCCCGAAGTGCGCGCGCGCTGGCGCGAAGGCGCCGGCCCCGGTGCTGGATTATGGTTCGATCTCGGCCCGCACCTGATCGATCAAGCGCTGCAGTTGTTCGGGCCGCCCGATCGCGTCCAGGCGAACCTGGCCCGGCAACGTTCCGGCGCGCTCAGCGACGACTGGGCGCACGCGGTGCTCGACTACGCCGACGGCCTGCGCGTGATCCTGCATGCCGGCATGCTCGTCGCGGGCGGCGGCGCACGCTTTGTCGTCCACGGCGAGCGCGGCAGCCTGGTCAAGCGCGAGGCCGACCGGCAGGAAGCTCAGCTCAAGGCGGGCATCGTGCCGGGTACCGACGCGTGGGGCGCGGATCCCGATGCGATGCAGTTCTACGACGGCGCAGCGCCGCCGCGCGATATTTCGACGCCGCGCGGCGACCAGCGCCTGTACTACACCGGCATCGAGCGCGCGGTGCGCGGACTGGGCCCCAATCCGGTGACGCCCGACGAGGCGCTCGCCGTCATGAACGTGCTCGAAACCGCGCAACGATCGGCGCGCGAAGGCAGATCCTTGGCCGTGCCGCCGCTTATCTCTGGCTGACGCTCAGGATTCGGCTTCGGTAGGCACGACAGCCGCGGCCGGCGCAGGCGCGGGCTCAGTGTGCCCGACGCGGGCGATCCAGAACATCGCGAACACGGTCAGCGCGACCGCGATCCAACCGTCCGTCTCGTAGCCGACGAGGGTACCGCCCGCACCGGTGCCGAGCAGCATGCCGCCGACCCACGAACCCAGGCCCACACCGAGCGACTGTATCGCGGTGGTGATGCTCATGAACGCACCGCGCTGCGCGGGCTCGGGCACGGTCGTGAGCAGCGCCTGCATCGGAATGAAACGGCCCGACGCGGCGACCATGAAGAACGGGAAGAACGCGACGATCGCGAGGAACGGCAGCGCCGGCAGGTGCGTCACGAAGAGCAGCGGCAGGATCGAGAACCCGGCGACCCAGCGGAACACACGCACCTTGCCGTAGCGGTCGGCGAGCTTGCCGATCGCGCGCGCGGTGAACAGCGTGCAGAGGCCGCCGGCGACGTAGATCCACGCGATCTGATCGGGCGCGACGCCGTGGTTGGCGACGAGTACCGGCGAGATGAACGGGATCACGATCATGTTCGAAGCGACCACGGACAAGGTCAGCGCGAACGCACGCAGATGCGCGGGTTTGGCGATCAGGCGCAGCAGGTTCGGCACGACCTGGGTGAACGGCGGCGGCGTCTTCGCCAAATGCGCGGTCAACGACGGCACGAGCCGCATCGCGGCGAACCAGATGCCGACGCAGAGCACGGTGAGCAGCACGAACGCCGCCTGCCAGCCGAAGTGCGCGCCGAGCGCGACGCCCGCCGGCACGCCGGCGATCGAGGCGAGCGAGAACGAGGTCATCACCACGCCCATCGCCGCGCCGCGCCGCGATTCGGGAATCACATCGCCGATCACGGCGAGGACCATCGGTCCGAGCACGCCGCCGGTCAGGCCCGCGAACGCGCGTGCGAACAGCAGCAGATGGAAGTTCGAGGCGAGTGCGCAGCCGAGATTGGACAGCGCGAACAGGCCGAAGACGACGAGCAGCAGCTGGCGCCGGTCGAAGCGGTCGATGTAGGTCGCGGCGAACAGGCCGGTCAGGCCCGAGCACCAAGCGTAGGCCGACACCGCGGCGGCGAAGCCGGCGGGGCCGATGGCGAAGGCCTGCATGATCTGCGGGCCGAGCGGCATCATGACCATGAAGTCCATGATGACGGTGAATTGGATCAGCGCGAGCAGCCAGAGCAGGCCGCGTTCGCGCGCGGGCGCGAGCAGGCCCGGCTGCGCGGCCGGAGAAGGTTGTGCGTTCATGATGGTTTTTACTTATTGATTCAGGGGAGTTTGCGAATCTCGGCGGCGGCGCGTTCGAGAATCGCGACGATCTTCTTCATCTTTTCTTCGGAGAGTTCGGCGCTCGCTTGCGAACGCAGCAGATCCTTGATCCCGTGCATCGCTGCGCGGATGGCGGCGATGCCATCGCGCTCGTCGCCGCAGCCTGCGCCCATGCGGGCGAAAACTGCATCGACGAAAGCACGATTCTGCTTGAGGAAGGCACGGCCTTCGGGGGTGATGCTGTGCAGCTTTTTGTTGCCGTCCGCCGTGACCTCGACGTGGCCCAGATCCTCGAGCAGCGCGAGCAACGGATAGATCGCGCCAGGACTCGGCGCATAGCCGCCGCCGACGCGTTCCTCGATCTCCTTGATGATTTCGTAACCGTGCCGCGGTCGTTCGGCGATCAGCTGCAGCACGATGTAGCGCAGCGCGCCGGCATCGAACATCTTCGGCCCGCGCGCGTAGCCGCCGCCGCCTTGGCGGTCGTGCCAGCGCCCTTTCAGGCGATGACGGAAACGGTGTGGGAAGAACATCGGCAGGCCATTCGATATATCGAATTAAGATATATCTTAATGGCGGCGATATTGCTTTGCAAGCGATTTCCGCGCGGAAGTCACCGTCGCAAAAAGAAAGGCCGCCCTTCGACAGAGCGGCCTCGACGCTGGCGCTTCCTCTTCGTGCGGTCTAATTGCCGCCGATGCGCTTCCAGCCGCTGATCGGCACGTCGCCATTCGCGCGCGGAGGCACTTTGTAGCTGAGCAAGTCGCCGTCGAGCTCGTACTTGCGCACCTGCGTCGTGTCCTCCCAGTTCGGGTACGTCGCGCCTTCGATGCGGAACGTCAATGTGCCGGCAGCCGCATCGACGCTGACCGTGCCGAAATGCGAACTCGTGCCGAGGGCGGCGGCGCGGAATTCTTCTGCCGTGCCTTTGCTTTTGTCGCCGGCTGCGAACTTCGGTCTTGCCGCATTGAAGATCAGCAGCGAGTAGTGACCGGTGCGGTCGATCTGCAGCAAGCCCTTCGGCGCATCGCCGAAGTCGTGGGCGCGCGAGCCATCCGCATGCAGCACATCGGCGTAGGCCAGCGTCCATGTGCCTTCGAGCGGGCGCGCCGCGGGCGTTTCGGGCGCCGCTGCCGAACCGACGAGGGGCAACCCGAGCAACGCGAGCGGGATGAGGCGCGAATGTTTCTTCATGGATAGTCCTTCGCTGTACGAACTGTTGCTGTGACGGCGAGCAGTCTAGGCAGCGGAGGAAAATAATGAAATCCTATAATTGATATTTCATTGATAACAGCTCGTTATGAACACACAGCATCGCCTGCTCGACCTCGATGCGGTAAAAGCCTTTGTTCTGACCGCCGAGCTGCAAAGCTTCACGCGCGCCGCCAACCTGTTGGCCACCAGCCAGGCGGCGGTGAGCCTCAAGTTGCGGAGGCTGGAGACGCAGCTCGGGCACCGCCTGCTCGAACGCACGCCGCGGCAGGTGCGCCTCTCGGCCGACGGCGCGATCTTCCTCGATGCCGCGCGCGAACTCGTCGGCGCGCACGACCGCGCGGTCGCTTCGTTTTCCGCCGCGGCCCGCCGCCTCGCGATCGGCATCAGCCAGCATCTGGTCGGCGCGCGCCTGCCGTCGCTGCTGCGGCAATTGAACACGCACGATCCCAAGCTGCAGATCGATCTGCGCGTCGCCGGCTCGGGCGAGCTGCTGCAGGCGCTGCGCGCGGACGATATCGACGCGGCGATCGTGTTGCAGAACGACAAGACGCGCGGCGGCGAAACCCTGTATGCCGAGCCGTTCCGCTGGGTCGGCGCGGCGCACTGGCGCCCGCGCGCCGGAGAACCGTTGCCGCTGTCCACCCAAGGCGAAGCCTGCGCCGTTCGCCGCGACGCGGTGCGCGCGCTCGACGCGGCCGGCATCGCCTGGACCGAGACCTTCAT
>CBJLOV010000008.1:0-44689 GCA_966424745.1 uncultured bacterium
GGGAGGTAGTTGACAATCATTCTCATTTGCAATTGAATATGTCAGCCGCATCGCCATATCCCATGCCATGTACGTCTGTATCTGCAACGCCGTTACCGAGAAGATGATTCAGCAAGCCGCCGCCGAGGGCGTGCGTAGCCTTGCCGAACTCACGCGCCGCACCGGCTGCTCGGGGGAGTGCGGAAGTTGCGCGGATCTCGCCGAAGAGGTGCTCCGGCTTGCGCACGCGCGCGCATCCAAGAAGGCGCGGTTTCCCCTGCCTCTGGTTGCTCAGGCGGCCTGACAACGGAAGGGCCCTGCGCGGCCGCTCTGCCACGCCGCAGCAACGGCTTGGTTCGTACGCTTCGGGCGTAAATGTTCACGATTCGCGTTTCTTCATGCGCTGCGTCCGCGCGGTATAGTCGCGCGGTCACGTTCGATCGGGAGTTTTACGCATGAAAGGCGACAGCAAGGTCATCGCTCATCTCAATAAGGTGCTGTTCAACGAGTTGACCGCGATCAACCAGTATTTCCTCCATTCGCGGATGTACCGCAACTGGGGCTACAAGGAGCTGGCCGAGCACGAGTACAAGGAATCGATCGACGAGATGAAGCACGCGGACAGGCTGATCGAACGCATCCTGTTCCTGGAAGGTCTGCCCAACCTGCAGGCGCTCGGCAAGCTGCTGATCGGCGAGTCGCCGGTCGAGGTGATCAAGTGTGATCTGAAGCTCGAGCTGGTTGCGCATCCCGACTTGAAGGCCGCGATCGCGTATTGCGAAAAAGTCGGCGACTACGTCAGCCGCGAGCTCTTCGAGGACATTCTCGAATCCGAAGAGGAGCATATCGACTGGCTTGAAACGCAGCTCGGTCTGATCAAGCAGCTCGGCGACACCGGCTATTTGCAGCAGAAGCTCGGCTCATAAGGATTGGCTTTCGTGCGCCTCGCGCGAAAGATATTGATTCGTCCGCGCGCCTCGCGCGAAAGATGATTGATTCGTCCGCGCCGCGCACGAAAGGTGTTGATTCGTCCGGTGCCCCGCGCGAAAGATGCTGGTTCATCTGCGCGCGTCGCGCGGGAGATGTTCATACCCGCGGAATCTGGCTCTTGGATTTTGGAAAACGCAGGGAAAGGGCGTGATGAATCACGCCCCCGCTCATCGATGGCCGCGTCAAAACGGCTTCACCACCACGAGCAGCACGATCGCGATCAGGAACAGCGCCGGCACTTCGTTGAATACGCGCAGCCAGCGCGACGAGCGCGTATTGCGATTCTGCGCGAACAGCGTGACCAGGTGCGCCGCATAGGCGTGGTAAGCGACCAGTCCGAGCACGAGCGTCAGCTTGGTGTGCAGCCAGCCTTGATGCAGATAGCCGGGTACGAGAATCAGTGTCCAGATGCCGAAGGTCAGCGCGAGGGCGCCGCCGATATGAGTGATCCCCAGCAGGCGGCGCTGCATGATCTGCAGCTGCGCGCGAACGGCAGGGTTGTCCGACTCCACGTGATAGATGAACAGCCGCGGCAGATAGAACAGTCCGGCGAACCAGGTCACGACGAAGACGATGTGCAGGGCTTTGATCCAGAGCATGGCACGGCATGGAACGGGGCGTCGGTGGCAGTATAGCCGCAGCGCGAATGCGAACCGCGTCGCTGCGATACTCCGATTTTTGCCTACTGCGTCCGCGAGTTTGACCTTGTGCGACGGCGAGGCTATAAGAACGCCCGCCGATCCGGTCGCAAAGGCGTAGTAGCGCATGGCCCACGTCCCCCCACCGCCCGCCTTGGTCATCCGGCCGCACGACGAAGGCCCGCGCTGGCGCGAATGGGCCACCATCGCGCTGTTCTGGCTCGCTTCCATCATCGTCGCGGTTGCAGTGACGTGGGTGTTGCGCGAGAACGTGCCCGCGGACGGCGTGGCCCAGCTGAAACGTGCCCTCGAACAGACGGCGGCTTTGCAGCAGCGGGTCGCCGTGCTCGAGCGGGCCCAGCAGGTGTCGAATACGGCGAATGCCGATCTGCAGCGCCAGATCGGCGAGCGCCAGGAAGAAATCGCCGGTCTGCGCGCCGACCTCGCCTTCTACAGCAGCCTCACGCGCGCCGACGCCAAGCGCGAGGGTCTGAGCGTGCAGTCGCTGAGCCTCGCCGCAGTCCGCGAAAACCCGCGCCTGTTCAACTTCTCTGTCACCCTGACGCAGAACCTCAAGCCCGGCCAGGTCACGGCAGGACAGGTCAAGCTCAGCGTTAGCGGGACCCGCGCGGGCAAGCTGGAGCGGATCGACTGGACCGATCTCGCAGCTGATGCCGACGCGAAAGGAGTGGGATTTGCCTTCAAGTATTTTCAGCAAATAAAAGGTACTCTTCTGCTGCCGGAGGGCTTCGCCCCGAACGGTGTTCGTGTCGAAGCCGACGCCGGCGCAGAATTCGGCAGGAGTTCGCGCGATTTCGCATGGGGGGACGTCTTCACCACGCCAGGAGCGACGAATGCTGGGGAACCGAAATAAAACCAATCAGGCTGCGCCTGCCGAGACTACATCGCTGATCGCGCTCGGCACGCAGATCCGCGGTGACGTCACCTTCAACGGCCGCCTTCACGTCGACGGCAGTGTCGAAGGCGCGCTGCACGGCGAGGGCGACAAGGCGGTGCTGACGTTGTCGAACAGCGCACGCATCAAGGGCGAGATCACCGCGCCCCACGTCGTCATCAATGGCGAGGTCAACGGCGACGTCACCGCGACGCAGCGGCTCGAACTCGCCGCCGGCGCGCGCGTCGAGGGCAACGTCTACTACAAGGTCATGGAGATGTCCGCCGGCGCGCTGATCAACGGCAAGATCGTGCATCGCTCCGAGCCGCCGAGGCAGCTGGCGGCACCGGGCGGCGGTGCGGCGGAACTCGACGAACTGGCCCTCTCGGGCGCCGCGCAGACTTGAATTCGCCGGGCGACGGCACGATATCGGCCACAATGGAATCCACGCCAAGCTATCAGACCGCACTCGACCAGCCGCTGGTCTTCACCGATGCGGCCGCGCACAAGGTGCGCGAACTCATCGCCGAGGAGAGCAATCCCGATCTCAAGCTGCGGGTTTATATCTCGGGCGGCGGCTGCTCGGGGTTTCAATACGGTTTCACCTTCGACGAAACGCGCGCCGAAGACGATCTTGCGGTGGAAAAGGAAGGCGTCACCCTCGTCGTCGATCCGCTGAGCCTGCAATACCTGATGGGCGCCGAGATCGACTACTCGGAAAGCCTGCAAGGGGCGCAGTTCGTGATCCGCAATCCGAACGCGAAGACGACTTGCGGTTGCGGGTCGTCCTTCAGCATGTGATGCATGCGTTGAATCGGAAAAAGCGCCCGCAACGGGCGCTTTTTTTTCTCGCCCCTCGGGATGAGGGTTAAAATCGGCACATGAGCAGTTCCCTTGCGCGCAGTCGCAACAACACGTTTTCCTCCCTCGAAATCGAACGCGACGCCGACTGGCGCAGCGATACCGGGACGATCAATCTGCGTTTGCGCAGCGAGGCGGCGCGGTTTCTTCTTCTTCGCGACGACGGCAGCGCGCTGATCGATACGGCCGGGCAAAGTCTGCGCGGCTTGAGTCATACGGACTTTGCCCGCTTCGGCGGTGCCGACGAAGCGACGACCTACCTCGGTCGGGTACAGGATCGCGACTGGTTCGCCTGGCGGCAGGGCGACGCGGCAGGCACGGAGATCGCCGCGCAGATCGGCGGTGAATTTCTCGACTTGCGCACGGCGGGGATGGCGCTCAATCCGCTCGACGCGGGCGTGTTCGCCTATGCGCGCGCGATCTTCAATTGGCAGGAACGCACGCGCTTTTGCAGCGTCTGCGGTTCGCCGCTGCGACTCGAAAGCGCGGGGCACAGAGCGAAATGCACGAATCCGTCGTGCGCCACCGAGCATTTCCCGCGCACCGATCCGGCGATGATCGTGATCGTCTCCTGCGGCGACGCCTGCTTGCTCGGCCGTCAGGCAAGCTGGCCGAAAGGACGCTACTCTGCTCTCGCCGGCTTCGTCGAACCAGGCGAAACACTGGAGGCCGCGGTGCAGCGCGAGGTCTACGAGGAAGCCGGCGTACGCGTCGTCGATTGCGACTATCATTCGTCGCAACCGTGGCCGTTTCCGGCCTCGATCATGCTCGGTTTCCTCGCGCGCGCCGACGATCCGACGATCAAGCTCGGCCCCGAGCTTGAGGATGCACGCTGGTTCACCGTCCGGCAGATCGTGGAGGGCCTGGCTTCCGGCGAGCTGCTGATGCCGATGCCGCTGTCAGTGTCGTACCGTCTCGTCGAGCACTGGCTGCGCCAAAAAGCCGGCATCGAACTCGATGCGCTGACGCGCGAAGATCCGCTGCGGCGCGCCGCGCGCCGCTAGGCGGCGCTGCTACAATCTTCGCTGCCCGCGCATCGTGCGCGGAGGGAAGTTGCTCATGGCCGTGGTGTTCGTCGCAATCGTGCTCGTGCTGTTGCTCACGCATTTCCTGCCCGACTCGCCGCGCTGGCGCAACTTTTCGTGGCTGCGCAGTTGGCAGGATCAGGGCGCGGGGCAGAGCAGCGCGGGGCTGGGGCTCGCAATCACGATCGGCGTGCCGCTGCTCGTCTGTCTGGCGGTGCAGCTCGCACTGCGCGGCAATGCGTTCGGCCTGCCGAGCCTGGTTTTTTCGGTTTTGGTGTTGTTCTATTGCCTCGGGCCGCGCGATCTGGAACGCGACGTCGAAGCCGTCGACAAGGCGCCCGACGCGGTACGCCGCAACGAGGCGGCGCAAATGCTCAAGCCCGAAGAATCGACGGCCTCGCTGCCGTTTCAGGCCGAGCCGCTCGTGGAGGCGGCGTTCACCGCAGGCCTGCGTCGCGTGTTCGGCGTGGTCTTTTGGTTCGCCGTGCTCGGTCCTGTCGGTGCGCTGTTGTACCGCCTGACGCAATTGCTCGCGTACACGCCGGTGCACGCGCAGGCCTTGCCGGCGGCGCAGCAGTCGCTTGCCGACAGGTTTGCGCGCCTGCTCGACTGGCTGCCCGCACACGTGATCGCGCTGGCATTGGCGATCGCCTCCGATTTCGACGCCGTGCTGAAGACCTGGCGCGACTATCATGCTGCGCACGGCAAGGGCTACTGGTGCCTCGACTCCGGCTTCCTCGGCGCGATTGCGCGTGCAAGCGTCGACGCCGACGTCGAAGCGGGCGACGGCCACGCGGTCGACGTCACCAATCCGCTGGTCGAACTCGACGATGCGATGACCCTGATCCGCCGCGTACTGATCGTCTGGCTCGCCGTCCTCGCCGTGATCGTCCTCGCTGGCGTGTTTGGTTGAAGATTTTTTGCCACGGATTACACGGATCGCACGGATAGAGCAAAGCGACGGCCAAATAGTTTTCGCTTTATCCGTGCGATCCGTGTAATCCGTGGCAAAACTCGCTTCTAAGCCAACTCTCCGCGCAACGCCCGCACTTTGGTTTCGAGCAGCGCCGCGCTCGCTTCGGAGGGTGGCACTGCATGGCCGGCGACGAGTTCGATCTTCGACCAGAACCGGCGCGGCAGGCGGGCGCGGCCGAGCAGGGAATCGCGCCGGCTGAAGATGCTGCCCCACAAGCCGCACAAGGCCATCGGGACCACCGGCACAGGGCGCGCCGCGAGAATTTTTTCCACGCCGGAACGGAACGGCGCGATCTCGCCGTCGCGCGTGATGCCGCCCTCGGGGAAGATGCAGACGAGATTGCCGTCGGCGAGTTCGCGGTCGACCTCGGCGAAGGCGCGCTGCAGCAACTCGGGATCTTCCCTGGAACCCGCGATCGGAATCGCCTTGGCCGCGCGGAACAGCGGGCGCATCAGCGGCAGGTCGTAGATCTTGTAGTACATGACGAAGCGCACCGGCCGGCGCACGCTGCCGAGGATGATCAGCGGATCCATGAAGCTGACGTGATTGCACACGAGCAGCGCGGCGCCCTCCTGCGGAATGTTTTCCAGCCCTGCGAGGCGGATGCGATAGAGCGTATTGATCAGGATCCAGTCGATGAAGCGCAGCAGGAACTCGGGCACGAGGGTGTAGATGTATACCGCGACCACGGCGTTTGCCAGCGCCGCGGCGAGGAACAATTGCGGAATCGACAGGTGCGCGACGTTGAGCAGCACGCCGGCCAGCACCGAGGCGACGACCATGAACAGTGCGTTGAGAATATTGTTGCCTGCGATGATGCGTGAAAGCTGGCTGCGCTCGGCGCGGCTTTGCACGAGGGCGAAAAGCGGCACGATGTAGAAGCCGGCGAACACGCCGATCACGGCGAGGTCGAGGGCGATGCGCCAGTTGCCCGGCGCGGCGAGGAAGGCGAGCGGCGGCAGATTGGTGAGCGTCGCCGGCAGCGGACGGGCGAAGTAGAGATCCGCGCCGAACACGGTCAGGCCGATCGAGCCGAACGGCACGAGACCGATCTCGACCTTGTGCCCGGAGAGGCGCTCGCACAGCAGCGAGCCAATTCCGGTGCCGATCGAGAACAGGGCGAGCGCGAGGATGGACACGCCGTCGCTGCCGCCGAGATAGATTTGCGTGTAGTTGGGCAGTTGGGCAGTGAAGACGATGCCGAAGAACCAGAACCAGGAGATGCCGAGCACGGAGTTGAAAACGGTGCGGTTCTGCGCGACGAAGCCGATCGCGCGCCAGGTTTCGCCGAGGAAGTTCCAATTGAAGCGCAGCCCGGGCGCGGCCGCGGGCGCAAGCGGGATGGCCCGGCAAACGAGATAGCCCGTCACTGCGATGGTCAGCACGGCGATCGAAGCGAGCAGCGGGCCGATCGGACCCGCCGCGGCGATCAACGTGCCGCCGAGCATCATGCCGAGCAAGATGGCGAGCGAAGTGCCCATCTCGACCAAGCCGTTGCCGCCGACCAGCTCTTCTTCGCGCAAAGCCTGCGGCAGGATCGCATACTTGATCGGGCCGAACAGGGTCGAATGCAGGCCCATCAGAAACAGCACGCTGAGCAGCACGACCGCACTGTGGGCGAGGAATCCGTACGCGGCGACCGCCATTGCCGCGATCTCGAACAGTTTCACGAAGCGGATCACGCGCGTCTTCTCGAATTTTTCCGCGATCTGCCCGGCCGAAGCGGAGAACAGGAAAAACGGCAGGATGAAGAGCGCCGGAGCGAAATTCGAATAAGTCGTGATCTGTTCGGCGCTGAGTCCCATCTGGAAGCCGATCAGCAGCACCGTCGCATTGCGGAACACATTGTCGTTGAATGCACCGAGCCCCTGGGTCAGGAAAAACGGCAGGAAGCGGCGCTCGCGCAGCAGGTTGAACTGATTCTGGCTCGAATGTACCTGGTCCGGCCCGTTTTGAGCCGACATGTTCCGGTCCGACATGCCTGGGTTCCCGTCCATTCACTCGGGATGCAGAGTAGCAAATCGGATGGCTGATAAACTACGCGGCCATTCCCTGGACGGCGCCGTTCGCGCGCGAACCGATACCATGTCTCGAATTTCCCATCTTGCCGCCGCAACGCTGATCGCCCTCGCCGCGATCGGAACGATGCCCGCCGCGCGCGCCGACTCGCTGATCCAGCCCGTGCCGGTGCCGGATACCTCCAAGCTCGGTGCGGAAACGACCAAGAATATCGCCGACGGGCGCGCCGCGATCGACAAGGCCAGGGTCAACCTGGTGGGGCCGCCGCTCGCCCAGGCCTATGCCGACATCGGTGCGCTTTATGCCCGCTATGGCCTCGACGAGGCCGCGGCCGTTGCGTTCTACGACGCGACCCAGATCAATCCGGACGATGCCCGCTGGTTCTACCTGCGCGGCGTGCTCGCGCGCAAGCTCAAGCGCAACGAAGACGCGCGCGCAAACTTCCAGGCCGCGCTCGATCGCGACCAGATCTATCTGCCGATCCGCTACCGGCTTGCCGATACGCTGGTCGAACTCAACGACACGGCCGGCGCGCGCAAGCTGCTCGAAGACACGGCGCGCGAGCACGCCGATCAGCCCGTCGTGTTCACGATGCTCGGACAGCTCGCGCTCAAACAGAAACGCTACGGCGATGCGGTCGATGCGTTCAACAAAGCGTTGAAGCTCGACCCGCAGGCGGATGGACTCTACGCGTATCTGGCCGACGCCTATACCGCGCAGGGCAACGTCAAGGCCGCCGACGACGCGCGCCTGAAGATGGGCAAGGGCACGCCGGCGCTCGACGATCCTATCGTCGCGGGCATGCTGGCGGCACCGCAGGCCGCGCCGGGCGGCACGATCGCCGAAGCGCAAACCTTGCTCCAGCAAGGCAATGTCCAGGGCGCGCGCGACACGCTGGCCGAAGTGTTGAAGAAGAATCCGAACGACGTCGACGCGCTCGCGCTGGCCGCGCGCATGGAGGCGACGTACGACAATCAGGCCGTCGCCCGTGTCTACGCCGATCAGGCGCTGCAGGTGAAATCCGACAGCGCCGTTGCGCATATGGCGAGCGGCATCGTCGCCGAGTACGGCGGCGACGATGCGAAAGCCTATGACGAATACCGGGAGGCACAACGGCTTGACCGCAAGCTGCCTGATTCCTGGCTGCTGCTCGGCAACGCCGAAATGCGCCGCGCACGTTACGCCCAGGCGACCGAGCAATACCGCGGTCTCATCTCGCTGCAGCCCGACAGCGCCTCCGCGTACGCCCATCTGGTCGCGTCGCTCGTGGCGCAAGGCAAGTGCGACGGCGCGCTGCGGGCGATCAACGGCGTGCTCGAGCGGCGCAAGAACGACGGCGACTTGATGGAAATCTTCGTGCGCCTCGCCAGCACTTGTCCGGCAGTGGACGCGAAGACGCGCGATGTCGCGCTCGACTACGGCCAGGCCCTGTACAAGCAACAGCCCGACGCCGCCCATTCCGCCGCGCTCGCACTCGCTCTCGCCGCGCACGGCAAGTTCAAGGAGGCGCAGGAATATGAGGCCCAGGCGATCTTCGAAGCCACCCGCCTGCGCAATCCCGAAGCGGCCGCGTTGCTGAAGGGCACGATGCAGCAGTTCGTCAAACAGCAGGTGCCGGATCACCCGTGGCCGGCCGAGCATCCCTACTTCAAGGCACCCCTGCTGGCGGCGGCGCGCCCGGCTGCGGCGCGGCAGACGACACCGTCATCGCCGCAGAAGTAAGGCTATTCGTTCCGAGCGCAGGCGCGGTTCACCGCCGCGTCTTCACTCCGCGGGGTTCAATCCCCGGTATCCGATATCGCGCCGATAGAATGCGCCGTCGAAATGGATGCGTTCGCTCGCCGCATAGGCGTTGCGCTGCGCGGCACGCAGATCGTCGCCGAGCGCGCAAACGGTCAGTACACGCCCGCCCGACGTGACGATGTTTCCATTCTCGACTTTCGTGCCGGCATGGAACACTTTCACGTCCGCACCGAAGGCGAGGTCGTGTCCGGAAAGGGCATCGCCCGTGCGTATACTGCCGGGGTAGCCGTGCGCGGCGATGACGACGCCGATCGCGGGGCGCGGATCCCACTGCGTGCGCTGCGTATCGAGCCGGCCGTCCAGCGCGGCTTCGACGAGATCGACCAGGTCGGACTGCAGGCGCAACATGATCGGCTGTGTTTCGGGATCGCCGAAGCGCACGTTGAATTCGATCACTTTCGCGGAGCCATGCTTGTCGATCATCAGACCGGCGTAGAGGAAACCGGTAAACGGTGCGCCGTCGGCAGCCATGCCGGCGAGAGTCGGCTCGATGATTTCGCGCAGGATGCGTTGCTCGACGGCGGGCGTGACCACCGGAGCCGGCGAGTAGGCTCCCATGCCGCCCGTGTTCGGGCCGGTGTCGGCCTCGCCGACGCGCTTGTGATCCTGGCTCGTCGCCATCGGCAGGGCGTGCCTGCCGTCGGCGATGACGATGTAGCTCGCCTCTTCGCCTTCGAGGAATTCTTCGATCACGACACGCGCCCCGGCGGCGCCGAACGTGTGCGCGCCGAGCATCTCTTCGAGCGCGCGCTCGGCTTCGTCCAGCTCCATTGCCACAACGACGCCCTTGCCCGCGGCGAGGCCGTCGGCCTTGATCACGATGGGCGCGCCGTGCCGGCGCACGTGGTCGAGCGCGGGGGCGAGTTCGGTGAAGACGGCGTAGTGCGCGGTCGGGATGCCGTGCCGCGCGAGAAAGTCCTTGGCGAAAGCCTTCGAGCCTTCGAGCTGCGCGGCCTCCGCGCTCGGACCGAAGCAGCGCAGCCCGGCGGCACGGAAGCGATCGACCGCGCCCGCCACGAGCGGCGCTTCGGGGCCGACCACGGTCAGGTCGACGTTCTCGGTCAGCGCAAGCCGCAGCAGAGCGTCGATATCGGTTGCCGCGACCGGTACGTTGCGCAGCCCCGGTTCGATGGCCGTGCCGGCATTGCCCGGCACGACGATGACTTCGCTGACGCGAGGGGACTGTTTGAGTTTCCAGGCCAGCGCATGTTCGCGACCGCCGGAGCCGATGACGAGAATTTTCATTTTGGGAGCGAGGGTTGAGGATGAGGGCTGAAGATCGATAACCGTCGAGTCAGCAGGCTTTTCAGCCCCCAACCCTCCGACCCTCAGCCCTTTTTTATCAATGTCTGAAGTGCCTGATGCCGGTGAACACCATCGCGATATCGTGTTCGTCCGCGGCGGCGATCACCTCGGCGTCGCGCATCGAGCCGCCGGGCTGGATCACACTGCGGATGCCGGCCTTGGCCGCGGCGTCGATGCCGTCGCGGAACGGGAAGAAGGCGTCACTCGCCATCGCGCTGCCGGGAACGACGAGGCCCGCTTCCTCGGCCTTGAGCGCGGCGATTTTCGCGCTGATCACGCGGCTCATCTGGCCCGCGCCGATGCCGATGGTGCGCCGGTCCTTCGCGTAGACGATCGCGTTGGATTTGACGAACTTGGCCACGCGCCACGCGAACAGCAGATCGTCGAGTTCGGCCGCGCTCGGCGCTCGCCTGCTGACGACCTTCAAGTCTTCGCGCTGCACTTCGTGGACGTCTGCGCTCTGCATCAGCAAACCCGAACCGACGCGTTTGATGTCGAAAAGAGTCGCTGCCTGCCCCGGACGTGATCCGAGGTCGCCGTGCGGAATCTTGAGGACGCGCACGTTCGCTTTTTTCGTGCATACGGCGAGCGCAGCGTCGTCGTAGTCCGGTGCGATCAACACTTCGACGAACTGGCGGTCGAGGATGGTCTTCGCCGTCGTTGCGTCGAGTTTGCGATTGAACGCGATGATGCCGCCGAATGCCGAGGTCGGATCGGTTGCATAGGCCGCTTCGTAAGCCTCGCCGATGGTCGCGGCTTCGGCCACGCCGCAGGGATTCGCATGCTTGACGATGACGCAGGCCGGCGCAGCGCCGAACTGGCGCACGCATTCCCACGCCGCGTCGGCGTCGGCGAGGTTGTTGTACGAGAGTTCCTTGCCCTGCAGCTGGGTGAAGGTGGCAAGCGTGCCGGCGGCCGGCTGCAGGTCGCGATAGAACGCGCCCTTCTGGTGCGGATTCTCGCCGTAGCGCAGGTCCATCGCCTTCACGTAGTTGCTATTGCTCTGTGCCGGGAATTCGGCGCGGGAGCCGTCGGGCTGGATCGCCGACAGGTAGTTGCTGATGCACGCGTCGTACTGCGCAACGCGGTTGAATGCGGCGACGGCGAGCGCGAAGCGCGTCTGCGCCGACAGCGCTCCGTTGCCGCGCTCGAGTTCGGCGAGCGTCGGCGCATACTGAGCGGGCTCGGTCAGCACCGCGACGCGCGGATAGTTCTTCGCCGCCGCACGCAGCATCGCCGGTCCGCCGATGTCGATGTTCTCCACCGCTTCGGCCAGCGTGTGGCCGGTGCGTGCGCAGACGGCTTCGAACGGATAAAGGTTGAGCACGAGCAGGTCGATCGCGGCGATGCCGTGTTCGGCCATCACCGCTTCGTCGACGCCGGCGCGACCGAGCAGGCCGCCGTGGATTTTCGGATGCAGCGTCTTGACGCGGCCGTCCATGATTTCCGGAAAGCCGGTCGCTTCGCTGACGTCGGTCACGGCGATGCCGGCGTCGCGCAGCGCTTTGGCGGTGCCGCCGGTGGAAAGCAGTTCGACCTTGCGCGATTGCAGCGCGCGCGCGAGGTCGATCAAGCCGGTTTTGTCGGAGACGCTGATGAGCGCGCGCCGGATCGGTACGAGAGAATCGGACATGGGACTACCGCAGGAAGGACGCACAAATTATAGCGGCCTGTGCCCCGGGATGGCCGCTTTTTGATCCCGGTACGCGGTGGCGGCGGCAAAAACGGCCGGATCTGCGGCGGCGGGGGAGATTCTTCGATCTTCGCGATCGCCGAGGGTGGCCGCAGCTCGCGAGCGGCAACGCTTACAGCTTGTGCGCGGCCAGTTTCTTGCGCAGGGTGGCGCGGTTGATGCCGAGCGCCGCGGCGGCGCGGCTCTGATTGCCGCCGGCCCAATCCATCACTTCGCGCAGCAGCGGGGCTTCCACCTCGCCGAGCACGAGCTCGTACAGCCCGCTGGCATCCCCGTCCATATCGTGCAAATAGCGCCGCACGGCGCGCGCGACGCACTCGTGCAGGGCCGGCTGCAATGCGGATTCAGTCGCTTCGACCAGGCGAAGATTGGGAGCAGCGTTCATGGCGTGGGTATCCCCTTTACTTTCAGTCTTCCCTGTATTCGGTTTGCAATGCCGTGCATCCTGCGGCGATTTGCAAAACAAACGGCCGCGTCAGAGCCCGCGTCGCGTTTGGCGCAATGAGCGAAGTCCCCATTGCGGCGACACTTCCGTATGCCGAAGCGGTTCCCACATCACTCTGTTACGACGATCCCGCCCCCGGCTCGCCAGATCGGAGCCGAAGATTTTGTAGCGCGGGTCGGATAGTTTATCGCCGCGGCGATCGCTTGGTAAGTATTTTTTTGTTCTGCCCGTAAAGCCCGCGGACATATGCAAGCCGCGTTCCCATTTTCGCGCAAGGCGGGGATCAGAGGAACTTGAATTCGTATGCAACGGCGTTCTTGCCGGGATCTGCGACTTCGAACACCAGCGCGGTCGACGCATGTGCGGCGAGTCCCGCATTCAGCGTGCGCGCATCGCCGAGATATTCGGCAGGCTTGAAGCGGCGCATGGCGATGCGCTGCTCGTCGAGGTCGGTGAGGGTGATCTCGACGATCGGAAAAGCCTGCGTCACTTCCGCATCGTTGCGCAGGGTCGCCGAGATGATCAGCGCGTTCGGCACCGACGGGTGCGGGCGCACGTCGCGCGAGAGCAGGACGAAACTGTCCGCCTCGCGCGCCGGAGCCAGCGTGCAGTGCAGCACCGCGCAGCCGCGTTCGATCCAGTTGCGCGCGGTGGGATTCCGCATCAGTTCGCTGCGTTCGGCCCAGGCGACCTGCGCGAGCAGCAGCGGCGCGAGGATCGCAATGCCGCTCTTCCATGCCCAGCCGGACGTACTCTTCGCGCTGCGCTGCGCGCGGGCGAACTCCGGAGTCGGCGTGACAGGTAACGCACTTGCCCGCGTTGCAGCATTGCTCGCGACCGGACGCATGATCGGCTGGCGCAGCTCCGGCACGGGGGCGCCGGAATCGTGCTGGGCGAGCCGCTGGGCACCGACCGGCAGGTTTTCGGTCAAGGTGCGCAAGGCGTCGAACACGGCGGTGCAATGGCTGCAGACCACGCTGCCGCGCGCCTGCGCGAGCGACTCAGGCGTAATCAGATAGATCGTCAGGCATTCGGGGCACTGCGTGTACATGAGGCGATTGTAGGGAAGCAGAGGCGGAGGGGCGAGGGCTGAAAAGAAAAAGCTATGGCTCTCCTCGGGGCATCTTTTCTTCGCACGCGCCGGATAACCGGCTTTGCCGGACGATACGATTCAACGCTTGCGGAACAACCTTACGGCGCCGACGCTCTTCGGCCCTCAGCCCTCAGCCCTCATCCCTCAGCCCTCAGCCCTCAGCCCTCAGCCCTTTCTTTTCCCCGCAATGCGCACCCAATCCTCGCGCGTCGCAACCGCGAGATCGTCGAACCACTCCGCATAGCGCGCGAGGAGTTCGTCCTCCTGTCCCTTGAGAATGCCCGACAATGCAAGCAGTCCGCCCGGCTTGAGGTTGGCCGCGAACAACGGCGCAAGATCGTACAGGGGGCCGGCGAGAATGTTGGCGATAAGCACGTCTGCGCGCTTCGACGGAAAGTCTTGCGGAAGATAAAGGTCCATATTCTCGGCGACGCCGTTGCGTTCCGCGTTGACGCGGCTCGCCTCGATCGCCTGCGGATCGTTGTCCACGCCGATGGCGCGCTCCGCGCCGAGCTTGAGCGCAGCGACCGCGAGCACGCCGGAGCCGCAGCCGAAGTCGACCACCGTCTTGCCCTTCACCTCGGTTGCGTCGAGCCATTCCAGGCATAACGCGGTGGTCGGATGCGTACCCGTGCCGAAGGCGAGGCCTGGATCGAGATGCACGATCACCTTGTCGGCGTCGTCGGCGGCGGGTGCGATCGTGGTCGGATAGATCCACAAACGCCGACCGAACTGCATGGGTTGGAATTGATCCATCCAGGCGCGCACCCAGTCCTGATCTTCGACCTCGCGGAACGCGATGCGCTCGGGCGAGAGTTCCGGAACGAGTTCGTGCAGCGCGTGCACGAGGCCGCTGCGATCGACGGTTCCGTCGAACAACGCGTTCAGCACGATGTCGTTCCACAGCGGCAGTTCGCCGACGCCGGGCTCGAAGATCGCGCGCTCGTCCGGCGTGTCCGCGTCGGCGTCACGCAAGGTGATCGACAGCGCCCCCAAGTCTTCGAGCGCGAGTTCCACGCGCTCCTGCTGATTGGCGTGGAGGGTGAGGGAGAGTTCGAGCCAAGCCATGCTTTTCTTCGCCGTCATTCCCGCGCAAACGGGAATCCATATTGAAGTTGTCTCGATGCGAGAAGCCCCGGAGGAAGAGGCCGGGTCGCGGCCCGCGTCGGACTCTTCTCACGCCATCGCCTTGCGAAAGCTCGCTTTGTCATCCTGCCTTCGCAGTCCCGCCTGCTCGGAAATGACGAATGAAGGGATGCAGCCCTCAGCCCTCGGCCCTCAGCCCTTTATTCTTCTCACGCTGTTCGGCGATGCGCTTCTCGAGATAGTGGATGTTCTGCCCGCCGGCCTGGAATCCGCCGTCGGCCATGATGCGCTGCTGCAGCGGAATGTTCGTCTTCACGCCGTCGATGACGAGTTCGCCGAGTGCGATGCGCATGCGCGCGATCGCCGTCTCACGGTCTCGGCCGTGCACGATCAGTTTGCCGATCATCGAATCGTAGTTCGGCGGAATCTTGTAGCCGTCGTAGATGTGCGTGTCCATGCGCACGCCGGGGCCGCCCGCGGCGAGGAAGCGTTTGACCGTGCCCGGCGAGGGCATGAACGTCTCGGGGTCTTCGGCGTTGATGCGGCATTCGATCGCGTGGCCGGTGATCTCGACGTCTTCCTGCTTGATCGAAAGCTTCTCGCCCGCGGCGATCAGCAGTTGCTCGCGTACGAGGTCGACGCCGGTGATCATCTCGGTGACCGGGTGTTCGACTTGGATGCGCGTGTTCATTTCGATGAAATAGAAGCGGCCGTTCTCGTAGAGAAACTCGAACGTGCCTGCGCCGCGGTAGCCGATGCGGATGCATGCGTCGACGCAGACGCGGCCGATCTCGGCGCGCTGCTCCGGGCTGATGCCGGGCGCGGGCGCTTCTTCCACGACCTTCTGGTGGCGGCGCTGCATCGAGCAGTCGCGCTCGCCGAGATGGATCGCGTTGCCCTGGCCGTCGGCGAGCACCTGGATTTCCACGTGGCGCGGATTCTCCAGGAATTTCTCCATGTAGACCTGATCGTTGTTGAACGCCGCCTTGGCTTCGGACTTGGTCGTGAGGATCGCATTGTTCAAATGCGCCTCGGTGTGGACCACGCGCATGCCGCGTCCGCCGCCGCCGCCGGCCGCCTTGATGATCACCGGATAGCCGATCTCGCGCGCGATCTTCGCGTTGGTCGCCGCGTCGTCGCCGAGCGGCCCGCCCGAGCCGGGCACGCAGGGCACCCCGGCCGCTTTCATCGCCTTGATCGCCTCGACTTTGTCGCCCATGAGGCGGATCACCTCGGCGGTCGGGCCGATGAAGATGAAGCCGGACTGCTCGACTCGCTCGGCGAAGTCGGCGTTTTCGGACAGAAATCCGTAACCGGGGTGGATCGCCTGGGCGTCGGTCACCTCGGCCGCGGCGATGATCGCCGGCGTGGACAGATAACTTTCGGCCGCCGGCGCGGGACCGATGCATACCGACTCGTCGGCCATGCCGACGTGCTTGAGATTGCGATCGACCGTGGAATGCACGGCAACGGTCTTGATGCCGAGCGTGGCGCAGGCGCGCAGGATGCGCAGCGCGATTTCGCCACGGTTGGCGATGACGACTTTGTCTAGCATAAGGGCTGAGGGCATAGGGCTGAGGGCCGAAGGGCAGAGGCGGATGGCTTTTCAGCCCTCGGCCCCCAGCCCTCGGCCCTTTGTTTCATCCAATGACAAACAGCGGCTCGTCGAATTCGACGGGCTGTCCGCTGGTGGCGAGCACCGCGAGCACCGTGCCGGCGGCATCGGCTTCGATTTGGTTGAACATCTTCATCGCTTCGATGATGCCGAGCGTGTCGCCGACCTTCACCTTGTCGCCGACCTTGACGAACGGCGGCGCCTCCGGATTGGGCGACGCGTAGAACGTGCCGACCATCGGCGAGCGCAGCACGTGGCCCGGCGGCAGGTCCTTGCCGCCGGTGGCCGGCGCCGGGGCCGGCGCGCTGACGGCGGGGGCAGCCATCGGCGCGGCGGCCGGCACCTGCACGTGCGTGACCGGCATGGACGGCCCGTGGCCGTTGCCCATCCCCTTCGGCACGCGCGACAGGCGCACCGATTCCTCGCCCTCCTTGATTTCGAGTTCGGCGAGGTTGGATTCCTCGAGAATATCGATCAGTTTTTTTATTTTGCGCAGGTCCATAGGTAAACCTTTCTTTTTTTTCCGACTATCTTTGCTCTTGATTTTTGCTTGCGCCGTTTCGTTATGCGACAGCGGGATCCAGCTTCTGCATCGCCGCCGCCAAAGCCAGGCCGTAGCCGATCGGGCCGAGGCCGCAAATCACGCCGACCGCGAGATCGGAGAGATAGCTGTGCCGGCGGAACGCCTCGCGCGCATGCACGTTCGACAGATGCACCTCGATGAACGGAATCGCCACGGCGGCGAACGCGTCGCGCAGGGCGATCGAGGTGTGGGTGAACGCGCCGGGGTTGATCAGGATGAAGGCCGTGCCGTCCGTGCGGGCATGCTGGACACGATCGACCAGCTCGTGCTCGGCATTCGACTGGAAACTCTCCAGCGTGTGTCCGGCGGCCGTGGCGCGGTTGCCGAGGTCGGCGTTGATCTGGGCCAGGGTTGCGTGGCCATAGATCTCCGGCTCGCGCGTGCCGAGCAGGTTCAGATTGGGGCCGTGCAGGACGAGGATTTTCGCCACGGATTTCGTTTCTACGGGCCGGCGGCCCGATCAAGGCGCGCAAGTTTGCGCCGATGGCCTGAGGTTGTCCAGCACGATGTTCGCAAAATCGCCGGAGTTGGCTGCTGTTTGACGAAATCGTTTCCGCCCCGCTAAGCCTCGGTCGATGTCGCCGCAGTGCAGAGTTTCGCCGTGAGGAAATCGATGAATACGCGCAACTTGGGCGGCATTTGCTTCTGGCCGGGCCATAGCAGCCAAAACTGGCCCGACTGTGCCTCGTAGTCGGCGAGCACGCGCACGAGACGGCCGTCGGCAAGCGCTTCGTCGACGAGGAAATTGACACTGTAGACGATGCCGAGCCCGCGAATCGCAGCCGCGATCGCCGCTTCGCTGTTGTTGCAGATCAGGCCGACCGGCAGCTGCGGCGGACGTTCCTCTGCTTCGAGCTTGAGCGCCCATTCCTGCAGTTTGCCGCTATGGGCAAAGCGGAAATGGATGCAGGCGTGCTTTTCCAGATCGGCCGGTCGCTTCGGCACCCCGCGCAGGGCGAGGTAGCCGGGCGAGGCGCAGAGGCGAAAGCAGAACGGCATCAGCCGCCGCGCCTGCAAACGGGAATCGGGCATCGCCCCGCTGCGGACGACGAGGTCGAAGCCGTCGGCGACCACGTCGACGAGCTGATCGTTGAAATCCAGATCGAGCTCGATCTCCGGATAGCGCATACGAAATTCCGGCAGTACCGGCACCAAAAAGCGGTAGCCGACGGTCGGCAGGCCGACGCGCAGACGTCCGCGCGGCGCCTGCATCGTGTGAGTCAGGATCGCCTCGGTTTCGGCCAACTCGTCGAGCAGCGGCCGGCAGCGTTCGTAATAGAGCCGGCCCTGCTCGGTCAGGCTGACATTGCGCGTGTTGCGTTCGAGCAGGCGTGCGCCGAGCTCGGCTTCGAGCCTGGCCACGCTTTTGCCGACCGCCGATGGCGAGATGCCGAGCAGCCGCGCGGCGGCGACGAAGCTGCGCGTTTCCGCGGTGCGTACGAAGGCGACGAGGCTACCGAATTTGTCCATGACGCGAGTTTGGATTGGAATATTGAAGCGAATTTTTCCATAAAGAGCGGAGAATTGGCCTGTTTTTTCGAAATTGGAGCGCGGATAGCCTTTCAGGCCCTCCCCTGTTTCCGGTTTCACCATGTCCATTGCCACACCGGCTTCCCCGGAAGCCTCGCTCCGACACCTGGATCGCTATCTGATACTCGCGGCGGTCTGTCTCGCCGGCCTCGTCCTGCCGCTGAATTTCACCGGTCCGCCGATCGCGATTCCCGCGATCGCGCGCGAACTCGGCGGCAGTCCGGCTGCGCTGAACTGGATGACGAACGCGTTCATGCTCGGCTTCGGCAGTTGCCTGATGGCGGCCGGCGCGCTTGCCGACACGATCGGACGCAAGCGCGTGTTCGCCTGCGGCATCGTCGGCTTCGCCGTCGCTTCGTTCGGGCTCGTCTTCGTGCCGAACCTGCTCGTGCTCAATCTTCTGCGCGCCGCGCAGGGAATCGCAGCGGCCGCGGCGGTTGTGGGTGGCAACGCCGCGCTGGCGCAGGAAGTCCACGGTCCTGCGCGCCCGCGCGCGTTCAGCCTGCTCGGCACCACGTTCGGCGTCGGTCTCGCGTTCGGGCCGAGCCTGGCCGGGGCGCTGGTGCAGCACCACGGCTGGCGCACGATCTTCCTCTCCAGCCTCGTCGTCGCCATCGTCGCCGCCGTGTTCGGCGTCCCGCGCATGCGCGAATCGCGTGACCCGGATGCGGCCGGCGTCGACATTCCCGGCAGCGTCAGCTTCACCGCGATGCTGGCGGCGTTCACCGCGGCGGTGCTCGAGGCGCCGGAGTACGGTTGGAGTCATCCGCTCGTGCTCGCCGCGTTCGCGGCGTCGGCGGTGCTGCTCGCCGTATTCATCCGCATCGAACGGCGTGCCGCGCGGCCGATGCTCGATCTGTCGCTGTTCCGCTATCCGCGTTTCGTCGGCGCGCAACTGCTGCCGATCGGCACCGGAATCTGCTATCTCGTTCTCATCGTCCTGCTGCCCGCGCGCCTGATCGGCGTCGACGGCTACGCGGCTTTCGATGCGGGCCTGCTGATCGCGGCGCTGTCGGCGCCGATGCTTATCGTGCCTTTCCTCGGCGCCCTGCTCAGCCATCGCATCGCGCCTGGCCTGCTGTGCAGCGCTTCATTGTTGCTCGCCGCGGCCGGTTTGGCATGGCTGGGGAATCTCGCCGCGGGACCGGCGGGCAGCGCCTGGATCGCGCCGCTCGTCGTCATCGGCATCGGCGCGGCCGTGCCATGGGGGCTGATGGACGGCCTGGCGATCAGCGTCGTACCGAAAGAGCGTGCAGGGATGGCGGCCGGAATCTTCGGTGCAAGCCGGGTCGCCGGCGAAGGCATCGTGCTCGCGCTGGCGGCGGCGGTGCTGGCGACGCTGCTCGGTTTGCGTCTGCGCGTCGTGCTGCCCGGGCTGCACGACGACTCGGCGGCCGCCGCGTTGCAGCGGTTGTCCATCGCCGCTCTGGCGGGTGCGGGAAATGAGCTGGGCGCGCGCGTCGACGTCGCCGATTTGGCTCGGCTCTACGAGAGCGCATCCAGTTTGTTGGCCTACGGGCTTGCTGCGGCGACCGCGATCACGGCCGTGCTCGTCCTCGTTCTGTTGGGGACCGCGGCGGCGCACGATACCGCAGCGGCGCCGGCACCTCTCGAGGCGTCGGCCGGCGGCAAGGCGGACGGTTTGCGCGCCGTGCCGTGCGCGGACTGACGCGACTCAGTTCGCCGCCAGATGCGGCGCCAACCAGCGCGTCAGGGTCTCCTCGGTGAAATAGCCGGCACGCTGCGCGAGCAGCTTGCCGTCCGGGGCGATCAACACGCTGTAGGGCAGTACGCTCTTGGTGTCGCCGAAGCGCAGCGAAGGATCTTCGTCGTCGCCGCTGATCAGAATCGGATAGCGCACCGGATATCGCTTGACGAAATCGCGCACGGCCTCGCTGTCATCGATCGCGATGCCGACCACGTGCAGATTCTTGCCGGCGAATTTTTCATGGGTCGCGTCGAGCAACGGCATCTCCTCGCGACACGGCCCGCACCAGGTCGCCCAGAAGTTCAGCAGCACGTACTTGCCGTCGAATTCGGAAAGCCGGCGCGGTTTGCCCGTCGCGTCGGTCAGCTCGAGGTCGGCGCGTACATCGCCGACTTTGAGCACGGTCACACCGGGCGGCACCGGCTTTTCGGCGAAGCCGTTCATGTGCGTCGACGCGAAAAGACCGAGCGCGGCGCCGAGGATCGCCACCGCGACGATGGCGAGGTTGGAGCGGTTGAACATCGCGAACTTATTTGCCTTCGAGTGCTTCCCGGACTATGCCGTGGGTGAGCACGGTCGGCAAGGCGCGGCCTTCCTCGCCTTTGCGGAACACGACATAGAGCGGTACGCCGACCGCGCGAAACTTGGCCAGAAAGGCTTCGATGTCGGGATCGGGATTGGTCCAATCGGCCACCATGAATACGGTGTCGCTGCGCTTGAGCAGGTCGCGGAACGCATCGGTGTGCAGCACGGCGCGCTCGTTGACCTTGCAGGTCGTGCACCAGTCCGCGCCGACATCGACGAAGACGGCTTTGCCCGCCTTGCGCAACTCGGCGAGCTTGGCCGGACTGAAGGCGACCTGGCCGGATACTTCCGCCGGTGTCGCGGCGGATCGCTCAAGCCGCGAAATCGCATACAGCGGCGGCAGGGCGAACAGCAGCGCCACCAGCGCCAGTGCACGCCACACGCCGGTGCCGTAGCGGCTGCGCTCGAACCACCACAGCGCCAGACCGAGCACGATCACGCCGACGAGGACGAGGCCGATCGCGTCGACGCCGCGCTGGTTGCCGAGCACCCAGATCAGCCACGCTGCGGTCAGGTACATCGGGAATGCGAGGAGCTGCTTGAGCGTTTCCATCCACGCGCCGGGCCGCGGGAGCAGGCGCCCCAGGGCGGGGACGAAGCCGATCGCGAGGAACGGCAAGGCGAGGCCGAGGCCGAGCGCGATGAAGACGAGAAAGGCGGTCAGGGTCGAGCTGGCGAAGGCGAACGCCAGCGCCGAACCCATGAACGGCGCCGTGCATGGGCTTGCCACGACCACCGCGAGCACGCCGGTGAAGAAGTCCCCCGCCGGGCCGGAGCGCGAAGCGAGGCCCTGCCCCGCATTGGTCAGGCCGACGCCGAACTGGACGACGCCCGACAGCGACAGTCCGATCGCCACGATCACGTAGACGAGAATCGCCACGATCAGCGGCTGCTGCAACTGGTAGCCCCAGCCGTAGGCAAGCCCGGCCTGGCGCAGGCCGATCACGGCGAGACCGACCGCGGCGAACGAAATCATCACGCCCGCGGTGTACCAGAGCACGTGCTTGCGCGCCTTCTGCGGCGATTCGCCGCCCTCGAGGATCGACAATGCCTTGAGCGAGAGTACCGGCAGCACGCACGGCATCAGGTTGAGGATCAGTCCGCCGAGCAGCGCGGCGAAGAGGGCGGCAAGCAGAGAGCCGGCGCCCGCGGCTTCCGGCCGCGCCTCCTGCTGCGAGACGTCCACCGCCGCCGCGGCGGAAGCGTTGGCGCCCGCGCCGCCGCCGTTCGTCATCGCGACGTCGATGCTGCGCGTCGTCGGCGGATAGCAGACGCTGCCTTCCAGGCAACCCTGGAAGGTCGAGGTCAGATGCAGCGGCTGGCCCGTCGGCAACGAACCCGTCACTGCGATCGGCACTTCGACTTGGTCGAAGTACACCGTCGTCTTGCCGAAACTGGCGTCTTCGTGCTGTTTGCCTTCGGGCCAACGCGGCGGGCCGAGCGTGGCATTGCCCGCGCGGAACGAGGTCTTGTCGCGATACAGGTAGTAGCCTTTCGGCATGGTGAAGCGCACGAGCACTTCGTTCTGGCTCGTTGCGATCGCTTCGAAGACGTAGGCTTTGTCGACCGGAAGCGGTTCGCCCGGATTGAGCGCGTCCCCCGATGCCGAGCCGCCGAGCAGGCTGTCGCCCCCGCCCGCGGACGGCGGATCAGAACTGGCTGCGGTCGGCAACGCCGCGGCGAGCTTCACCGTCTGCGGCGGATAACAGATCTTCGGCTCGACTTCGTGGCAGCCCTGATAGCGGACGGCAAGTACGACCTTTTCCGCGCCCGCGGGCGCAGCGAGTTTCTGCGCCGAAGAGAAGTCCTTGTGGTACACCTCGACATCGCCGAGAAACTCGTCGTGCTTCTTTTCACCTGCCGGCAGATCGTGCGCGCCGAGGGAGACGCCGGCGTCGCTCGTCGTCACCTTGATGCGGTCGCGATAGAGGTAGTAGTGCTCGGCGATTTTCCAGTCGAGGCGAATCGTGCCGCGGTCTAGCGCCTTCGCGTCGACGTGGAAGGCCTGCTCCACGGGCAGCAGTCCGTCTTCCCCGGCCGTCTGCGCGGAGGAAGAGGCGGCGAAACCGAGGGGCAGGAGAAAAAGAAAAAGCGAAATCAGGCGGGAAAACTTCATCGGGGAATTGTCGCAGAGTTGTATGTCGGGCGGCACAAAGACCGGCGCGGGGTGCGGCGGCTTACTTAATACCTGCCGGCGTGCGATTCGTTCTAACCGCATTGAAAAAAATCGAATCGATCTAAATCAGCGGCGATTTTGCTTGCCGCTGCGGCGACCGGCTAGATACGCCGGCGAATTGCTGCGACGCGACGTGCTTGTATGAAAGATTTGTAATTCAATGCGCTCTACACAGCCCCTAGGGCTTGTGGGGGAGGGTAGCCCGTCGTGAGCAATCGCGACGGGCTTTTTCTTTTTCCAATACCGCATCGCAAGGATGCGGCACATCGGCGGGCGTGGGATTCCGTTTGGCTTTCAGGGCGCATCGCGAGGCCCGTTCCCCTGCGCAACGCGATGCTGCGGCGCAGGTCGCACCGATTATGTGATTCATTTAGCATTTGCCTCGCGGTGCAGGGGGCAACACCGCGGGGTATTCACATCAATTCGGGGAGTCTTGCATGAAGCCATTTGCCTTGGCGGCTGCCGTTGCGCTCGGTAGCCTGGTCGTCCTGCCGCACGCGCACGCAGCCACTTACGTCGTCATGGCGAACAACGCCGGCGCGACGAACAAGCTCAACCAACAAGTCGCCGCCGCCGGCGGCACGATCACCGCATCCCTGCCGCAGATCGGCGTCGCGATCGTCGAATCCGGCGATGCCGGCTTCGCCGCGCGGGCGGCAGCCGTGCAGGGCGTGCGCTCGGTCACCCTGGATTCGGCCGTCCAGGCCGAGGATCCGCTCGCGGTCGACGCGAACTACGTCAATCCGCCGAACTCGCACGACGACGATACGCGCTTCGATCTGCAGTGGGGCATGCAGGCGATCGACGTGGCGGGCGCCTGGAACCGGGGCTATCGCGGCGCCGGCGCGGTCGTCGCCGTGCTCGATTCGGGGCTGGCCTGCCTCCATCCCGATCTGAAGCCCAACAATCTCGCAAACCTCAACGCGAGTTTCATCGCCGGCGAAGGCCCGTGCCTGAGCCATGTCGGCGTCTTCAACCACGGCAGCCATGTCGCCGGCATCGTCGCCGCGGCGGACAACGCCTACGGCATGATCGGGGTCGCGCCGGAGGCGAAGTTCTTCGCGGTCAAGGTGCTCTCGGAGACGACCGGGCGCGGCACGTTCGCCGCGGCGATCCAGGGCATCGTCTACGCGGTCGACAACGGCGCGAACGTTATCAACATGAGCCTCGGCACCGTGGTCGACGCGCGCGGCAAGGATGCGGCCGAGCTGATCAACGCGGTCGCGCGGGCGACGCGCTATGCGGAGAAGCAGGGCGCGCTCGTCGTCGTCTCGGCGGGCAATGCAGCGCTCGACCTCGACCACGCCTCCGGCCTGAATTGCGACCCCGAAACGGGCGAATGCGCGCCGGCCAATCTGCGCGCATTCCCGGCCGAGCTGCCGAGCGTGCTTGCGATCTCGGCGACCGCGCCGATCGGTTGGGCCAAGGCGCCGACCACGACGTTTCTCGACAATCCGGCCAGCTACACCAACTACGGCCAATCGGCGATCGGTTTTGCGGCGCCCGGAGGGGACGACGTTTATCCGGGCAGCGAGAACTGCACGGTCGCCGGCCTGACGCGGCCGTGCTGGGTGTTCGACCTGGTTTTCAGCGTCGGGGGGTACACCGCGGTGCCGGGCGGCATCGCCGCGTCGTATTCCTGGGCCGCCGGCACGAGCATGGCTGCGCCGCACGTCAGCGGCGTCGCTGCGCTGGTTTATGCCAAGAACGCCGGGCATATTTCGCCGAAGAAGGTCATTCAGATTCTGCGAGCGAGCTCGGACGATCTCGGCAAGCCGGGCAACGACGACTATTACGGCCAAGGCCGTGTCAACGCGGCGAAAGCCGTGCAGTAAGCACAAGGTCGACTGCGGAGAAGACGACGCCCGCCTTGCGCGGGCGTCGTGCTTTGCGCAACATGCAACGCCCGTTCCGCAAGCGCAGCCGATCTTTGTCCGCAGCACCGGTTTTCTCCACCAGCGAATTTCTCGCCGACCGCTATGCGCGCCTGCTCGCGCGCTGTCGCGAAGCCGGCGTCGTCCTGCATGACGACGCGGGTGTGGACGAGCGCGTGCGCCGCGTTCTGCTCGCCAGCGATTTCGCCTGGGAATCGTTCCAGCGCGAGCCCGAGCTGCTCTCCGCAAACGGCTTGATGTTGATGGCCAACCCGCATCATGCCGACACGCGCCCGCTCGTTCTCGATGCAACGCTCGACGAGGCCGAGGCGATGCGTGCGCTGCGCCGCTACCGGCGTCGCGAGGCGGTGCGCTTGATCTGGCGCGACATCAACGGTCTCGACACGGTCGAGCAGATCCTGGCCGGTTCCACGGCGCTGGCCGAATCCTGCCTTGGCGGCGCGCACGATTTCGGCGAGCACGTGCTCGTGCGGCGTCACGGCACGCCGCGCTCGACGGACGGCGCGGCCCAGCGGCTCGTCGTCATCGGCATGGGCAAGCTCGGCGGCGCGGATCTGAATTTTTCCTCCGATATCGATTTGATCCTCGCCTTCGACGAGAACGGCGAGACCGACGGCGCTCGTTCGCTCGCCAACGAGACCTTCTTCGCCCGGCTCGGACAACTGCTGGTCAAGCTGCTCGCCGAGATCACGGTCGATGGATACGTCTATCGCGTCGACCTGCGCCTGCGCCCGTTCGGCACGGCGGGCCGCGTCGCCCTTTCGTTCGCGGCGATGGAGCAGTACTACCAGCGCGACGGCCGCGACTGGGAGCGCTACGCCTGGATCAAGGCGCGGCCCGTCGCCGGCGATCTGAAAACCGGCAAGCGCCTGATCGAGACGCTGCGGCCGTTCGTCTACCGCCGTTATCTCGATTACACCGCGTTCGCCGGCCTGCGCGAGATGAAGGCGCTGATCGACGCCGAAGTCGCACGCAAGGATCTCGAAGGCAATCTCAAGCTCGGCGCCGGAGGCATCCGCGAAATCGAATTCATCGTCCAGCTTCTGCAGCTCATTCGCGGCGGCCGCGAGCCGGCGCTGCGAGAGGGCGGGCTGCTGCCCGCGCTCGCCGTCTGCGAGCAGCTCGGCGTGATCGCCGCCGACCGCGCCAAGCGTCTGCGCGTCGCGTACCTGCTGCTGCGCAAAGTCGAGAACCGCGTGCAGATGTTTCGCGACGAGCAAACGCACGAATTGCCCGACGACGACAGCGCGCGCGCGCGCGTGGCGCAGACGCTCGGTTTCGCGAACGTCGCTGCGCTCGAAACCGCACTGGTCCGCGCGCGCGCAGACGTGAGTGCGATCTTCGCGGAGGTGATGGCGCCGCTGCAGGCGGACGAGAAACCGGTGACCGCCGGGGCGACGGACTACGTGCAACGCATCGCGGACGGCAGCGCCGATGCGGCGATGCTGGAATCGCTGGGATACAAGGACGCGGCTTCGCTGCACGCGAAGGTCGCCGCGCTCGTCCGCACCTCGCGCACGATGTCGGCGCGAGGCCATGCGCGCCTCGGCGCGCTGTTGCCGATCCTGATCGACGAGGCGGCGCGCAGCGTCGAACCCGAGGTCTGCCTGGATCGCCTGCTGCGTCTGCTGCATGGCGTGATCCGGCGCTCGGCCTATCTCGCCCTGCTCGAAGAACAGGGCGGCGCGCGCCGACGCCTGGTCGCCCTGTTCGCCGACAGCGCGCTGCTGGCGGAGCGCGTGATCGCGCATCCGCTGCTGCTCGACGACCTGCTCGACGCACGCCTGGAAACGCAGGCGCCGAGCCATGAGGAACTGATCACGCAATCGCGCCGGCATCTGGCCAACGTGGCCGCGGACGACACCGAGGCGCGTCTGATCGTCCTGCAGGAAGAAAAGAACAGCGCCGCGTTCCGCATCGGCCTCGCCTATCGCGGCGGCCATCTCGGCGCGGCGGCGACGGCGCGCGGGCTGTCGAACACGGCCGATTTCGTCGTCGCCGAACTGCTCGCGATGGCGACGCGCGAGATGCAGCGTCAGCACGGCAAGCTCGGCGTCGATGCGGACGCCGCCGGGCTTGCCGTGATCGGCTACGGCAGTCTCGGCGGCGCCGAAATCGGCTTCGGCTCCGATCTCGACCTGGTATTCGTCTACGACGACGCCTATGCGCACGCCGAAAGCGACGGCGCGCGTCCGCTCGACGGTGCCCGCTACTACGCGCGCGTCGCGCAGCGCATCGTTGCCTGGCTCGGCATGCAGACGCATGCGGGGCGGCTCTACGAAGTCGACGTACGCCTGCGCCCCGACGGCGGCAAGGGTCTGCTCGTGGTCGGCATGAAGTCGTTCGCCGACTACCAGCGCGAGCGTGCCTGGGTCTGGGAGCAGCAGGCGCTCGTGCGCGCGCGGCCGATCGCCGGCGACGCGGCGACGCTCGCCCGTTTCGCCGAGGTGCGCGCGACGACGCTCGCACAGAAGCGCAACGCCGAGGACGTGATCGATCAGGTCATCGGCATGCGCGAGCGCTGGCGCGCCGAGCGCGACCGTTCGACGGCCGGTCTGCTCGATCTGAAGCAAGGGCAGGGCGCCCTGCTCGATATCGAGTTCCTCCTGCAGGCGATGGTCCTGATTCACTCGAACGAGCATCGCGCGCTGCTGCGCAGCGGGAACACGGCGACCTTGATCGCCCTCGCCCGGCAGGCGGGCCTGTTCGAGCAAGTTCAGGCCCGCGCACTTGCGGACGCGCATGCCGAGCTGCTGGCGCGTTCGTTGACCTGCACGCTCGATGCGCGTCCGCGCCTGGTCGAGCGCGACGCGGAGCTGTTGCGTCGCACGCAGGCGGTCATCGACACCGCGGTGCGGTTCGGTCTCCGCTTCGCCTAGCGTTCTGTCCGACGAGTTCGCTGCGTCTTTGCGCGGTCACGTGATTGAAGAGCAAAAAAGACGTACCACGAAGACACGAAGAGCACGAAGGAACACGAAGAAGAAAAGAAATGGGCAGGAAGCCGTGCTAATCGATTTGCCGTTCCTTCGTGCCTCTTCGTGCTCTTCGTGTCTTCGTGGTTTTCTTTTGCTTTCGGCGAGCCACCGTACAAGCACGGTTCCATCCAATGGTTCCCGCCTCTTGCGCCGCGACAAGGCATTGCTCGTCACCACCGCAATGCCCGCTATGGCCCCTCCTCGCGCAAGGGCTCGCGACGAGATCGATGCGGAATTTCGTCGCGTTACCTGTCCGACCGGGCAGTAGCCTCTTGCTCGAGCGCCACCGCCACGTCGGGGCGCGTCGCCTCGATGCAGTGCCAGACCTTGCTCGCGACCGTCGCCATTTCGCGCAGCGGCGGCGGCTGCCGCCAACCGGAAAACTCGGCGTGGACATCGTGCAGCCAGCCCTGGTCGGAGAGTTCGGCATGGAAGGCGGCGAGCTTGGCCGGCGGGTCCTTGGGTATCGAGGTGAATACCGGTGCGCCGGTCGCACAAGCTTCGCTGAGCATGTTGACCGAGTCGGGAGTGACGACGATGCGGTCGGCGACGGCGAGATAGCCGGGATAGGGATTGGCGCCGTCCGCCTCGCCGCCCCAGAAACAGGTGGTGCCGTTCTTGAAGGCGCCGCGCAGACGCTCGCGCCATTGCGGCGGTGTGCGGCGCGAGGTCGTGATCAGCATCGAACCGCCGTCGCGCGCATGCCATTGTTCGAGCCGGGCGATCAGCGCATCGAACCAGGCCGCGTCGGTGTCCAGTCCGCGGCGCAGTCCGCCGACGAGAACGGCCGTGCGCGGCTGCGGCAGCTGCTGCAACGTGGCGAATTCCGCCTTCGCATCCGTGAGCCAGGCGTCATCGATCGGGTTGAGCGAGCCCATCGTCTGGATGACGTTGTCGCCTTGCAGGGCGTCGTGACGCGGCGCGACCACGAGGTCGAAATATCTCGGATCGATGCGCGGATCGAGGATCTGCACGGCGAACGTTGCGCCGCCGCTTGCCTCGCGCAGCGCGCGCGTCAGCACCGCGGCGTGGCGGCCGCAGCCGATCGCCAGCGCCGGCCACGGCATGGACAGCGTCTGCCATTGCCAGCGCAGGACCGACAGGCTGGCGCCGCGCACGAAACCCGGCCCGAACCAGCGCCACGGCGCGCGCAACGCGATGCGCAGCACGCGCGGCGAGACGCGCAAGGCCAGCGCCAGCGACAATGCCTGACGTTCGTTGCCCGCCGCGCCGTCGGTGATGGCGACGACTCCGGCGGCACGTCCTCGGCGTTGTGGCGATTCCGGCTTCACATACCGATTGTACGTTTGATATGCCTCAGCGTTCTATTCCGAGGACAATCCGGCCTCTTGGAGGTCGATATACTGCGCCCATCTCATCGTCGAGCCGGCGACGACCCGAATCTTCGTGCCTCGCCAATCGAACAGTTCTCCGTTTGCCGATCTCCACTGTAGTTCCGCTCCCAACCCAAGAGGATTTCCCATGAAACGTTTCGCTTTGGCCGTTCTGCTGGTCGCCAGTTTTCCCGTCTTCGCCGCCGACGGCGCGAAGGCCCCCGCCACCGAAAAATACGACATCGATCCCTCGCACAGCGGAGTGACCTTCGGCTGGAACCACTTCGGCTTTTCCAATCCGACCGCGCGCTTCGACAAGATCGAAGGCAGCGTGCTGCTCGACAAGGCCGACCTGGCCAAGTCGTCCGTGTCGGTGACCCTGCCGCTCGACGGCCTGGATACGGGCGTGGCCAAACTCGATGAGCATTTGAAGAGCCCGGACTTCCTCGATGCGGCCAAGTATCCGACCGTCACGTTCAAGAGCACCAAGGTCGAAAAGGTCGGCGACAACGGCCTCAAGATCACGGGCGATCTGACCGTGCACGGTGTGACCAAGCCGGTGACGCTCGATGCCAAGGTCAACAAGATCGGCCTGTTCGAATTGGGACAGTTCAAGGCCCAGGCGGCGGGTTTCGATGCGACGACGACGATCAAGCGTTCGGACTTCGGCGTCGGCAAGTACGTGCCCGCCGTGAGCGACGACATCCCGGTGCGCATCACGCTCGACGCGAAGCAGCCGCAGGCGAAGTAATTCTTGATTCGCTCTCGCCGCAGAGGATGGATCTCGCCCCTCGGTATGGGGCAGTCCGCGAGGCGGCGGGAAAAGCCGGTTCGGCCTGTTGGAAAACGCGGTGGGTGAGGAAGTCTTTTTTCTCACCCGCTGCGAAACACGCAGCGCTTGATTTCGATGGAACGGAAGCTCAGCCGTTCTTCACGCCCTGCGACTTGAGTGCTTCGAGTCCGGCCAGATTGACGCCGCCGATCGCGGCCTTGAGCGCATCGACGTTCGCCACGTGCGAACCTTTTACCGCGACGACGAAGCGGTCGCCGAGCACGATCGTGTATTCGCCGTTGCCGTCGTTGTTCCACTTTTCGTGGGTGAGACGGCCGCCCTGGCGGTAGGTCTTCTCGTAGCCGTGGTCATTCTGTTGCTCCTGCTCGATGCCGGCGAAGCCGGCGAGCGCCATGAGGCCCTTGGCGCCGCCCATGTCGGACACGGTGAGCTCGTAGCTCGGGCCGTCGCCCGAGCCGTAACGAGCTTCCGCCATCGACACCTGCACGCCGATCGGCGACTGCTTCTGCACCGACATGCTCGTGCGCGGCAGTCCCGCCAGGGTGTCGGGAATGAACGGCTTGAGCGCGTCGGGCGCGAGCGCCTCGACCTGCGCCCCGCCGCCGAGCACGGCGCCGAGCATCTGCCCGGCCGCCTCCGCCTGTGCCTTGCTGTCGCCCGATTTCTGCGCGGCTTCGAGCTTCTTGCCCGCCTCTTCGGCGCGCTGGCCCATCGCGGCGAGGGCGCCGAGCGCGCTGTTCTTGTCGGGGGTATAGGTCGACGAGCTGTGCAGATTGCCGCTCATCGCACCCGCCATGGCGCCGCTGAGGCCGGTCACGCTCGCGAGCACGATGCCGAGGACGAGCGAGAGCACGAAGCCGATGATGATCGTCGCGGCCGCATAACCGCCGGCTTTTTCCTGCGGACACTTCATCGTGCTCGGCAGACCGATGTACAGCAGATAGATTCCGTAGATCGCCGCGGCGAGCGCGGCCAGCGAGCCGAGCATGCCGACCAGACCCAGAACGCTGGCCACCCATCCGGCCGTATTCGCATAGGCGATCGACTTGAGCGCCTGGACCTGGTTCTTTTCGCCGCCGAACGTCGGCGCGAGCGCGTCGACGATGAGCATCATCAGGTAGCAAACGCCGAGCGCGATGACGTACGTCACCACCATCTGGGTAATGCCCGCGCCGATGCCGAGGCGGAACGTACCGCCGACGAACGGAATCGAAGTGCCGATGATGCTCAACTTGAGCAGCTGGATCACCGCAGGTATCGCCGCGAGGATCATGATGTAGTTGGTGAACAGCCCCTGCACCGTATCCTGCTCGGCAGCGACGACCGGCCATTCGGTTTTCGGCGTCAGCAAGATGTTTTTGACGCGTGCGATCAGTTTGTTGAAGTCCATAGCGATTTTTCCCCGTCGGAATTGGCGACCGGGGCATCATACTCATTCTTTGTGTCGCCGGAATGCGGCCCCGCACAACGCCGGATCGCGAACTGATTCACGGTTCTGCGCGCGCGGCGCGAACCTTGCTAAAATCCGCTTCCCCGCCGTTCTGCGGCCCAGCCCGTTTGGAAGATCGCGCCATGACATCCGCCGCCGTTGCCCCGAACAATCCCGCCGCGGCCAAGACGATTCCAGCCAACGCCGAGAATCGCTACGACGTCACCGCCGCCGATCTTCCGCTGTCGTGCCCGATGCCGGGCATGTCGCTGTGGAATTCGCATCCGAAGGTCTACCTGCCGATCGAAGCCACCGGCAGCGCGAAGTGCCCGTACTGCGGCGCGGTCTACACGCTCAAGCACTGAACGGGCCGCGGCGCGAGCGATGCCCGCGCGTTCCCTGACCGTCGTGCAATTGCTGCCCGCGCTCAATGCGGGCGGCGTCGAGCGCTCCACCCTCGAGATCGGCGCAGCGCTCGCCGCGGCCGGGCATCGTTCGATCGCGGTGTCGGCGGGCGGGCGGCTGGTCGAGCGCTTCGTCGCGCAGGGCAGCGAACACGTCGAGCTCGACATCGGACGCAAATCGCTCGCCACGCTGAGGCACATCTGGACGCTGCGGCGCCTGTTCGCGGAAATCCGCCCCGACATCGTGCACGCGCGCTCGCGCCTGCCGGCGTGGATCGGCTGGCGCGCCCTGCGCGGTCTCTCCGGCGCGCGACCGCATTTCGTCACCACCGTGCACGGCCTGAATTCGCCCGGGCGCTACAGCTCGATACTGACTCGCGGCGAGCGCGTGATCTGTGTGTCGAACACGCTGCGCGACTATGTGCTGCGGCACTATCACGAGCTTGATTCCGCTCGGATTGCGGTGATCGCGCGGGGGATCGACGCGGACGAATTTCCTCGCGGTTACGTACCCGACGAAACATGGCGCACGCGTTTCTCCGCTGAATATCCGCAGCTTCGCGGCGGCAGGCTGCTGACCCTGCCCGGCCGCGGCACGCGCCTCAAAGGACATCGCGACGCGGTCGAACTGCTCGCCGGTCTGCGCGCGCAAAACGTCGATGCGCGCCTGCTCCTGCTCGGCGCACGGGAGGCCGGGCGCGAAAACTACGTTGACGAGATCGAAGCGCTCGCGCGCGAACGCGGCGTGGCCGATCGTCTGGCGATCACGCCGCCGCGCGGCGACGTGCGCGACGTCTACGCGGTCTCCGACCTGATTCTGCAATGTTCCAATCAGCCGGAATCGTTCGGGCGCACCGTGGTCGAAGCGCTCTCGCTCGGCCGGCCCGTGCTCGGCTACGCGCACGGCGGCGTCGGCGAACTGCTCGCCGAACTTTACCCGCATGGCGGCGTGCCGCTCGGCGATGCCGCCGCGCTGCGCGAGCGCGCGATCGAGTTGTTGCGCGCGCCGCCGCCCGTGGCGCCGCTGGAGAAATACCGGCTTGCGGACATGCAGGCGGCGACATTGAAACTCTATGCCGATGTCGCCGCCGGTCGCTGATGCGTGCGCACGCTACAATCCGCCCGCAATGACGGCGGCGGGCCGGCAAGGATTTTTCGCTTGATGCCATCGGTTTCTTCTTCGAACGCGCTGCGCGAGGTCTGGCCCGCGCTGCTGCTGCTCGCCGTGCTCGTCCTGTTGCCGATCGGCATCGGCGCCGCCACCGTGCCGGTCGCGCTGTGCGCGATCGCCGGCCTGATCTTCGCCTGGCGCCGGCGCGGCAGCCTGAGCGCGAATCCGGGCTTGCGCCTCGCGACGGCGCTGTTCGCCTGCTATTGGTTGCCGGCGCTGATCTCCGCACTCGGTTCGATCGCGCCGGGCAAGTCCTGGAGCACGGTAGGCGGCCTGCTGCGTTTCCTGCCGTTCGCGGCTTTCCCATGCCTGGCCCTGCGCAGCTCCGATGCCTGGCCGCGCATCACCGGCGCCGCCGGTGCGATCGTCGCGCTGTGGCTGCTCGATGCCTGGGTGCAAGCGCTGACCGGCTACGGCATCGCCGGCGCCTCGGACCCGGAACGCCTGTCGGGCATCTTCGGTGCGGGCAATCTCAAGCTCGGGCCGGCGCTTGCGGTGCTGTCGCCGTTCGTGCTCGCCGCCGCGCGCGAACGTTTCGGCCGTCTCGGCCTCGTCGCAGCCTTCGTCTTTGCGCTGGTGCCGATTCTGCTTGCCGGCGAACGTGCCGCCTGGCTGATGTATGCGCTCGTCGTGCTCGTATTCGTCTGGCGCGAAGCGCGCTCGCCGCTGCGCTTCGTCGGCTGGAGTTCGGCGACGGTCGTGCTTGCCGTCGTGCCCGTGCTGGTCGCGCTGCATGCGTCGCCCGCGTTCGATGCGCGCGTCGAACGCACCTTGCGCGCGCTGCAAGGCACCGAAGCCGCGGTCGACTATGCGAGTTCCGGACGCAGCATGCATATCTGGCCGACTGCCTTGCGCATGATCGAAGCACACCCGGTCGGCGGCGTCGGTGTGCGCGCCTTCCGCTATGCCTACGCGCACTATGCGGGAGCGGGCGACTCGTTCGCGACGTCGGACCCCGACGAGGGCGCGCTGCACGCGCACCAGATCGTGCTCGAGATCCTCAGCGAGACCGGTGCGATCGGCCTGCTGCTGTGGATCGTCGGTTTCGCCGTCGCCTGGCGTGCATGGCGGCGTGCGGATGCCGCCGCTCGTTCGCGTGCATCGGCGCCCGCGTTGGCACTGCTCGCGATGACCTTTCCGCTGAACACGCACCTCGCGTTCTATTCGGCGTGGTGGGGTCTGGTGTTCTGGTGGTTGCTCGCGCTCTATTGCGCGTCGTTGAGCGCGGGCGATTCGCGTTCTTAGGGTGCCCTTTTCTTCGCACCGTTACGATGACGTCTTCTGCCCGCGCAAAAGGCTCGTCGCGAGATAACCGATCAGCGCCGCCGCGGCGACGAGTACGCCCCAGAGCAGGAACGTCTTCCAGTCGTATTTCGAAGCCGGCGGCGGAGGTTTGAGCGCGGCGTCGCCGGCCAGGGTTTCGCGCGCACCGAGCCGCGCGAGCGGCGGCTGCCAGTCCGTGCCGAGCCTGGCGCGCAGTTGGGCCAGCGCAACGTCGACCGGGTAGTCCGCGCGGCGTGCGCCGGCGCTGCCGGCGGCCAGCGCGTAGCGGCCTTTGCCCTCGGCGAGAAACACGAAGCGATCGGGCTGCCAGGCGAAGTTCACGAGCGGCACCTGGTTGAGCGGCGTCGTCGATTCGATGCGCCACTGCGTGTCGCGTATCCGCGACGGAAACGCCAATTCGTCGTTGACGATGGTCGTGTCGCCCTGCTGCAGCCGGAACGCGGTGAAATCCGCCCGTGTGGTCCAGGCATCCGCATCCGAGCGGCGGCTTGCAATGCGCAGGCGCGCGAGCGAATTGTCCGCGGCGAGATTCAGTCTGATCGCCGAAACGGGCAAGGGCGCAGGCATCGAATACCGGTATTCGGTGCCGCCGGCGGGAGAATCCTTCGAAGCAGCCGGCGTCCATTCGCGTGCGGTGAGAATCGGGTTGATCTCCGTCGCCACGGTCGCGCTCACGCGCAAGCCGGACAGCGCTGGGCCGCGGTCGACGCGGTGCAGGCGCAGGTATTTCGTCTGCAGGCGGGAAAGCTCGATGTCGTGGCGGTCGAGGCGGTTGCCGTCGCGCGCCAGGCTCAACACGGCGGCCTTGTCGACGAGGGTGCGCCAGCCCTGCAGATCCTCGCTCATACTCAGCGAAAACTGCGCATTCACCTCGCCGACGGCCTGATCCCAATCGAGGTGCAGGCGCTCGATCGGCGCACCGAGCTTGCTCGCATCGATCAGGTAATCGTCGGACGGCGCGGTCTTCGGATTCGCCGCGCCCAGGTCGGCGCCGATGCTGCGCACGCGGCCGTCGGCGTCGCGTTCGATACGCAGGTCGAGGGGGCCGTCGGGCGAAGCCGTCGACGCGCCGGCGGGCAGCATGAACACCGGCAGCTCGACCCGGTTTGCGACGCGAACGGCCGAATCCGGCGGGCGAACGGCCGTCGGCACCGCATTGCCCTCGCCGTCGACGACGACCAGGTCGCGCAGCTGCGTATCGGTAAGAACGGTATAAACCTCGGCGGGCAGTTCGATCTGCCAGGCCGAACTGTCGCCGTTGAGCGTCAGCGGCCACGAATACGCATATCGCTGCGACTCGTTCGCCTGTGCGGTCGAGGCGAGCAGCGCGCAGAGCAACGAGGCCGCGGTGCGGATGCGCATCATATTTTTTCTCCTGCGACCGGTTTCGGCGGCACCGGGGCGAAATAGCCGACGGCGACGAGCAGCACGCCGACCACGAGCACGCCGACGATGGCGGACAGATCGTTGAGGTGGCTGCGGTCGATCAACATCAGTTTGACCAGGACCAGCGCCATCAGCGCAGCGCCGCCGAACCAGACGGCGCGCGAGCCGCGGCGCTTGCCGAGCAGCATCGCGGCGATCCCGGCGAGGGTCCATACGATCGACAGCGCGGACTGCGCGAGCGGCGACGTGGCCATGCTCGCGTCCCACGGAACGCCGCCGAAGAAATGCACGCCGCGCAGGGTGATGGAAGTCAGCAGTACGAGGCCGGCGGCCGCGATCACGCGCGCGCGCAGTTCGGCATCGAAGAAGACCTTGCCCTCCGCCTGCGCCTGTCGATACCAGAGTGCGAGCAGGACGAGCCAGCCTATCTGCGCAAGTTCGAGCGGATTGAGCAGCGGCAGATAGGGGAGCGGCGCGGGCCTGCCTTCCTGGAACAGGCCGACCAGCCAGACAATGCCCATCACGCCGGCCAGGCTGCCGAGCAGGGGCACACGCAGCGCGTCGGCCGCGTCGACCAGCGGCCAGCGCACGACCGGTGAACGCCGCAGCACGAGCAGGAACAGCGCGGCCGGAGGCGCAAGCAGGATCAGGGCGAGCCAGATGCCGCCCAGATGCAGATGGTCATAGCCGAGGTGGCCGAGCTCGAGGCTGAGCAGGAGTACGCATATCCACAAAAAGACGAAATGCAGAATGCGTGCGCTGCGAAGGTGCGCGTCGGCGAGGGCCGGCAGCGTGCGCAATGTGGCGGCGAACCACAACGCCCAGGCGATGAGATGCCAGCCTTCGAGCGGGCCGTGATTGTCGAGAACGGTGAGGGCGATGAACGGCAGGCCGAGCGCGATCGTCGCCGCGGCGGGAACGAGCAGCTCGCGCCAGGAGAGGCGCCGCGCCGCTTCGACGGCGGCCAATGCGGTGACGGCGAGGAAGCCGAGCCACCAGTCCCAGCGTCGTACTGTGGCGACGAAACGCTCGATCTCGTTGCCGCCGGCCGCGTACCACCACAATCCTCCCCAGACGAGGAAGACGATGGCCAGTGGCGTGCGCGCGTCGCGGCGGTACAGCAAGCGCGCGGAGACGAGGCCGGCCAGGGCCAGGATCGCCGCACCGAAAAATTCGCCGTTGAGTATCGGCCTCAGGCTTTCGGCGACGCCGAGGCGGTCGGCGAAAATGGCCCCGGCCATGGCTTGCAGCGCATAGCCGATCCAGCGCGGAACGCGCCGCTCCTGGCGCAGGCCGAGCCAGATCAGCGCCGCGCCTTCGAGGGCGAAGGTGCAGGTGGTCGCCTGGGCCGACAGCGCGAGCGGCACGGCGAGGGTGGCGAAGCCGAGTGCGAGCAGCGCATGCGACTCGCCGAGTAGCGGCAGTCGCCAGCGCCGGATTTCCGCGGCGGCGAGCGCGGCGTAGATCGCCGCGCCGCCGATCGCGCTGAACGCCAACGGCATGCGCGCATAGTCGAGCAGCACGGCTTGCAGCGCGAAGGCGACGAGCGGCGTGCCGAACACGAGGCTGCCGTCGATCAGGGCCGGTCGCGGGGTGGATCCGCCGTCGCGTTTGTCCTTCTCCAGCCGGCGTGCGTAGAGCAGGGGCAGCAGCAGGTAGAAGGCGAAGAAAAGGAGCAGGAACGGCTCGGTCGAGGCGAACAGCTCGGGCCGGTACTTGAGCGCCCCCCACAGCGTGCCGACGCCGAAGGTAAAGACGAAACCGACGAGGTTGAGCACGCGCCAGGGCTTGGTCCAGGCGATGAAGAAGATCGCGGCGTTGAGCACGGCGTAGTAGGAGAACAGCGCGACATGGTTGCCGCTGCCGGTCGAAACGAGGATTGGCGCGAGAAAGCCGCCGACGATCGCGAGTACGGCCAAGGCGAGCGAATCCTGCAGCACCGCGAGTATGCCCGCGCCGGCGACCACGACGACCAGCAGGACGAAGGCGAACGCCGGCGGCAGCAGTGCATACAGGCGGTAGGCGGCGAAGATCGTCAGGATCAGCACGCCGATCGCGCCGCCCTGCAGGCTCAGCGCGAACGAGCGGTGCGATTCGCGCTTGCGCCATGCGAATGCGAGCGCGGCGAGCGCGGCAAGGGCGACGCCGAGAAAACGGAATTCGACCGGCACCGTGAGCCAGCCCTGGTCGGCCGCGTACTTGAACAGGTAGGCGACGCCGAAGAACACGACGACGACGCCGGCCTTGACGAGCGGATTGCCCTCGGTGAGCCAACGCTTGATCCGGGCCCAGACGACATTGTCGCCGTGCGGCGGCGCGGGGATGCGCGGTGTCGGACGAGGCGGCAATGCTTCCGTCTGCGTTGGCGCGGAGTCCCGCGGCGGTGCGTCGGTTCGGGCAGGAACGGCGCGCAGATCGATGACCGGGGCCGCCTCCGCCGCGATCGGAGCCGGCGCGGCGACGGCCGTCGTTGCGGCGGCTGCGGACTGCGTCCCGCCTGCCGGCGCGGTTGCGGTCGATGCCGGTGCCCTGGCTTCGACTGCCGTGCCCTGCGCCGCCAGCGCTTTCACTTGTGCTTCGAGCTGGCCGACGCGCTGGCCGAGCCTGACCGTGCGGCCGAACAGCAAGCCGCAGACGATGCCGAACAGGATGCCGATCATGCCGACCGACTCGTTGAACACGACCCAGCTCAGCCATCCGCCGAGGAAGGCGCCCGCGATCATCCAAAGGAACGTCATTGCCCTTCTCCCCGCGCCTGCCTGCGCGAACAAGTTCGAGAACCCCGGAGCCCGTCGATATTCCGCGAGAATATCCGCGGGCATCGGCCGATGCTATCAGTTCAGTAGAGCGCGAACGCGCCGGGTGGTCGCGACTTGAAGCGCTTGTGCACCCATAGATACTGCTCCGGCGCTTCGCGCACCATGCGTTCGATCCGGGTATTGACGCGTGCGGTGTCCGCGGCGACGTCGCCGGTCGGGAAATCCTCGAGCGGGGCTTCCAGGCGCAGAACGTAGCCGCGTCCGTCCGGCAGGCGGCGATGGAAGAACGGAATCACCGCCGCGCCGGAGAGGCGTGCAAGATGATGCGTCGCCGTGATCGTCGCCGCGTCGACGCCGAAGAACGGCACGAACGCCGAGTCTTTGCCGCGCATGTCCTGATCGGGCGCGTACCAAAGTGCACCGCCGCGTCGGAGATACTTCACCGTGGCGAGCAGTTCGTCCTTGGTGAACATGGTTTCGGCGTAGCGCAGGCGCGCGCGCAGCACTTCGGCTTCGAACACCGGATTGTCCATCACCCGATACATGCCGGCGATGCGGATGCGCTGCGAGACGAGGCGCGCGCAGAGTTCCAGATGGGAAAAATGCGCGCCGACCAACAGTACGCCGCGGCCGGCCTTGCGGCAGGCGTCGAGATGTTCGAGTCCTTCGATCGCGCAGGGCACGCGCGCCAGCGCGCGGTCGCTGCCCATCCAGGCGAAGGCGAATTCGACCAGCATCAGGCCGAGGTCGGAGAGCGTCGCGCCGAGCAGGCGTTCGCGTTCGCCGGCATCGAGTTCGGGAAAGCAGATTTCGAGATTGCGCCTCGCGACGCGGCGGCGCTCGCCGGGCAGCAGGGCGGTCAATTTGCCGAGGCCGCGGCCGAGCCGGTACAGAGCGGGGTAGGGCAGACGGGCGATCAGCCGCATCATGCCGACACCGATCCACGACGGCCAATAGCGCGGGGAGTGCAAGCCGGGCGGCTGCAGGGAGGATGAAGTCATTGGATGGATTATAGGGCGGAGGGCGGAGGGCGATGGGCGGGAAAGCGCAAGGGGCGGCCTGCCCTCGATCTTCAGCCCTCGACCATCGGCCCTCACCCCTCACCGCTTATACTTCGCCATCCTAGTCCGCCCCCGCTCAAGTGCCGCTACGCCGTTTCCTCTACACGCTGACCATGTACCTGCTGACGCCGGCGATCCTTTACCGGCTCGCGGTCCGCGGTCTGCGCTATCGCGAATACTTCGACCGTTGGCGCGAGCGCTTCGGCTACTCCTCGGTCCAGCTCAAGGAGAGCATCTGGATCCATGCGGTGTCGATGGGCGAAGTCAACGCGGCGCTGCCGTTGATCGATGCGATGATGGCGCGCTATGCGGGGATGCCGTTCGTGATCACCACGGTCACGCCGACCGGCTCCGAGCGTGTGCGCCGCGTCTACGGCGACCGCGTCGTCAATCTGTACCTGCCCTACGACCTGCCGGCCTCGATCGCGCGCTTTCTCGATCGCATCCGCCCGCGCGTCGCCTTGATCATGGAAACGGAGATCTGGCCGAATCTGTTCTTCGAATGCGAAGCGCGCGGGATTCCGCTGATCATCGCCAACGCGCGTCTTTCGGAGAAGAGTCTGCGCGGCTACTCGCCGATTCGTCCGCTCGTGCAGCGCGCGCTCGACGGCGTGAGTTATATCGCCGCGCAGTCGGCGACCGACGCGTCGCGCTTCGCCGAACTCGGCGCGCCGGCCGAACGGCTCGGCGTGATCGGCAACCTCAAGTACGACATGAGCGTGCCCAAGCATCTGCTCGAAGAGGCTGCCGCGATGCGCGATTGCTGGGGCGCGCGCCGCCCGGTGTGGATCGCCGCGTCGACGCACGACGGCGAGGAGCTGGCCGTGCTCAAAGCGCACGCCGAAGTGTTGCGGCGCTTCCCCGATGCATTGATGCTGCTCGTGCCGCGCCACCCCGAACGCTTCAAGCCGGTCGCCCTTGCCTGCCGCAGCTTCGGCTTCCTTACGCGTACGCGCAGCGAGGACGGTACGGCGGCGGCGGACACGCAGTGCTTCGTCGTCGACACGCTCGGCGAGCTGCTCAACTACTACGCCGCCGCCGACGTCGCCTTCGTCGGTGGCAGCCTCGCGCCGATCGGCGGGCACAACGTGCTCGAACCTGCCGCGCTGGCCGTACCGGTCGTGGTCGGTCCTTACATGTTCAATTTCGCCGAGATCAATGCGAGCCTGACTTCGGCCGGCGCCTCGCTGCAGGTGCTCGACGGCGACGAACTCGGCGTCGCGGTCACCCGTTTGTTCGCGGACGGCGCTTTGCGTAAGCGCGTCGGCCAGGCCGCGCAGCAGGCGTTCGAGCGTGAGCAGGGCAGCGTGCTGCGCACGCTGGCGATCGCGGAGAAGGCGCTCGGCGGCGCCGTGCCGGAAAAAAAATAGGGCGCGATTCGTCGCGCCCCGTTTGCAGATGGAAGAAACCGGAAAAACCGGGCGCGACGAATCGCGCCCGGGCGACGGCTATAGCAGCAGCGCGTTGACCGCGTCGAGATCCTTCGGTGCCATGACCCCGGCCGCCTGCTTGAGCTGCAGGCCGCTGAGCACGAAGTTGTGGCGCGCCTGCGAGTAGGCGCTCTGCGCGTTCAGCAGGGTCGTCTGGCTGGTCAGCACGTCGAGGATCGTCTTGGTGCCGACTTCGAAACCTGCCTGGGTCGCATCGACCGCGCTCTGCGCCGAGACGACCGCGGCCTTGGCCGCTTCGACCTCGCTGATGCCGGCGATCACCGCGCGGTATGCGTTGCGCGTGTTGGCGTTGACCGTGCGCCGGGTCAGCTCGACCTGATCCTGCGCCGCGTCGCGCTGGTAGACGGCCTGGCGCGTCTGCGAGGAGACGAGCCCGCCGGTGAAGATCGGGATGCTGAGGGTCACCCCGATCGTCGTATTGCCGCTGACGCTGTTGCCGTGCAGCGGACCGTCGGTGGCCTTGGAGGAGAAATAGGTCGAATCGCCCCAGCCCGGGGTCACTTGGCGCTGTAGAGAGGCGTTCAGCGTCGGATAGTGCCCGGCCCTTTGCGTCTGGATGTTGTATTCGGCCGAATCGAGCGACTTCTGCGCCGAAGCCAGGGTCGGATTCTGCTTGCCCGCGAGATCCACCCAAGCCTGCATTTCGGAAGGATTCGGCTTTTCGAGCGGAATCGGATCGCGCAGCTTCTTCAGCTCGCCGAAGTTCTTGCCGATGATCTGCACCACGCCTTCGCGGGCGGTTTCGACCGCGTTCTGCGCGGTGATGACCTGGGCCACGGCGGCGTCGTGCTGGGCGCGGGCGACGTGCACGTCGGTGATTGCGGAGAGGCCGACCTTGAAGCGCTCGTCCGCCTGGTCGAGCTGCTTCTGCAGCGATTTCTCGTTGAGCTCGGAGAAGGTGAGCTGGTCTTCGGCGGTGAGCACGTTGAAATAGGCGGTCGCGGTGCGCACGAGCAGATCCTGCGATGCGGCGTCGTAGTTGTAGTCCGCTCCTTCGGAGAGCGCGTTAGCGCTGCGCAATCGCGTGATGTCGGCCCAGTTGAACAACACCTGGTTCAACTGTACCGAGGCAGGGCGCGAACGATTGCGCGTGTACTGGCCGCCGGAAATGATCTCGTACTGGTTGCCGTTGGCGCCGCTGGAAATCAACTGCGGACCGCTGCTGTTGCTGCCGGTGTCGCTATGGGTGTAGCCATAGCTGCCGCCGATCTGCGGCAGCAGTGCGGCGCGCGCCTGCGGCGAGCTTTCCTTGGTCGCGAGCCGGTTGGCGTCGGCGGCGGCGAGGGTGGGGTCGGCCTGGCGCGCATCCGAGTAGATCTGGCTCAGGTCCTCGGCACGCAGCGGCGAGGACAGCATCGCCACCGCGATGGCCATGGCCAAGGCGCCGAGTCCGACTCCGCTGCGCGCAGCATGGTGGATCTGTTGATTTTTCTGCATTGTGGATTTCCTTGAGGAACGTGTTCTTGCGAGCCGGGGGCTTGCACTCAGAGCACGAAGCGCGCGGCCGGCGCCGCGTGGGTCAGGTAGGGCAGATCGGTTTCGAACAGCGGTTGCTCATTCCATTCGCCGCCGGTGGCGCGCGTGTACAACACCGCACGCTGCACCGGCGATTCGCCGACGATGGCGAGCAGACGGCCGCCGGGCTTGACCCATTCACGCCAGCGTGGCGGAAGCGTCGCGACCGCGCCAGTGACAACCATCACGTCGAACTGCCGGCCCGGCTGATATTCGTTGACCGCTTCCGCGCGTTCGACTTTTGCGTTGCCGATGCGGGCGGCGGCGAGACGGGAGCGCGCCGCGTCGACGAAGTCGGCATGTTGTTCGACGCTGACGACGTCGAGGGCGAGACGCGCGAGGCAGGCGGTGAAGAAGCCGGCACCGGTACCGACTTCGAGCACGCTCTCGATCTTCTCCGGCGCCGCCGCCTGCAGCAGGCGGCCCTCGACGACGGGCTTGAGCATGATCTCGCCGTGGCCGAGCGGCAGTTCGAGGTCGGTGAAGGCGAGGTTCTTCACCGCCTCGGGCACGAAATCCTCGCGTCGGATCGCGCTGAGCGCTTCGAGCACGCGCTCGTCGAGCACATCCCAGGGACGCACCTGCTGTTCGATCATGTTGTTGCGCGCGAGTTCGATGTTGAGCGACATGGCTGGATTCCGGCTTTTATGAAAAGAATCAAAGGATAAAGTCTGGGGACTACGCCGGCAATCGCAACGATGCCGCAGGTCGCGGCAGCGGCCGAAGTGCCGGAAGTCATTCAAACCTTCCCTTCCGATCCCGCATCGCCTGCACCGGCGCGGGATGCGGGCCGGTGCGCGACATCGAAAAAGGAATGTTACCGATCGGTAACGCCGCGAATGTTACTGGTCGGTAACGGCGGCGTCAATACGTTCCGGCTCCGCGGCGGCGACTCAATGACCGCCCGCGACCGCAACCGCGATGGCCGCCTGCGTATCCGCCTCGACAGCAGGATGCGCGACGGATTCATCGCGTCGCACGCGGAACCAGGCGGCGTACAGCGCCGGCAGAAACAGCAGGGTCAGCGCCGTCGCGACGAGCAGGCCGCCCATGATCGCGACCGCCATCGGCCCGTAGAACGCGCTGCGCGACAACGGGATCATCGCCAGTATGGCTGCGAGCGCGGTCAGCACGATCGGACGGAAGCGGCGCACGGTCGCGTCGACGACCGCGGTCCAGCGGTCGTGGCCGGCGGTGATGTCCTGCTCGATCTGATCGACGAGGATCACCGAATTGCGCATGATCATGCCCATCAGCGCGATCGTGCCGAGCATCGCCACGAAACCGAACGGCACGTGGAAGACGAGCAGGAACAGGGTCACGCCGATCAGGCCGAGCGGAGCGGTCAGGAACACGAGCAGCACGCGGCTGAAGCTGCGCAGCTGGATCATCAGGACGGTGAGCACGACGATCAGGAACAGCGGCATGCCGGCATTGACCGAGGACTGGCCCTTGGCCGATTCCTCGACCGCGCCGCCGACTTCGAGCAGATAGCCCGGCGGCATCGAAGCCTTGATCTCGTCGAGCTGCGGCAGGACCTGCGCGGTCACGGTCGGCGCCGTCGTCGTGCCGTAGATGTCGCCGCGGATCGTCACCGTCGGCAGGCGGTTGCGCCGCCAAATGATGCCTTCCTCGAAGCCGTACGAGACGTTCGCGATCTGCTTGAGCGGCACGGCCTTGCCCGACGGCGTCGGCACGGCGAGGCTTTCGAGCAGGGACAGCCGCGCGCGTTCGTCGGTCGGGCCGCGCAACGAAACTTCGATGAGCTGGTCGCGCTCGCGATAGTAGGTGACCGGAACCCCCGAGAGCGACGACTGCAGGAAGTTCGCGAGATCCTGCGAGGACACGCCGAGCACGCGCGCGCGTTCCTGGTCGATGTCGAGCTTGACCACCTTGGACGGTTCTTCCCAGTCGAGATTGACGTTGCGCAGGATCGGGTTCTTGCGCATCGTGTCGGCGACCTTGCGCGACAGCTCGCGCACGGTGCCGATGTCCGCGCCGGAGACGCGGAACTGCACCGGATAGCCGACCGGCGGGCCGTTCTCCAGGCGCACGACGCGGGCGCGCAGTTCGGAGTAGTCCTTGTCGAACAATTCGATCAGATCGGCGCGGAGCTTTTCGCGGTCGGCGAGCGACTTGGTCAGCAATACGAATTCGGCAAAGCTGGCCTGGGCGAGCTGCTGGTCGAGCGGCAGATAGAAGCGCGGCGCGCCGCTGCCGACGAAGC
>CBJLOV010000009.1:0-40406 GCA_966424745.1 uncultured bacterium
TTTTCGGGAGTGCTTGATTGTCTCTTCCTCTTCTTTGTCGGTTGTACTGCGATGCGGCGGCTCCCCCCCCCCCCCTCGCTTCGCCGCTTACCAACGAAAGGTCGCCTTGCCGTAGACGAAGGCGCCGTTGAAACCGAACGGCGAATAGTTCGAGTACGGCAGCTGACCGCTCTGCGAGTTGGCGTAGATCGTTTCGTCCGGATACGTGTTGGTCACGTTGTCCGCGCCGAGCGTGAAGTCCCAACGATCCAGATGATAGGTGCCGGAAACGTCGAGCAGCCACTTCGCGCCATAGGTCTGATCGAGCGCGGGATTGCTCGCATTGAGTATGGTGATGTCGCCGTAACGGGTGAGATCGCCGTGGAAGCTGAAGCTGCCGATGTTCCAGTCGGCACCGAACACGTATTTGTCCTTCGGCGAACCCGAGGTGATGCGGCCGATCTCGTCGCGCGTCACGCGGGCGAGAACGAGGCCGTTCTGCTGCAGGATCGGCGGGTTCGGCTGCACGTACAGCACGTCGGCCTTGTTGTGGTTCGCGGCGAGGTTCAGATTGAGCGTGCCGGCCGAATCGAAATCGAGCTTGTAGTTGACGACCGCGTCGACGCCGCGCGTACGCGTGTTGACCGCGTTGGTGAAGTAGCGGCCGCCCTGCACGCCCGGATAGCCGTGTGCCTGGAGGTAATTCGTCACCGCCGTGCCGAGCAGGTTGCCGGAGAGGATGATGCGGTGATCGACGGTAACTTGATACGCATCGATCGTCGCGGACAACGCCTCGGTCGGTTGGAACACCGCGCCGACGCCATAGTTGCGCGACTTCTCCGCCTTGAGCGGTTCGGAACCGAGCGCGATCGCCGCGGGATCGGACACCGGGAAGGTGCGCACCTGCTGCAGTTGCGAGCCGGTCGGCGTCGACACGAGGTTGGTCGCGGTAGCCGAGAAGTATTCCTGCGCCAGCGACGGCGCGCGGAACCCGTTCGACGCGGTGGCGCGCAGGGCGACCGCGTCGACGAGCTGATAGCGCAGCGACAGCTTGCCCGACCAGGCATCGCCGAAGTCGCTGTAGTTCTCGTAGCGTCCGGCGAGGCCGGCGGAGAGCTTGTCGGTCAGGTTCGTTTCGAGGTCGAGATACGCCGCATAGCTGTGGCGGCTGTGCGACCCGGCGTCGCCGGGCGTGAAGCCCGGGAATACCTGCGCACCCGTGCCGAAGTAAGAGGCCGGTTCGCCCGCGGTGATCGAGTACTTCTCGTGGCGGTATTCGCCGCCGAATGCCACCGTCACCGGATTCGGCAGGAAACCCACCGTCACGTCCTTGCTCAGATCGGCGTTCAGCGCACCCTGCTCGTTCTGCAGAATGCCATCGAAGAAATACGTCGGACTTGTCGATCCGATGCTCGTATTGAGGCTGTGCGCCACATCGGCCGCCAGGCGGTTGTAGCCGTAGTCGGCGCTGAGATCGTAGTGCCAGCCGTCGGCGACCGTGCCGCGCAGGCCGATCACGCCCTGGCGGTCCTGGGTGTGGAATTTCTCGAGCGGCAGATACCCGTCCGGATAGATCGAACGGACATTGTTCGACGATCCGGGCGCACGGAAGAACCCGTTCGAGTTCGAGTTGCGGTTGCTTGCATCGAAAAATCCGTACAGCACTGCCGCGGGGGTGAATTTGTATTCCGTATTGAGCGAAATCTGTCCCTGATCGAGGCTCGGATCGCCGAAACGTTGAACGACTTTTCCTGCCGGCACCGAGCTCGGCGTGACGGTACCGAGGTAGGGCCGTGCACGATCGGTCTGATCGTTGCTGTTGTACTGCGCGGCCAGATGCACCCAGCCGGCCTCGCCGAGCTTGAAGCCGGCGTCGCCGGTCGCCAGCACCTGGGCGCCGTCGCCCGCGCTGTACTGGCCGGCCTGCAGCGTTGCGCTGCCGTGATCCGCGCCGCTCTTGAGCACGATGTTGACCACACCGGCGATCGCGTCCGAACCGTATTGCGCCGACGCGCCGTCGCGCAGCACCTCGACGCGCTCGATCGCGGAAATCGGGATCGCGTTCAGATCGACCGGCGCCGAACCGCGCCCCTCGCTGCCGTTGACATTGACCAGGGCCGAGGAATGCCAGCGCTTGCCGTTGACCAGGACGAGCACCTGATCGGGCGAGAGACCGCGCAGCTGCGCCGGCCGCACCGCGTCGGTACCGTCGGTCAGCGCCGGGCGCGGAAAGTTGAGCGAGGGCACGGCGCGCGACAGCGCAGTGGCCAGCTCGGTGGTGCCGGTGGCCTGCAGCGCCTCCGGGGTGATGATGTCGATCGGCGACAACGATTCGGCGACGGTGCGGTTGAGCGCGCGCGTGCCGGTAACGATGACGGTGTCGAGATTCTGCTGTGGGTGCGCCGCATCGGGCGCGGCCTGTTGCGCCTGCGCTGCCTGCGCGGCGATCAGGCTGGAGAGGATGGCGGCACCGAGAAGCCGGCGCGACGGAAAGGGCATGGACATTTCTTCAAACTCCTGTTGCAGCGACGAAACGTACGCATCAGGACCGGGAAGCCGAGTGTCGAGGCTTGCCTGGGTTCGCGGGCGTCGCCGCGACCTGCTGCGCCGCAGCAAAATAGCCCGTTTGTAAAAAAACTGCAAAATCACCGAACTTCATAAGGACGGCAGCAATCGGAATGGCCGGCGAGCGCGGGCCGAAAAGCCGAAACGCACGGGGTCAGCGCCTCACTTGGAGCGCGATGTTCGCCGATCCCGACCGCCACGGCTTCGTCCGCGCCGTGCCGGCGACGGCGGTCGCCCGATCCTCTTCGGTTTGCTTTGATCCACTGCGACACGTGCTCCGTCGGAAACGCCTCCGCTGCTGCAGCCGAAGCGCCGGCCGGGAACGTGAACCCGGACCGCCATCCCTGCGAACACGCCTTCGTGTGCGCGGCGTAGCGGCTGCGTTATGATGGCGCGGTCGTCACGCGTGGGACCGGCGTCGCCGCCGAAGCGTGACGAGCGCGGATTTGCAATGCTCATCCGATCTGTGTGGGGAATTGAGTATGGGGAACGCAGGGTCCAGTACGCTGCTCTCGATTCTCGCTCCGCTGTTGTGCGCCGTTTGCGGCGCCGCCTTCGGCTCGCCGCACGACGGCCGCACCTCCGGCCGGCCGATCATGGCACTGCCCATCGCGCGGTCGACGGCGGATTCCGCCAACTGCACCGGCTCCTGCGCCGGCGCCTCGACCTTCCTCGACGAAAACGAGGTGAAGCGCGTCGTCGCGCAGGCCGTGAGCGAAGCGCGTGCGCGCAATCAACCGGCGACCATTGCCGTCGTCGACCGCGTCGGCAACGTGCTCGGCGTGTACCGCATGAACGGCGCACCGCCGCTGACGACGATCGCTTCAGGCCGCAATCTCGCCGGCGGTCTGGAGAATCTCGCCGTTCCGAGCGAGCTGGCGGCGATCTCCAAAGCGATCACCGGCGCCTATCTGTCGTCGGAAGGCAATGCGTTCTCCACCCGCACAGCCAGCCAGATCGTGCAGGAACATTTCAATCCGGGAATCGCGGGCACGCCCTCCGGGCCCTTGTTCGGCGTGCAATTCTCGCAACTGCCCTGCTCCGACCTGTCCACCCGTTTCGTTGCGGCGCCGGCCGCGCAGGCCGGCCCGCATCGCTCTCCGCTGGGGCTCTCGGCCGACCCGGGCGGCTTTCCGCTGTACAAGGACGGAACCCCGGTCGGCGGCGTGGGCGTCGCCGCCGACGGCATCTACGGGCTCGCCGCGTCGATCGACGACGGCGATCGCGACGGCGACGAATCGATCGCCCTGGCCGGCACCTACGGCTTCGGCGCGCCGGTCGCGCGGCGCGCCGATCGCATCAGCGCCGGCGGCCTGCTGCTGCGCTATGCCAGCGTCGACTACAAGGACCTCGCCGGCGATCCGGCTTCCGCGCCGGGCTATGCCGCCCTCGGCGGCGCGGGCCAGTTGCTGGCGGTTCCCGGCTACGCGGCCGGCGCCATCGTCGCCGGCACGGCGCACGGCCAGACTTCGTCGGGCATTCGCGCCGACGGCGGCCTCTATCCCGGACTCGATGCCTTCGTCCTCGACGACGGCAACGGCCACAACCGCTATCCGCCGATCGACGGCACCGACGGCGGCGCGCACCTGACGGCGCAGGAAGTGCAGACCCTGCTGCAACGGGCATTGAGCGTGGCCAACCGCGCTCGCGCGCAGATCCGCAATCCGCTGCGCAGCCAGGCTCGCGTCACGGTGTCGGTGGTCGACACCGACGGGGCGGTCCTCGGTATCGCGCTGACCCGCGACGCACCGGTGTTCGGCGTCGACGTGTCGCTGCAGAAGGCGCGCACGGCGATGTTCCTCTCCGGCGCCTATGCCGCCACCGACCTGAGCAACGCCGCGTCCGCCGTACCGGGACTGCTCAGCCCCGCGGCGGCCGATTATCTGATCGATGCCACGGCGGCGGCCGACCTGGCGGCCGGCAAGATTCGTTTCGACGTACTCGCCACGAGCAAACTGTCCGACTATTCGGTGCGCGCGAGCACTTTCCTCGGCATGCCCAATGCCTTTGCCGACGGCGCCTACGCCTACACGCCGCGCGCCTTCGGCAATCTCTCGCGTCCGTTGTTCCCCGACGGCATCGACGGCAGCGCGCCCGGCCCGTTCAGTCCGCCGCGCGCGCAATGGAGTCCGTTCAACGTCGGCGCACAGCTCGATCTGGTCTACAACCGTCTCGCCGTGCACCTGATCTACTACCTGCAGCAATCGCTGCTGAAAGTCTTCCTCGCCGGCGCCGAGCTGCCGGCGCTGCCGGCCGACGTGGAGCAGAACTGCACCGGCATCGCGCGCCTGCGCAACGGCGTGCAGATCTTTCCGGGCGGCGTGCCGGTCTATCGCGGCGACGTGCTGATCGGCGGCATCGGCGTCTCCGGCGACGGCGTCGACCAGGACGACATGATCGCCTTCCTCGGCCTCCACGACGCCGGCGCCGCGCTCGCGGGCGCGATCGCCAACCCGCCCGCGTCGATGCGCATCGACCGCCCGGACATCCAGGGCCAGCACCTGCGCTACGTGCAATGCCCGCAGGCGCCGTTCCTCGACTCGAAAGAGTCGCATGTCTGCACGGGGAAGTGACATGCGCCCGTCCGCACGCGCACTCGCTGCCCGTTCGATGCGCCGGCTGCTCGCGCTCGCCGTCCCCGTCGGCGCTTGCTTTTGCGCGCATGCCGAGACGCCGGCACTGCCGGCGGTGTCCGACCTGCTGATCCTCACCGGCGTCCTCGCCGAACCGACCTACGACCCGTACCAGGCGCAGATACCGCGGCGGCGGCCCGGCCACGGCTACGAGCCGCTGCCGCAATCCCCCGTGGTCAATCCGAACGGGGTGCCGCCGGCTCCGGTCGATCAGGCCGGCGCCTTCCTCCCGGTCCCCGACCGCTGGCGCATCATGGAAACCCTGGGCTTCCGGTTCCCCTGGTACGACCCGTATCACCAGAACCTGCTCAAGGGCGACAAGCCGATCGACGGCCAGGACCACTTCCTCAGCCTGAGCTTCATCTCCGACACCGTGCTGAAGGCGCAAAGCGTTCCCACGCCGGTCGGCGCGCAGGGCACCGGGGACCCCGGAGAACTCGACGCCATCGGCCGCGTGCATCAATCCGCTTTTCTGCAGACCTTCCTCGTCAGCGTGGACTACTACAAGGGCGACACGACGTTCAAACCGCCGGAAATCGAGTACCGCGCCACCCTCGCCTTCAACTACAACCATGTCGGCACGAACGAAGCAGGCGCGCTGCAGATCGATCCGCGCCGCGGCAGCCGCCGCGACGACGGCTTCATCGGCGTGCAGGAACTCTGGGTGGACAAACACCTGCGCGACGTCGATTCACGCTACGACTTCGATTCGCTGCGCGTCGGCATCCAGCCGTTCTCGGCCGACTTCCGCGGCTTTCTCTACCAGGACTCGCAGCCCGGCATCCGTTTGTCCGGCAACCGCGACAACAACCGCTGGCAGTACAACCTCGCCTATTTCCGTCGGCTCGAGAAGGATCTCAATTCCGGCCTCAACGACGTGACCCGCGCGCCGCGCCGCGACGACGTCCTGATCGCCAATCTTTACCGCCAGGACTGGCCGGCGACGGGCTTCACCTCGCAGGCGACGATCGTCTACAACCACAACCGCGATCGCGCGTTCTACGACTCGAACGGTTTCGTCGAGCGCCCCGCGGCGATCGGACTGCAGCTGCCGCGCAGCTACGATGTCACCTATTTGGGCTACAACGGCGACGGCCACATCGGTAGGGTCAATCTCACCGCATCGGCCTATTACGCGATCGGCCGCCAGAATCGCAGCGTCTTCGTCGACGCCGCGACGAAGATCCGCGCCGGCTTTCTCGCCGCCGAAGTCTCGATGGATTTCGACTGGATCCGCGTGCGCCTGTCCGGCGCCTATGCAAGCGGCGAGAAGGATCCGTTCGGCCATCGCTCGACCGGCTTCGATGCGGTCTTCGAGAATCCCATCTTCGCCGGCGCCGACACGAGCTATTTCATCAGCCAGGGCCTGCCGCTGATCGGCGGCGGCGGCGTCGCGGTCACCCAGCCGCACGGGATGCTGCCGGACCTGCGCACCTCGAAGGAACACGGCCAATCCAATTTCGACAATCCCGGCCTGCGCCTGATCGGCGTCGGCGCCGATTTCGATCTGACGCCGACCTCGCGCGTGAGCGGCAATCTCAACCAACTCTGGTTCGACGACACGGCGACGCTCGCCGTCCTGCGCCAGCAGGACATCGCGCGCGGCATCGGCACCGATGCCTCGCTGGCCTGGATCTATCGGCCCAAATTCAGCCAGAACATCGTCTTCCGCCTCTCCGCTGCGGTGCTGCGGCCCGGGGCCGGCTTCAAAGATCTCTACGGCACCGGGCAGTCGTACTACTACGCCATGCTCGTCAACCTGATCCTGACGTATTGAGTGCATGGCGATGAAGATGTCGGTCCGCGCCCGTTCGTCGTTCGCCTGCGTTGCGGCAGTCGTCGCCGGCCTGCTCGGGCTCGCCGTTGTCTCGAGCGCCGGCGCCGGGGAAGAAGAACGCATCGTCGCGCGCAGCTATACCGCCGCGCCGCCGGCGCCCGCGTTCCAGGGCTGGGAGGCGGCCGACGCCAAATCCAGGGGATGCGTTTCCTGCCACACGCAGTCGGACCGCAAGACGATGCACGCCAGCGAAGCGGTCGTGCTCGGCTGCACCGACTGCCACGGCGGCGATGCGAGCGTGTTCGTAGCCGCCGGGGAAAGCTACCGCGCCGACGACGCGGCCAAGGCGCGCGCCTGGTCCCGGGCCTATCTCGGCGCGATGGAGAAGGCGCACGTGCTGCCGCGCCATCCCGAGCGCTGGACATCGAGCGCCAATCCCGCGCGCAGCTACACCGCCTTGCTGCAGGAGGCGCCCGAGTTCGTGCGCTTCGTCAACCCGGGCGACCTGCGCGTCGCCGACGAAGCCTGCGGCGCCTGTCACCAGCCGCTGGTCGATGCGAACAGGAAGAGCCTGATGGCGAACGCGGCGATGTTCTGGGGCGCGGCCTCGTACAACAACGGCATCCTTCCCTACAAGCATTCGATACTCGGCGAGGCCTACGCCAAGGACGGCAAGCCGGCTGCGGTCGACTCGGGCCTGAGCCTCGACGCGAACATGCAGGCGCACGGCATCCTGCCCAAGATCTCGCCGCTGCCGAGCTGGGAAACCACGCCGGTCGCCGATATCTTCCGCGTGTTCGAAGACGGCGGGCGCAACATCGGCACCCTGTTCCCCGAGATCGGCCTGCCGAACGAATCGGGTTCGCTGCAGAAGCTCGAGGAGCCCGGCCGGCCCGACATCAAGCAGTCGAACCGCGGCCCCGGCACGGGCAACCGCGTCGCCATCCCGGTGCTCAATATCCACAAGACCCGGCTCAACGATCCGTTTTTGTGGATGCTCGGCACCAACGACAATCCGGGCGACTATCGCTCCTCGGGCTGTTCGTCCTGCCACGTGATCTACGCCAACGATCGCGATCCGGCGCATGCGGCGGTCTACGCGAAGTTCGGCAACACCGGCACCTCGCAGCAGATCGACCCGACGATTCCGAAAAATGAATCCGGCCACCCGCTCAAGCACGAGTTCACGCGCCGGATTCCGACCAGCCAATGCATGATCTGCCACATGCACCAACCGAACATGTTCATCAACACCATGCTCGGCTACACGATGTGGGACTACGAGTCCGACGCGCCGGCGATGTGGCCGGCGCAGCAGAAGCATCCGACCGACGAGGAAGCGCGGCGCATTCTCGATCGCAATCCCGAGGAGGCCGCGATTCGCGGCAAGTGGGGCGACGTCGATTTCCTCAAGGACGTGTCGCTGCTCAATCCGCAGCTCAAGGATACGCAGTTCGCCGACTACCATGGCCACGGCTGGAACTTCCGCGGCGTCTACGCGCGCGACCGCAAGGGCACCCTGCTCGACAAGCAGCGCCGGCCGATCGCCGACGACGATCCGGACAAGTGGAAGAAGGCCGTGCACCTGCAATCGATCCACGTCGACGTCGGCATGCAGTGCGTCGATTGCCATTTCGCCCAGGACAACCACGGCAACGGTTATCTCAAAGCCGAGGTCATGGGCGCGGTCGAAGTGCAATGCCAGGACTGTCACGGCACGGTCGACAAACCGCCGACCTTGAAATCTTCGGGGCCGGCCGCGGGCCCTTACGGCAAGGATTTCCTGCTCATCCGCAATCCCGACGGCAAGAAGCGCTTCGAATGGATCGACGGCAAGTTGATCCAGCGCTCGGCGGTGACGCCGGGACTCGAATGGACGCTGTCCCAGGTCAAGGACACGGCCGATCCGAAGTCGCCGCGCTACAACGCCAAGGCGACGCGCGCACACGCGATGTCGAACGACCCGGCGACACAACGCTGGGGCGCGGACGTGCCGAAAGAACAGCGCGCCCACGGCGAAGACAAGATGACCTGCTACACCTGCCACACCTCGTGGACGACGAGCTGCGGCGGCTGCCATCTGCCGATCCAGGCGAACTGGAAGACCGAACGGCACAAGTACGAAGGCGGCTTCACCCGCAACTTCGCTACCTACAATCCGCAGGTGGCGCGCGACGACATGTTCCTGCTCGGCGTGCACGGCGAGATCAAGGACCACAAGATTGCGCCGCTGCGATCCTCGTCGGCGCTCGTGCTCTCGTCGACCAACATCAATCGCGAGCGCATCTACGTACAGCAGCCGCCGATCTCCGCGGCCGGTTATTCCTCGCAGGCCTTCGCGCCGCACTACCCGCACACCGAGCGCAAGACCGAAACCAAGGACTGCGAAGACTGCCACCTGGCGAGGACGAACGACAATAACGCGATCATGGCGCAGCTGCTCGCCTACGGCACCAAGTTCATCGATTTCGTCGGCTACCACGCCTGGGTCGGCGAGCAGGGCGCGGTCGGCGCGGTCCAGGTCACCGAATGGGACGAACCGCAGGCGGTGATCGGCAGCTATCTGCACAAGTACGCCTATCCCGACTGGTACAAACAGCATCAGGACCGAGCCCGGAAATTGACGATCGCGCAGGAGCACGGCGCCGGCGAGGCCGGCTGTCTCCAACTGCGCGGCGAGTATCTGTACGTCGCCGAAGGCACGAGGGGCATGCGCGTTTACGACGTCGCCAGCATCGCGAACAAGGGAGTTTCCGAGAAGCTGATCAGCGCACCGTTCTCGCCGCTGGGCCAGGACACGCGCATCGCCTCGAAGAACGCCACCTGCGTCGCGCTCGCGACGACGCAGCCGGTCGACCCGACACGCAGCATCGGCAAGCAGATGCAGGGCGACAACCAGGAACAGCCGATGCATCCGGTCTACCGTTATGCCTACATCACCGACGCCGAGGAAGGCCTGATCCTCACCGACATCGCCACCCTGCACGATCGCGATCCGCGCAACAATTTCCTCGAGCGCGCGCTGACCTGGAACGAAGGCGGCGTGCTGCGCGGCGCGCGCCATCTCGCCATCGCCGGCAACACGTTCTACGTCGTCGCCGACGCGGGCATCGTCGTGCTCGATCTGAGCGAGCCGCTCAAGCCGAAGGCGATCGCCACGATCCCCATCCGCGGCGCCCGCGCCGCGCAGGTGCAGTTCCGCTATCTGTTCGCGACCGCGGCGGACGGTCTGCACGTCGTCGACATCACCCGCGCGCAGCAGCCGCGCGTAGTCGCTTCCCTGCCCTTGCGCGACGCCCGCAAGCTGCATGTCGCGCGCACCTACGCCTACATCGCCGACGGCACCGACGGCCTCGCCATCGTCGACGTCACCAATCCGCAAAAGCCGTTCCTCCAGCAGTTGTTCAATGCGGCCGGCAAGCTCAACGACGCGCGCGACGTCATCGTCGGCACGACCAATGCCTCGCTGTTCGCCTACGTCGCCGACGGTGCCAATGGCCTCAAGGTGCTGCAGCTCACCAGCCCCGAATCGCAGCCGAAGTTCTACGGTTTCAGCCCCGAGCCCAAACCACAGCTGATCGCCTGGTATCCGACCGGGAAACCCGCGCTGTCCCTTTCGCGTGGACTGGAACGCGACCGCGGCGTCGACGAAAGCGGCAACCAAGTTGCCGTCTTCGGCCGCATCGGCTCGCGGCCGTTTCGTCTCGACGAAATGCGCAGGCTGTACCTGAAAGCGGACGGCACGCCGTGGACGGTCAGCAACGGCTTTTAGAGCATTTCTTTGCCACGGATTACGCGGATGACACGGATAAACAAATACGGCTTTGCTTTTGCTCTATCCATGCAATCCGCGTAATCCGTGGCCGAAGTTATTGGAAGCCGATTCTCGCGTCATGGCGAAGGCGCATCCGTGTGCCTGATCGGAACCGGCGGCGCAGGCGGATGATAGGCGTGACAGGCGATGCAGGTCGTCGCGACCTTGTCCTTGGCGTAGGCTCCAGCATGGCAGCTGCGGCACTTCTCGATGCCCGGGATCAACAGGTCGGCCGATTCCTTCGACTCGCGCGCGCGATGACAGTCGTCGCACTTCGCCGTGGCGTGCTTGGCATGGGTGAAATTCGCTCCCTTGTACCAAACGCCGGATACGCGCACGGGCGCGATCTGCCAGGCCGGCGCCGCCGCGCCCGGCGCGGTGACCTTGTGACAGGTGACGCAGGCACGGTCGGTGAACAAGGTCTGCGTCACGCGTTCGGTCTGCTCGCGCGCCCAGGCCAGCGCTTCGGCTTTCTCCTGCCGCGACAGCGGCGGCGCGCCGGGACGGCGGCGCTCCTGCACGATGGTCGGCGCCTTGGCCTCGAGATAGCCGCCTTCGAGCGCGAACTTCGCGTAGTACTCGCTCAGCATGTACACGACCTCGCTGACCTTGCCGTGCGGAACCTCGCGCTGCGGCGCCAGGGGATCGAAGCCGAGCGTGTGGCAGTCGTGGCACATCGTCTCGAAATTCACCTGGCGCATCTTTGCGCCGCCCGGCTCGGGCACGTGGCAGCTCGAACAGTCCAGGGTCCGCCGTCCTTTCGGCGCATTCAACCCGCCTGCGTCGAGGTGCTTGGCGTGGTTGAACTTCAGCCCCGAGTTCTCCTTCAGATCCGCCGCATAGGCGACACGGCGCGGGACGAAGTCGCCGGCCGCATTCCAGTCCGGAAGGTCGAGCTTGAATTCGGGATGCGCGGTGCCGAAATCGCCCGCGTCCTCGATCGCGACCAATTCGCCGCCGCGCGCCCTGAGGCGGCCGTGGCAGTCCGCGCACAATCGTTGATCGCTGCGGATCAGCCCCCGCACGCCCTGGTGATCCTGATGGCACATCCGGCAGGTGTCGTTGCCGAGGCCGGCCGCAGCGAACTTCTTCGCGTCGGCGTGCGCCGCCGTGTTGGCATGGCAATCCAGACAGGCATCGTTGCGGACGGCCCGGAACGGCGTCTGGTGGCAACGCTTGCAGTCGGTCGCGAAAAAATGATGGGCCGCGTCGATCGTGCCCGGATTCCAGCTCACGACGCTCGGCAGCGGCGACGGCCGCAGCTTGGCGTCGAATTCGGGTTTGTAGTATCCGATCAACGGCAAGACCAGGCCCAGGATCAATACGCAGACGAACCCCAGCCAGGACAGAGGGCGCCTGTGCAGCCAGGTCTGCGCCAGCCGCGTCGGCTTGGCGCTCAGGCTCGCTTTCGATTCGGCGTCGTCTTTGCTCAGCGCCGCCACTTCGGCGGCGCCGGCGTAACCGCGCGGCGGATCCAGGAGCGTGATGCGCATGTTGCCGATTTCGATCACCGCGCCGGCCGCCGCGGTCGCCGAGTAGACCAACTCGCCGTCGACGCGGATGCCCGCCAGAATCAGCGATTCGATCTTGTAGCGGCCCCGCGATGTGGTGACCACGGCGTGCTTGAGGGCGGCGCGCAGATCGGAAAGGAAGATCGCCTGGTCGGTCGCACGGCCGATGGTCAGGCGGTCGCCGACATAGGTATCCTCCTCGTAGTGGACGGCGCCCTTGCCCTTCTTCAGGACGCGGCGTACCAGCCATTTCATCTCGTCGCCCCACCGTATTCAGCCGTCGCGCCGTCGCGTGGCATCGGCAGCGCCCTGCTCACGGTCGCAGCGGCTTCTCTCAACACGCCGTGCGCTGCGAACGCAACGCCGGACGGGCCGGGCCGAAGAACATGAAAAGCCCGATTCTGCGGTTGTTTCGACGCTGGCCGAGGCGAAGTCATAGGAAGAAAAGCGAAGAGACGATGTGCCCGATCAGCGCTGCGAGCAGAGCGAACGAAAGCGGTACGTGCAGGTAGAGCCAGATATCGATGATCGCCTGGTATTGAATGTCGCGCGCGATCCTGCCGGCCAGGCTCTTCTTGCGCGTGACCATGTCGATGAGACTGCGCAGGGCTTTGACCTGCCTGTCGCTCACATTGCCGACGAGGAAGTCGACCATCGCAAAAATAGTCGAGGTATCGGCGCTCGCCGCCGGATTGGCGATGCGCGTCTGCCGTTCTTCGACGGCCTGGTACAGCGAGGTCAGCACCCTGTCCGAATCGTCGCGCGCGCGCAGTTGCGCCCAGACTCCGCCGCCGAGCCGGGTCTTCTGGATCGAGCGCAGCACGATCGCGTGGATCTTCGGATCGATGCCGTCGGCGAGGGCGAGGGCGTTCTGATCTATCTCCGCGATCTCCTCGAGCATCGCCGCACGCGTGGCGCTGTCGCGATTGCGCGTCATCAGGTGCGGATAGCGCAGATACGCGTAGACACCGAAGAATCCGGAGAAAATCACCAGCAGCATCAGCACAAAGGTGAAGGTGTGCAGATTCCAGCCGAACTGGAAACCGGCGTGCAGCAGCACGAGCGGAATCAACGCCGTACCGAGATAGACATGCGCGGACAACCAACCGCGCACGCTGCCGCTGCCGCCGCGATAGTTGCGCTTGCGCACGCCGAAATACATCAGCCAGACGATCAACAGTGCGCTGATCGTGCCGAGCGAATAGCCGAGCCAGGTGCCGCCGTTCGGCGCGCCACCCGGGTCGTGCCAGAGGTAGACGCCGAGCGCGACCGCCACGAGCGCGGCGGCGACCCACAAATAGCGTGCTTTCGCATAGCTCAGGATGGACTGGTGGCCGGCCATGATCCGCTTCCTCGAAGGCGAATTCGCACGGGCATCACGGCGGCGTCACTGGCGCGAGCGCGCATAGCTCGGAAACTCCTCGGGCGAAATGCGGATCGCCGCCCCGGTGGGACACGAGCGCACGCACGCCGGACCGCCCTCGATGCCCTGGCACAGATCGCACTTGACCGCCTTCTTCGCCTGCGCCGCCGTCTTGGCCTTGTTCTTGACCTTCGCCTCGCCGGGGCCGGGTCCGAGACCGAACAGCAGCCACGGCAGCAGACCCGGCTTTCTCGGCGGCTTCGCCGCCATGTGAATGACGTGGTACGGGCAATTGCGCTCGCAGTTGCCGCAACCGATGCAGTTGTCGGCGATGAACACCTCGCCGTTCGCCGCGCGTTTTATCGCGTCGGGCGGACAGTCCTTCATGCAGTGCGGATGTTCGCAGTGGCGACAGGACGTCGGTACGTGCACGCTGGCGAACGTCGGCCCCGCCTTGCGGTTGAGGCGCGAAGTTCCGCCGTGGGTTTCCGCGCAGGCCTTCTCGCAGTTATCGCATGCCACGCACAGCGATTCGTCGATGAGGAGGATGTCGGTCGCCTCGCCGGCGCCCTGGGCGACGAGGAAGGAGATGATGTCGCCGCCGCCGGGCATCGCCTGCATGGCAAGGTCCGCCGCTGCGCGCTCGCGGTATTCCGCCTGCAGCCGCAGCTTGAGCAGCGGAATATGCGAAACGAACTTCATGAAGCCGGCGCCGTCCAGGCGTATCGTCTCGCTCGCCACCGCAGCGCGCACCGTGGCGGAGCGCTTGGTATCGCCGAGCAGGGCCATTTCGCCCACATAGTTGCCGGCCGGCACATAGCTCAGCACCACGTCCTTGCCGCCGATGTTGCGCGACACGATGAGCGATCCGACGCGCACGATGTGGATGCAGTCGCCCACGTCGCCTTCGTTGAACAGCACCTCGCCGGCCTTGAAGCGCACGAGTTGGGCGCTGCCGACGACCTCGGTGAGCTGGGCGGTGTCGAGCTCGGGCGCGAAGCGCGATTGGATCGCCCGCGTGATGAAGGCCTGATCGACCTGCCTGCGCACCGCGTCCACCGAATTGATCAACTTGTTCATCGAGCGGCGCGGGGTCTCGATCAGCAAGCAGCCGTTCCCGGCGACGACGGTGGCGGCGCGGCGGCGGCCGGAGATCAGACTCATCTCGCCGAAGAATTCGCCGCGCTTGAGCGCGACGGAATCCTTGCCGTTCTCGCCGATGAGGACACGGACCTCGCCCTCGACGATGCAATAGAACGAATTCGTATAGTCGTTGCGCTGGAAGACGACCTGCCCCGCCTGCGGCGTATGCACGGTCGAGTCGAGCAGGAACTCGCGCAGCTGCAGCCGGGTGAGCGGCGCGAGCAAGGGCACGCTTCTGAGAATGTGCGTGAGCGCGCGATCGACGCCGCGAAAGCCCGGCAGCGCCTCGAACTTGGCCCTGAGCAGCGGCTCGTCCGCCGGCTCGACCTTGCTGCCGAGGATGTATTCGACGACTTCGTAACCCTGGTTCATCGCCTGCTTGATCAGCGGATAACCGCCGAGCGCGCCGACGATGTAGAGCCCGGCCACGTTCGATTCGTAGCTCGGACTGACCGCGGGCACGGCGGCCGCGTCGGCGTTCGGAAACGCCACACCGCAGGCTTCGACGAAGGCGCGCGGCGGAGTGGCGCCCAGGCGCGCGATCACGCGATCGACGAGCAGTTCCGCCTGGCCGCTCTTCGTGGCCAGAACCATGCGCCCCGGCTTGCGTCCTGCGCTCAGCGCGTCGACCCGTTCGGGAGCGGACTCGTAGTAGCACTCGATGCGCCCTTCGGCGATCGCCTTGAGGATCTCGCTCTCGTTGCCCTTCTTCGCGCGCGCGAATTCGTCCTTCCGATTGACGATGACGACGTTGTTCTGTTTCGCCAGGGCGAGAGCGTTCTCGATGGCCGCGTCGCCCGCACCGACGACGACGATGGTCTCGCCTTCGTATTCCTCGGGATCGTCGAGCTGGTACTGCACGAACGGCAGATCTTCGCCGGGACAGCCGAGCTTGCGGATATTCCCCTGCAAACCGATGCCGAGGACGACGGCATCCGCTTCGATGGTCTGTCCGTTGGCGCATTTCAACGCGAATCCGGCGTCGCCTTTTCTGATCGAGGCGACCTCGTGCTTGTAGCGGACGTTGACGCGAAACCGCGAGACGGCCTGGCTCCAGTTCTTCAAGATGTCTTCGCGTACGCCGGCCGCGAACGGCATCGGCGAGCGCAGCGGCAGCACCGTGGGCTCGTCCATGACGAACTTGCCCTTCTGGTAACGGAAGATCGTGTTCGACAGGTGCGCTTCCGCTTCGAGCAGCACGTGGGCCGCGCCGCGTTCGGCGGCGCGCGCCGCGGCGGAGATTCCCGCCGGCCCCGACCCCACGATCGCAATCTTGAACCGTTCCGTAGCCATGTCTCCTCGACGCAGGAGCCGCCTCAGCCGCTGCGCCCCGCCGCGGCCGCGCTGACCAGATTCTTCATTGCCGCTACAAATTTGGGCATGGAAAACCGATCTTCGTCCTTGACCGTTTCATACAGCGCGTCGACCCGGCTTTTGATCGAAGCAATCTTCGCCTCGTCGAAGCCGCCCTCGCGCTCGAACGCGGCGACGATCGACTGCATCGCAAAAGCGGCCTGCTCGGCATTCCCGTAGTCGCGGAATTCGCCGCGTTTTCCGTCGGCTTCGATGCTGGCGAGCACGATTTCCAGGCTGGCCGCGTCGTAGTTGTAGCGCGCCACCTTGGACATCGATTCGTCCAGGGTCGCGCGCAGTCGGCGCGCAACGGCGAGCGTCGCCTCGCGGCTCGCCAGGGTCGCCCGATGCAGTTCGCGGGTTTCTTCGGCGATGCGTTGCGCCGCGGCTCTGTCGACCGGAGCGAGCACGTGGCGGAACATCACCAGGTTCGCGTCGTTCAACCGCACCACGCCCGGCGGCAGGCCCGTGCCCTGGCGCGGCCCCCAGCGATTGCCCTTGTATGCCTTGTGGCAGGCATGACAATCGAACAACACCAGTTCGGGGAAGATGCCGCTCCAGCCGACGCTCGGGTCGAGCAGCAGATCGAGCTGATTCTCGGCGGCGGCACCTTGGCCGACCGCCCAGTCGCGCACCCCGTTCCATTCGCCCTTGCGTTGAATCCAGCGCTCACCGATCTTGTAGTGCGGATGCAGCCAGGTGAAGGTGTCCAGCTCGAACTGCAACCGCGGATGCCCGGCCCCCATCATGCGGTGCGTGATCATGCGCTGCTTCTCGCCGACATGGCAGGACAGGCAAAGCTGCGCGCGCTTCACCGGATCGTCGGTCGCGTACATGCCCTTGGCGAGATTGCCGGCATGGGTGGCCTTCCTGTCGGCGTGCGTGCCCAGCCAAAGCTCGGCACCGCCGTGACAGGCCTCGCAGCCGACGCCGTCGGTCAGCTGGAACCGCTCGCCGCGCAGATTGGCCGGCTGGTTGTCGACGTGGCAGTCGAGGCAGACTTTCGCCGCGGCGGGATCGCCGATGCCGAGCTTGGCGGCGATCGACTTCGCCGCGGGAGAAGACAGGGTCGTGAACGTCTTCGAGTGGGGATCGAATTCCTGCCAGACGGCGAATTCGTTCTGCAGCACGTTCGAGTCCTTGAACGGCTGCGCTGCACCGTGGCACACGCTGTTGCCGCAGGCGGCCACGCCGAGATGCTTGTGCGCAGCGATGGCGTCGACTGCGCTGTCGGCGGCCGCGACAGAACTCGCCACGGCAAAAAAGACAGTGACCAGTACCTTCATCGCCGTACCCCCGCCCAGTGCAGCACTGACGGCCGGAAACGGATTCTTTCCGGCGAACGGACTGCGGCAAGCATACATCATCCGCGTCCGCGCAAGCGGGCCCGCGCTACCTCGCCTGGCTCCGGGCGAACGACGGTCCCGTTGCACGCGCAGCGAAAACCGGAACAGAAAAAGACAAAGCGGCCGTCATTTCTGACGACCGCTTTGGACGAGGAGCACAGACGCGACTCAATGCTCCAAGGGGGTCTCCGGCAATCGTTGCCGGAATGAAGGAATTACTCTTCGCTGGCGGCACCGCTCTTGGACAAGTCTTCCTGGATGCGCGCCGCCTTGCCTTCGAGGCCGCGCAGATAGTAAAGCTTGGCGCCACGCACCTTGCCGCGACGCTTGACGTTGACCGAGTCGATCGTCGGACTATGCGACTGGAACACGCGCTCGACGCCGAAACCGTGCGAAATCTTGCGCACCGTGAAAGCCGAGTTGAGGCCCGCGTTCTTCTTCGCGATGACCACGCCTTCATAGGCCTGCACGCGCTCGCGGTTGCCTTCTTTGACCTTGACGTTGACGACCACGGTGTCGCCCGGACTGAATTCCGGCAGCTTGCGCGTGATCTGGGAGGATTCGAATTGTTGTAGGAGGTTGCTCATGGGATTCACCGTGGAAAGAAAGCTTGTTGAAAGTACGGCCGAATGGCCGTGACCTGCTCCTCGCCTTCACGGACGGGAGCCAGTATACCTCAGGGTTTTCTGCCTTTTTGATGGCAAGTTTCGATTTCGCTTATATCTGACTGAAATTCTTGTAAAAAAATATTTTCTTCCTTGCTGAGTGGGCGCCGCGCCAGCAGTTCGGGCCGACGCTTCCAGGTACGTCCAAGTGCCTGTTTTCGCCGCCATTTTGCGATCGCCGCATGGTCGCCCGAGAGCAGTACCGAGGGCACCGAGCCGAGCTCGTGCGCCTCCGGACGGGTGTAGTGCGGGCAATCGAGCAGGCCGTCCGAAAACGAGTCCTGCTGCGCCGACGCCGCGTCGTTCAACGCGCCGTCCTGCAGCCGCCCGATCGCGTCGATCAGCACCGCCGCGGCGAGTTCGCCTCCCGAGAGCACATAGTCGCCGATCGAAATCTCCTCGTCGACCTCGTGTTCGATCAGACGCTCGTCCACCGCCTCGTAACGCCCGCACAGCAGGATCAGTCGATCTTGCCGCGCGAGTTCGCGCACCTTGTCCTGGGTGAGCCGCGTTCCCTGCGGACTCAGATAAATCGTCCTGGCCGGCTTCGCGTCCGCCGCGCGTGCCGCGCGCAATGTATCGCGCAACGGATCGATCATCATCACCATGCCCGGGCCGCCGCCGTAAGGTCGCTCGTCCACGGTGCGGTAGTTGTCCGTTGCGTAATCGCGGGGATTCCAGCTGCGCACCGCGAGCAAGCCGCGCTCCTGCGCCCGCCCGACCACGCCGACCTTGGCCGCCGCATCGACGAACTCCGGAAACAACGTCACCACGTCGATACGCACGATCAGAAATCCTTGTCCCAATCGACGACGATGCGACCGCCTTCGATGTCGACCTGCTTGACGAAATCGCCGGTCACGAACGGGATCAAACGCTCGCGACCGTCATCCACCGCGACGAGCACGTCGTTCGCGCCGGTCGAAAACAGATGACTGACCTTGCCGAACGCGACGCCTTCGAGATTGAACACGTCGAGTCCTTCGAGATCGACCCAGTAGTACTCGCCTCGCTTCGGTTTCGGCAGCGCCGAACGCAGTATGCGAATCTCCGCACCGATCAGGGCGGCCGCAGCGTCACGGCTGTCGACGCCCGGCAAACGGGCGACGATGCCCTTGCCCTGCGCCCTGCCCTTCACGTCCGCATACTCCACCGCATCCCCGGCATTGCCGACGAACCAGGGCGAATACTTGAAGATCCGCGAACGCGGCTCGCTGTAGGACTCGAGCTTGACCCAGCCTTCGACGCCGTACAGGCCGACGATCTTGCCCAGGACCAGCTTTTTTTCGTCGCGCTCGGCCATCATCGCGGCCTCGCGCCGAATTAAGCGGCGGCCTTGGCCTGCTTGCCGGCTTCCTTGAGCAGCACGCGCACCTTGTCGCTCGGCTGGGCGCCCTTGGCGATCCAGCTGTTGGCGCGCTCGACGTCGAGCTGCAGACGGGTTTCCTTGCCGGCCGCAACCGGATTGAAGAAGCCCAGGCGCTCGATGTTGCGGCCGTCGCGCGCGTTGCGCTCGTCGGCCACGATGATGTGATAGAACGGACGGCCTTTGGCGCCGCCGCGGGAAAGACGAATCTTGACCATGTTTATTTCTCGAGAATTTATCGGGTACGGATGGTTGAGTCCGAAGCCGGCCGCGAACCTCGCGGCAGGTCCGCAAAGTGCGGACAGCGGCGCCGGGAACCGCGCATTCTAGCTCAACTCAGAAAAAAATAAAGATATTTCAGCAACGTGGGCGCGGCTCCAGGGGGCTCGCCGCGTCCGTCACCGCCCTCGCACGGTCGGAGACCCCGTTTCAAACACGGATTGACAAGCCTGTGGGGGCTGAACACACTCCCACGTCCCGCGCGCCGGGCCCGTTTTCGGCGTCATAGTTTCCCAGGAATTTCACTTGAGCCCAGCACCCGCCGCACCGGCCTCCTCCGACGCTCCCTTCATCGCCGCCGACGTCGGCGGGACCCATGCGCGCCTCGCCTTGGTCCGCTTCGCAGCGAACGGGACCGTGTCCATCCTGCACTACTCGGAATACATCTGCGCGGAATATCCCGATCTGGCCACGATCCTGCGCACCTTCATCGACACCCATGGCTCGTCCGACACGGTCAGCGCCGCGATCGCGATCGCCGGGCTGCAGGACGGCGACAATCTCATCAACCCGAACCTGCCCTGGCACGTGTCGCTGTCGCAAACGCGTCAGGCGGCCCGTTTGAAAGACCTGGCGTTGATCAACGATTTCGAGGCGCTCGCACACGCCGCGCCGCACATCGACCTGGCCTCGGCGCAACTGCTCAGCGGCCAGCCGGTCGATCCGTCGAAGGTGACGACGCTCGTGGTCGGCCCCGGCACCGGCTTCGGCCAGGCCGTGCGCATCCCGCACACGCCGCGTCCGGTCGTGATCACGAGCGAGGCGGGGCATGCTTCGCTCGCCCCGGGCAACGAGCTGGAAATCGACATTCTGCGCGAGTTGTTCAAGCGCTGGCCGCATGTCGACCGCGAACGCGCGGTGTCCGGCCCGGGCCTGCTCAATCTCTACGAATGCATCTGCACGCTCCACGGCGTGCCGGCGCTGCTGAGGACCCCCGCGGAAGTCACCGCCGCCGCGCTCGCCCATGCGAACCCGCAGGCGGTGACCGCACTCAGCGTGTTCTGCGGCCTGCTCGGCAGTCTGGTCGGCGATCTCGTCCTCGCCTACAACGCGCGCGCCGTGTTTCTCGCCGGCGGCATTCCTTCGCGCATCCGCACCTTTCTGCCCACCAGCAATTTCGTCGCCCGCTACCACAACAAGGGCGCACTCGGCGACGTGATCAAGCACGTTCCGATCTGGCTGATCGAACACGGCCAGCTCGGCCTGATCGGCGCTGCAGCCTGGTATCAGGACCACCGCGCAAGCCCTTAAAGAAGGTTTTAACGCGGATAAAAGCGGATCAAGCTCGCAAAATGGAAAATCTTGAGCTGATCTCATATTGCTTTATCGGCGCTGATCGATTCTGATCCGTCCTGATCCGCGTTAAGCGCTTTCCTCCCTCAATGAAAATCCTGGTCACCGGCAGCAGCGGCCATCTCGGCGAAGCGCTGATGCGCAGTCTGCGCCATGCGGACGACGACGTCCTCGGCATCGACATCCTGCCTTCAGCCTATACGGACGAAGTCGGCTCCATCGCCGACCGCGACTTCGTACGGCGTTGCATGCGCGGCGTCGATGCGGTGCTGCATGCGGCGACGCTGCACAAGCCGCACGTCGCCACGCACGCGCGCCAGGACTTCGTCGACACGAACATCACCGGCACGCTCAACCTGCTCGAAGAAGCTGTCGCCGCCAAGGTGAAATCCTTCGTCTTCACGAGCACGACCAGCGCATTCGGCGATGCCCTCACGCCGCCGCCGGACGCCCCGGCCGCGTGGATCACCGAAGACGTCGCGCCGATTCCGAAGAACATCTACGGCGTCACCAAGGTCGCCGCCGAAAACCTGTGCCAGTTGTTCCGGCGCAAGTTCGGCCTGCCCTGCCTCGTGCTGCGCACCTCGCGCTTCTTCCCCGAGGCCGACGACAGCCGACACATGCGCGAGAACTTCGCCGACGCGAACATCAAGGCGAACGAGTTTCTCTATCGCCGCGTCGACGTCGCCGACATCGTCGACGCACACGCTCTGGCAATCGAGAAGGCACCGGCGATCGGCTTCGGCCGCTACATCATCAGCGCGACCGCACCGTTCACCGATCGGGACTTGCCGGCCCTGCGCCAAGACGCGCCCGCCGTCGTGCAACGGCTGTTTCCCGCCTATGTCGACGAATACGCGCGCCGCGGCTGGCGCATGTTCGACTCGCTCGACCGCGTCTACGTCAACGAACTGGCAAGGCGCGAACTCGGCTGGCGACCGCGCTACGATTTCGCCTACGTGCTCGACCGCCTGCGCGCGAACGAGGACTTCCGCAGCCCGCTCGCACAGGCGATCGGTTCGAAGGGCTACCATGAGGAAGTGTTCGAGGAAGGGCCTTTTCCGGTGGATTGAAGCGACCTAACGTTTATTTTGCCGCCGAATTATTTAATCTTATTGAGATAAAGTTAAATAACAGGCAGTCTTAATTAACTTTAGGCGGGCTTCCTTCCATGCGCCGAACCGACGTCAGCGCGGCACTGCGACCTTATTTGGTCAAATGCGAGGGTCATCCGCATTGCATCGCCCTGGTCGCCCCGCCAACGCCAAGGCGGCTGCCGAACAGTGCCGCTATCGCACACGATATCGCCCAGGCCATGCAGGCATTGGAGCGGCTAAAAGTTGCCATCGCGCTGCTACCGAACACCGACATGGTGACCCGCACACTGGCGCGTCGCGAAGCAGTCCAGAGTTCCCAAATCGAAGGCACCCGCACTCAGTTGCACGAGTTGTTCGAATACGAGGCGACGCAGGGTGGCGACAGCTTGCCTGCCGATGCCACAGTCACCGAGCGCTATGTGCAGGCACTCGATGCCGGCTTACGAACGATTCGGACAGCGGGCTCGCGAGATGCCCTAAATACCCGCCTTGTCCGCGAGATGCATGGCATTTTGCTGCAGGACAGCCCCTCCGCCGTCCGCGCCGGCGAGTACCGGGATACCCAGGCTTGGATCGGCGCGGGTCGCATTGAAGACGCCATCTTCGTGCCGGCGCCGCCCGCCTACATTCCAGACTACATGAACGAGCTCGAGACCTCTATGCTGCGTTACGAGCCGCGTGAGGATGAGAACTGGATACTGCCGCTCATCGCGCAAGTAGCCATCGCGCATGCCCAATTTGAAACCATTCATCCCTTCGCCGACGGCAATGGCCGCAGCGGACGCCTACTCATGCCGCTCATTCTCGCCGCAGAGGGCTATCCGCCTCTGTACTTGTCGGGAATGCTGCTGAAGCATCGGCGCGCATACTACGATGCGCTCGCAGACGTGCAACTGCGCGGCGACTGGACACCCTGGCTTGCCCTGCTCTGTCGAGCCGCCGTCGCCGCTTGCGACGGCGCCGTCGCAATTGCGACGGACCTCGGCGTACTCCGCGATCGCTGGCTCTCACAATTGTCGGAACTGCGCTCGGACGCCGCCGCGCGGAAACTGCCCACTTTTCTGCTGGGTCACCCGGTCATTTCGGTTTCCCAAGTGGCCGAGTCTTTCGGCATTTCGTTCGTCGCCGCAAATCGCGCAATCGACCAACTCGTCGTCCGCGGCATCCTCACCGAACCCGCGCGGCGCCGAAATCGCGTGTTTCACGCGAGCGAAATCTTGGCGCGATTGCAGCAGGAATAAGAAGCTCGTCAATATTCTTCGATCTCGCCGCGAATCCAGGTCGCCTTGACCTGTAGTTGCGCATCGAGCGCGACGAGATCCGCCGCATAGCCCGGCGCAATGCGTCCATGCGTCGCGCCGAGGCCGATAAACTCGGCCGGATACGTCGACGCCATCCGCACCGCTTCGTCCAACGGCACGTCAAGCCATTCAACCGTGTTGCGCACAGCTTGCGCCATATCGAGGACGGAACCCGCGAGCGTTCCGTCGGGCACGGTAAGCAGTCCATCGCGCGCCGTTGCGATCTCGCCGTTGATGCGAAACGAGGGATTATCGGAACCGACCGGCGGCATCGCGTCGGTGACGAGGATGACCTTCCCGCGCGGTTTCGCGTCGAGCGCGACACGCAGCGACGCAGGATGCACGTGATGTCCGTCGACGATCACGCCGCACCAACTCGCCGTATCATCGAGCGCCGCGCCGACAACACCGGGCTCGCGGCCATTGAGCGGTGTCATCGCATTGTAGAGATGGGTGAACCCACGCATGCCGAGATCGAGCGCGGCGCGCGTTTCCTTGTAGCTCGCCGCTGTGTGGCCAGCCGCGACGATCACGCCGCGGGCGATGAATTCGCGAATCACCTCGGCAGGCACGCGGTCCGGCGCCAGTGTCAGCAAGGTTTTGCCGTTGTGCAGCGATGCGGCCATCGCGATTTCGTCCGAGCCGGGCACGCGGAACTTGCTCGCGTCATGCACGCCTTTGCGTGCCGGCGCGAGATACGGGCCTTCGAGATGGATGCCGAGTATTCCCGGCACATGCTGCGCGATCGCCTCGTCGACCGCGGCGACCGCGCGCCGCATGACGTCGGCATCGTCGCTGATCAGCGTCGGCAGCATGCCGGTCGTGCCGAAACGACGGTGCGCGTGCGCGATGCGGCGCACGGCATTCACAGTCGGCTCGTCGTTGAACAGTACGCCGCCGCCGCCGTTGACCTGCGTGTCGATAAAGCCGGGCACCAATTTCACGCCGCGCAGTTCGTGCACCTGCGTGGCGCGTGCGCGCGCAACTCCCTCGGCCACGATATCGACGATGCGCCGGTCCTCGATTAGCACCGCGAGTCCCGGGCGAAAGCTCTGCTCGGTCAGCACTTCGGCAGGAATGAGCGCGGTGGTCGTCATCACACAGTCCTCGTCACCTTGTTCAAATGCGGCGGCACGTCGGGATTGTGCCCGCGCGCGATCGACAGCGCATTGGCCGCCTTGTAGAAACCCTGCACCGCGATCAGCGGCGCGCAGACCGGATTCGGCGCCGCGGCGACCGGCAGACGATGCGCCTGCGCGGCGTCGGGCGACGCCACCCACACTTTCGCACCACGCGCAGCGAACTCGTCGGCGACTTCGCGTGTGCCGGCGAACGATTCGTCCTGCTGGGTCAGGAACAACACCGGAAAATTGCGGCCAACCAGCGCCATCGGCCCGTGCTTCACCTCGGCCGAGCTGAAGGCTTCGGCGTGCAGGCCGCAGGTCTCCTTGAGCTTGAGCGCGGCTTCCTGGGCGGCGCCAAGACCGAGACCACGGCCGACGACGAACAGACTGTTCGCATCGACGAGCCCGTCGACGAGCGAGGACCAGTCCATCGCCCAGGTGGCGCGCATCGCTTCGGGCGTGGCCTGCAGCGCGGCGTACAGCACCTCATCGCCTTTCCAGCGCGCGGCGATATGCACGAGCGCGGACAGCGCGCAGAGATAGCTCTTCGTCGCGGCGACGCTCAATTCCGGACCCGCGCGCAGCGGCACGACCGTGTCGGCGACTTTGGCGAGCGGCGAATCTTCGACGTTGACGAGCGCGACGACATACGCGCCCGCCTCTTTCGCGCCGCTCGCCGCGCGGACGAGGTCCGGGCTGCCGCCCGACTGCGAGATCGCGATGAACAACGAACCGTCAAGTTTCTGATGCGCGTGGTAGATCGAGCTGATCGAGGGCGACGCCGAGGCCGTCATCAAACCGACCTGCGTCTCGAACACATATTTGCCAAACGTCGCCGCATGGTCGGAGCTGCCGCGCGCGCAGGTAACGATGAAGCGCGGCGGTGCGGTGCGCAGCCTTTCGATCAGGCGGGAGACGATGTCGTCGTTGGCGGCGACCTGGCGGGCGACCGCGTCGGCGCTCTCGCCCGCCTCGTGGAACATCTTGGTCTCGTTCGGCTTCAACATGGTCATGACATCGTTGTCATCGGGATGCGCGATAGTAGCGGGAATTTCGCGGCGGCGCATGAGCGGTTTATTCGCCGTGCAGTTCGGCGACGAAATCGTAGGCGTCGCCGCGATAAAGCGAAGTGGTGAATTCGACGACGCGGCCGTCGTCGAGAAAGGCGCGGCGCTCGATCGCGAGCGCCGGGCTGCCGGCTTCGCAATCGAGCAGGGCCGCATCGTCCCCGTCGAGCGCCACTGCACGCAGACGCTGCAATGCGCGCGTCGGCCGACAGCCGATTTTTTCGAGCGCGTCGTAAAGAGACAGCTTGATCGCGTTCGGGTCGGCGATGATCGCCTGCGGCACGACGGTCGATTCCACCGCGAGCGGCTTGTCGTCGGCGAAACGCAGTCTGCGCAGGCGGATCACGTCGGCGCCCGGAGAGAGATTCAACGCCATCGCCTCCTCGGGCGTCACTTCGCCGACGCCGCGCTCGAGGAATTTCACGCGCGGCTTGAGCCCGCGCGCGCGCAGATCGTCGGTGAATCCGGTCAGGCGCGAGAATGATTTGACGATGCGCTCGGCGACGAAGGTCCCCGCGCCATGGCGCTGGGTGAGCAGCCCGTCCTCGACCAGCCCGCCGATCGCCTTGCGCACGGTGACGCGCGAGAGCGCAAGCTTCTTCGCCAGATCGCGCTCGCTCGGCAGCGCTTGTCCCGGCGGGAACGCACCGGACTCGATCGTGTTCTGGATCGCGCGGCGCAGACGCAGGTACGCGAGCGACCTTTGCGCGTCACCTCCGCGGTCGAGCTTGCGATATTCGCCGTACAGGGTCGTTTGCATGCCACAATCATACCAATGAAATACCACTTTGGCCAATCGCGTTATGCGTTCTTCAGCCGGTCGTTCCCGCGCGGTCGATAATCCGCCCTGTCTTTTTTTCGTTATTCCGCGCAGGCGGGGCTGCACAGGCACGGACGTCGATGCGGGAGTCCGCGTGATACGAGCGCTCACACAATGAACGGTCCGAAGAACCTTCTCCGGACCTGATCCGTGCGCGCGGTGGGATCGCCATGAGTAATCCTGTGCTTGATCCCGCTCATCATCTCCGCGTAATTTCTTGCGGCGGAAATCCAGCGACGACTTGGCTTTTGATCTTTGTTGTCAGGAGCCGGAGCTTCCCCTCGCCCCGAAGCCCGTAGGGCGGGAGAAGCAAAGCGCATCCCGCCTTCTGGATCACGTACGGCAACGGCGGGATGCGCCGCTGCGCGGCTTCTCCCGCCCTACGCGTTGGTACGCGGGGACAGACCGGAGTTCGCGCGATGGACATCCTGTCCATCGCGACCCCGCGGGCGATTCCGTCCAGCCCTCGCCGCGGAAATGACGGGCAAAAAAAGCGTCTGCGCGATATGGTACTCAGTGGTATGAAAGTGGTATCATTCCCGTCGAAAATGAATTTTCCAGAAAATTGAGCTTCCGGAGCGCATCGTGGCAGAAATGAAAGTGGTCGACTTGTTTGATCTCGTGATCTTCGGCGGCACCGGCGATCTCGCCATGCGCAAGCTGCTGCCGGCGCTCTACCGCCGCTATGCCGATGGCCAGATTCCGCCGGACAGCCGCATCATCGGCGTCGCCCGCACCAAGGATTCCGACGATTCGTACCGTGAAAGCGTGCGCGCCGCGATCGCCCAGCACGTCAAGAAAGCCGACCCGGCCACGGTCGAGCGTTTCCTCACCAGCGTGCACTACTTCGGCCTCGATGCGACCCAGGACGCGGGCTGGAACGAATTCGCCGCGGACCTGAAATCGCGGCCGGGCCGCGCGCGCGTGTTCTATCTCTCGACCAGCCCCAACCTGTTCGTCGCCATCTGCGACCGCCTGCGCTCGCACGACCTCAACGGCGAGGGCGCGCGCGTCGTCATCGAGAAGCCGATCGGCAGCGATCTCGCCAGCGCAACCGTGATCAACAACGACGTCGCCACGGCGTTCGACGAAAAGCACGTCTTCCGCATCGACCACTATCTCGGCAAGGAAACCGTGCAGAACCTGCTCGCGCTGCGCTTCGGCAACGTGCTGTTCGAGCCGCTGTGGAACGCCTCGCGCATCGACCACGTGCAGATCACGGTGGCCGAAACGGTCGGCCTGGAAAAGCGCGGCGCCTACTACGACAACGCCGGCGCCCTGCGCGACATGGTGCAGAACCATATCCTGCAGCTGCTCTGCATGGTGGCGATGGAAGCGCCGGCCTCGCTCGACGCCGACGCCGTGCGCGACGAGAAACTCAAAGTGCTGCGCTCGCTCAAGCCGATCAACCAGAACAACGCGATCCTCAACACCGTGCGCGGCCAGTACCGCGCCGGCGCGAGCAACGGCGGCGCGGTGCCGGGCTACCTCGAGGATCTCGGCAAGCCTGCCTCGCACACCGATACCTTTGTCGCGATCAAGGCCGAGGTCGACAACTGGCGCTGGGCCGGCGTGCCGTTCTATCTGCGCACGGGCAAGCGCCTGCCGACGCGCGTGTCGGAGATCGTGATCCAGTTTCGCGCGATCCCGCACTCGATCTTCCACTCCTCGGCGGGCCCGGTCGCGCCGAACAAGCTCGTGCTGCGCCTGCAGCCGGACGAGGGCGTGAAGCTCTGGCTGATGATCAAGTCGCCCGGCCCCGGCGGCCTGCGCCTGCAGGAAGTGCCGCTCGACATGAGCTTCGCCGAAGCGTTCGGCGTGTCCCAGCCCGACGCTTACGAGCGCCTGCTGCTCGACGTCGTGCGCGGCAACCTCACCTTGTTCATGCGCCGCGACGAAGTCGAAGCCGCATGGAGCTGGATCGATCCGATCCTCGCAGCCTGGCAGGCCAGCCCCGAGGCACCGAAACCGTATACCGCCGGCACCTGGGGACCGAGCGCGTCGGTCGCGCTGATCGAACGCGACGGCCGCACCTGGCACGACGCGGATGCGAACGACGCATGAGCGCGCTCGACACTCATCGCTTCGGCGACGGCGGCGAACTGGCCAACGCGCTCGCTGCATCCGTGGCCGCCGATCTCGCGCGCGGCATCGCGGCGCGCGGGCAGGCTTTCCTCGCCGTGTCGGGCGGCAAAACGCCGCTGCGTTTTCTCCAGGCTTTGGCCGCACAGACGCTGGACTGGGCCAAGGTCGCGGTCACCCTGGTCGACGAGCGCTGGGTACCGCCCGGCGATGCGCGCTCCAACGAAGGTTTCGTGCGCGCGAACCTGCTCCAAGGACGGGCCGCGGCGGCCCGCTTCGTACCGTTGTACAAAGCCGGCGCAGCGACCCCCGACGCCGGTGCGCCGGCGATCGCCGCGGGCATCGCGATGCTCGACCTGCCGTTCGACGCACTGGTGCTCGGCATGGGCGACGACGGCCACACCGCTTCGTTCTTCCCCGATGCAGACAATCTCGCCGCGGCGACCGACCCGAAGACCGACGCGATCGTTCTGCCGATTCACGCGCGCAGCGCCGGGGAACCGCGCATCACGCTGACCCTGCCGACGATCATCGACAGCCGCGCGATCTATCTGCACATCGAAGGCGAACGCAAGCGCGAGGTGCTCGAAACCGCGCGCTACGTCGCCGCCTCGAATCACGCCTATCCGATCACCGCGGTGATCCGCAATGCGCGCACGCCGCTTCAGGTGTATTGGTGTCCATGAACGGGCTATAGAAGAGCATTTTGGGCCACGGATTACGCGGATGAACACGGATGAAGCAATGTGCATTCGACTGTTCTTGATCCGTGTCCATCCGCGTAATCCGTGGCCGAATCGCTCTTGTAATCCTGTGCCGAGTCACTCACGAATATCGGTTGAAAAAGCTAAGGTGTGAAGACATGCCATTGAATCCCACCATCGCCAAAGTCACCGCGCAGATCGCCGAACGCAGTCGTGCCACGCGCGGGGCCTATCTCGACAAGATCGATCGCGCCAAGGGCCACGGTCCGCATCGCAAGCGGCTGTCCTGCGGCAACCTCGCTCACGGCTTCGCCGCCTGCGGCGCCGACGACAAGTCGACGATCCGCGCCAACGTGCACGCGAACATCGGCATCGTCAGCGCCTACAACGACATGCTCTCGGCGCACCAGCCGTACGAGCGCTATCCCGAACTGATCCGCCGCACCGCGCGCGCGATCGGCGCGACCGCCCAGGTCGCCGGCGGCGTGCCGGCGATGTGCGACGGGGTCACCCAAGGCCAGCCGGGCATGGAGATGTCGCTGTTCTCGCGCGACGTGATCGCGCTGGCGACGGCGGTCTCGCTTTCCCATGACATGTTCGACGCGGCGCTGTACCTCGGCATCTGCGACAAGATCGTGCCGGGCCTGATGATCGGCGCGCTCACCTTCGGCCATCTGCCGGCGATCTTCGTCCCCTCCGGACCGATGCCGAGCGGCATCAGCAACGACACGAAGTCGAAGGTGCGCCAGCTCTATGCCGAAGGCAAGGCGAGCCGCGAAGAATTGCTCGAAGCCGAGGCGGCCTCGTACCACGCGCCAGGCACCTGCACCTTCTACGGCACCGCCAACTCGAACCAGATGCTGATGGAGCTGATGGGCCTGCATCTGCCCGGCGCGAGCTTCGTCGCGCCGAACGGCGCGCTACGCGACGCGCTGACCTTCGCCGCCTTGGAACTCTCCGCCGCGATCACCGCGCTCGGCAACGAATACACGCCGATCGGCCGCATCGTCGACGAACGCGCGATCGTCAACGGCATCGCCGGCCTGCACGCCACGGGCGGCTCGACCAACCTGCTCCTGCACATCGTTGCGATCGCGCGCGCCGCCGGCATCGTCGTCACCCTCGAAGACTTCGACGCGATCGCAGGCGCGGTGCCGCTGCTCGCCCGCGTCTACCCGAACGGCAAGGCCGACGTAAACCAGTTCCACGCCGCGGGCGGTCTCAATTTCCTGATCGCCCAACTGCTCGACGCGGGCCTCGTCCACGCCGACGTCGAGACGGTGAACGGCACCGGTCTCGACGGCTATCGCAAACATGCCTTGCTCGATGCGGACAAGAAGCTGTCCTATGTCCCCGTCGCCGCGGCGAGCCTTGACGAGACCGTGCTGCGCCCGGCGTCGAATCCGTTCCGCCCGGACGGCGGCTTGAAGGCGCTCGGCGGCAATCTCGGCCGCGCGGTGATCAAGATCTCCGCGGTCGCGCCGGAACGCGCCGTGATCGAAGCGCCCGCGATCGTGTTCGACGAGCAGGACGACGTGAAGGCGGCGTTCGAACGCGGCGAGCTCGACCGCGATTTCGTCGCCGTCGTGAGGTTCCAGGGCCCGCGTGCGAACGGCATGCCCGAGCTGCACAAGCTGACGCCGACGCTCGGCGTGCTGCAGGACCGCGGCTTCAAAGTCGCCCTCGTCACCGACGGTCGCATGTCGGGCGCTTCGGGCAAGGTGCCCGCGGCGATCCACCTGACCCCGGAAGCCGCCGCCGGCGGCGCGATCGCCAAGATCCGCAACGGCGACGTCGTGCGCCTCGACGCGAACGCGGGCACGCTGGAAGTGAAAGTGGACGCAGCAACGTTGTCCGCGCGCGAAGCGGCGAGCGGCGACAGGCTTGCCTCGCATCATCAAGGGCTGGGGCGCGAATTGTTTTCGCTCTTCCGTGATACCGTCGGCGCATCCGACGCAGGCGCTTGCGTTTTCAACCCTTGAGAAAAACCCTCTACGCGGATTTGCGCGGATCAACGCGGATAGGGCAAGAGGAATGAGTTCGTTGAAACCGCTACTTCGTCTCGCTCTTTTCAAATCGTCTTTATCCGCGGAAATCCGCGTGGATCCGCGTCCAAGCTTATGTTTAATGGAGTTCGCCAAGTGACCACCCCCATCGAAAAGAAGCAGGCCGAAGTCGAGAAGACCCTGCACCTCGCGCCGGTCGTCGCCGTCGTCGTGATCGAGGATCTCGCCGCGGCCGTGCCGCTGGCGAAAGCGCTCGTCGCCGGCGGCATCCCGGCGATCGAGATCACCCTGCGCACGCCCGTCGCGCTCGACGCGATCCGCGCGATTTCGGGCGAAGTCGAAGGCGCCGTCGTCGGTTCCGGCACCGTGCTGACGCCGGCCGACCTCAAGGCCTCCGAACGCGCCGGCGCGCGTTTCGCCGTGTCGCCGGGAGCGACGGATGCCCTGCTCGCCGCGGCCGATGCGAGCGTGCTGCCGTGGCTGCCCGCCGCGGCCACCGGCAGCGAAGCGATGAAGCTGTTCGAACGCGGCTACCGATTCCAGAAATTCTTCCCGGCCGTACCGGCCGGCGGCGTCAACCTGCTCAAAGCCTGGGCCTCGCCGCTGCCCGGCATCAAGTTCTGCCCGACCGGCGGCATCCGCGAAAACACCGCGCCGGATTTTCTCGCCAGCCCCAACGTCGTCTGCGTCGGCGGCACCTGGCTGAGCCCGGCCGATCTGCTCAAGGCGGGCGAATGGCAGAGGATCGAAGAACTCGCGCGCACCGCGGCGAAACTGAAGGCCGCCGTCTGACGCTCCGCTGCGGCTTGGCCGAAGAGCAATGACGCCGAAGATATAAAAGACCGAGCCACCGAGAAAAATTAAATCGGATCCGGCTCTCTGCGCGCTCTCCGCGTTCTGCGCGCTTCAATCTTCAGCTTTTCCCTTGGTGACCCGTAGCGGCAGCCGGCCGCACGGGCCCGGTCGAACCGCGTACCACCAGCGTAGGACTGAAGCCGACGTTGTGAATGCTCTGCTCGGCGTGGCGGCCGTGTTTGAGTTCGGCGATCAGGCGCTCGGTCGCGCGCCGCGCGATGTCCCCGGTCGCCTGCTTCGCCGTCGTCAACGCGGGCCAGCATTGCCGCGAAAACGGGCTGTCCTCGAACCCGGCGATCGACAAGTCGTAAGGCACGTTCAAGTTCGCCGCCTTGGCGGCGGCGAGCACACCGGCGGCGATCTCGTCGTTCGAGCCGAAGATCGCGGTCGGCGGATGTTTCAGCGCGAGCAGCTTGCGCGCGCCGCGAAAGCCGTCGTCGAAGGAATAGTCGCCTTCGACGATCAGCGCCTTGTCGACGGCGATGCCGTAGTGCTTGAGCGCGTCCTCGTAGCCCTTGAAACGCTCCGGGCTCGAACGATGCGCCTTGCCGCCCCAGAGGAAGCCGATGCGCTGGTGGCCGAGCTGGATCAGATGCTCGGTCACTGCATAGGCCGCATCGCGGTCGTCGACGAAGACGCAGGGGAACCCGTCGCGCGGATCCTCGGCGGCAGAGAGAATGCGCACGAACTTGATCTTGTTCGCGGCGAGGAAATGGATCAATTCCATGCGCTCGGACATCGGCGGCGCAAGCACGAGGCCGGCCAGGCGCGAGCGCTGCACGAGTTCGCGCAGTTCCTCGGCGAGTTCCGGCGAATTCGAATCGCAGGGATGGATGTTGAGATCGAAGCCGGTCTCGCGGCACACCGACAGCACGCCGTTCTGCATCGCGATGACGTAGTACGCGTTCGGATTGTCGTAGACCATGCCGATCGTGTACGACTTCGCGCTGCGCAGGCTGCGCGCGGACTGATCGGGCTGGTAATTGAGTTCGGCGATCGCACGCTCGACGCGCTTGCGCGTCGCCTCCAGGACCGAAGGCTCGTGGTTGACGACGCGAGACACCGTTTTCAACGACACCTTCGCGCGCTGCGCAACATCCTTGATCGTGGCACTGCGCCGGCGCGTCGTCGTATCCAACTTGCTCTCTCTCATCTGCATTTGCAGTCGTCCGTATTGTCGCCCCAAAGGCACCCTGCCGCCAGCCGGGAACCTTGGATTGCGCGGGCCGCTTCGCCGCGCTCGGCAAGCCTGCGGAGGCACACCGCCGATGCATGCCGCGAACCGCCGCCCCAGCAGACAATCCGACGCAGCACAAAACCCAGGTTTTTCAACGTTGTCATCGATATTCTTACAGAAGTATGGCGCCACACGGGGATTTTCGCCATACGCAGCGCTCCAGAAAAAAATCTGTCATGGAATGTTGACAACGTTGTCATCATGCCGGACACTCCGCCACGACCGAAGCGACTCGATCGCTTCCGGCGATAAGAACAAAGGGGATTCCGGGCGCATCCCGGAGCGTTTCCATCCAGAAGCGGGGAAGCTGTACACGATGCAAGGCGCAAGTCCGCAATTCGTCGATCAGCCGTTGCAGCACGCGTTCGCGTCGCCCGGTGCACGCACGCCGTTCATCGCTGCCGACGTCGGCGGAACGCATGCCCGGATCGGGCTCGTCCAGCCGCTCGCCGAATCGACCGGCGGCGAACGCCTCGAACTTTTGCAATACCGCAAATTCGCCTGCGCCGACTACGCCGGCCTGCACGACATCCTGCGTGAATTCACCAAGGCGGTCGGCAGCGCGCCGACGACGCGCGCCTGCATCGCCTGTGCCGGGCTGCTGCGCGGCGACGAACTGATCAACGCCAACCTGCCCTGGCGCGTTTCTCTCTCGCGCCTGCGCGACGCCCTCGGACTGGAACGCGTCGTGCTCGTCAACGACTTCAAAGCGGTCGCGTACGCCGCCCACTTTCAAGGCGCGGCCGATTCGGCCCGGATCGCCGGCAGCGGCGGAATCGACATCGCCCAGCCGCGGCTCGTCGTCGGTCCCGGCACCGGGCTCGGCGCCGCCGTGCTGATCCCCGGCAGGGGGCAGCCTCACATTCTCGCCACCGAAGGCGGCCATGCCGCGCTCGCCGCGCGTACCGAACTCGAACACGCGATCGTGCGTCGCCTCGGCAGCGGCTCGGCGCACGTTCCGAACGAACAGGTGTTCTCCGGACCCGGCCTGCTCTCGCTCTACCGCGCGCTTTGCGCACTGCGCAGCGCCGAGACGCGCTTCGAGTCGCCGGCGCAGATCACCGCTGCCGCCCTGGCCGGCGCCGACCCGCTCGCCGCGGAGACCGTCGAGGTGTTCTGCGCCTGGTTCGGCAGCCTGATCGGCGACCTGATCATGCTGCTCGGCGCCTACGGCGGGGTGTATCTGGCAGGCGGCGTACTCCCGCAGATCGCGCCGCTTCTGCGCGCCAGCGGCTTCGCCGCGCGCCTCGGCGACAAGGGCGCCCTGCGCGAGGTGCTCGAACGCGTGCCGGTGCACCTGATCGACCACGGTCAGCTCGGCGTGATCGGCGCGGCGCACTGGTTTCTCGACAACGAATACGAGGAGAGCAACAGCTGAGCGAAGTTCACGAAGGGCAGTAGCAGTACAGGATGCGGAGTCGGTGCGGGACGCACGTTCGAATAACTATAAAAGTATATAAGTGGAAAATCGCTGGAGATTCGGCAAACGCCAAGCCAAGTCTTCCTGACCATACACATAAATTGAGAGGGCCACCGATGAAATACTCCAAGACCATGCTCGCGGCGAGCATCGCCGCCAGTCTGTACGCCACCGCGCTTGCCTACGCCGCCGCCCCGGTCGCTGCCGATCCGCAGCAGACGCCGTCGACGGCGGACGCGGACAAGAATGCGAAAAAGACCACCGAAGAACTCGGCACCGTCGTCGTCACCGGCATCCGCGACACGGAAGCCAGATCGCTGCAGCTCAAGCAGGCCTACGACTCGCACGTCGAGATCGTCACCGCCGAGGACATCGGCAAGCTGCCGGCGAAGAACGTGGCCGACACGCTCGAACGCCTGCCCGGCGTCAACATCTCCTCGTCCAGCGCCGTGGAAGGCGGCTTCGACGAGAACGACCGCGTCTCGCTGCGCGGCACCAACCCGAGCCTGACCCAGACGCTCATCAACGGCCACACGGTCGGCACCGGCGACTGGTTCGTGCTGAGCCAGGTGCAGACGGTCGGCCGCAGCGTCAGCTACACCCTGCTGCCGTCGGAAATCGTCAGCGAAGTGGTCGTGCACAAGACCTCCGAAGCGAAGATCCTCGAAGGCGGCGCGGCGGGCTCGGTCGACATCATCACGCGCAAGCCGTTGCAGTACGGCAAGGACCTGACCGCCTCGGCTTCGATCGGCGGCGTCTATTCCGATCTCCCCGGCGATACCAAACCGCAGTTCAACGGCCTCGTCAACTGGAAGGTCAACGAGAACTTCGGCGTACTCGCCCAGTTGTTCTACGAGGAGCGTTCGCTGCAGCGCGAGGGCCAGGAAATCGTCGGCGGCTATAACCAAATCGTAGGTCCTAAAACTCAAGCCGCCTATGTCGCCGCTCACCCCGGCCAGACTCCGCCTCCGATCGATCCCATCGCCGCGGCCCATGGGGACCTTGACGGCGTCTATTACCCGAACGAAATCGGCGCGGTGCTGTTCACGCAGAAGCGCAAGCGCGAAGGCGGCACGATCGACCTCGAATTCAAGCCACTCGACAACCTCACCCTCAACCTCAGCGGCTTCTACTCCAAGCTCAAGGCCGACAACTACAACCGCAACTACATGATGTGGGGCAGCCAGTTCGTCAACAGCGGCGCTGGCTTCGGCTCCAACTACTCCGTGCAGAACAACGTGCTGACCTCGGCCACGTTCGCGCCGGTTCCGGGCAGCACCGCGCCGTACGTGGTGTACGACCAGATTTCACGTCCCGGTGCGGCTTCGAAGTCGGACTACGTGACCTTCGACGCCGACTGGCGCGCGACCGACAAGCTGAGCTTCAAAGCCCAGGCCGGCACCACCAACGGCAGCGGCAAGAGCCCGCACCAGGACGTGATGGAACTCGGCGCGCAGCCCGGCGCCGGCGCGAGCTGGAACATGCACGGCATCAACTCGCCGGTCGACTGGACCATGGGCGGCGACAACTCCTCGCCGTCGGCCATCCTGCCTTCGGCGGGCTGGATCTTCGGCGAGCAGGGCATCGACGTGAAGGACAAGGAGAAATGGGCGCAGGCCGACGGCGAGTTCGCGGTCGACAACGGCCCGCTCTCCACCATCGACTTCGGCGCGCGCTACGCCAAGCACACGCGCGAGAACCTGTTCGACGTGGCGCAGGGTCCGAACTTTTCGACCAACTGGCAAGACCCGTCCGGCTATCCGACCTCCTCCTACTCCCGGTACCCGGGCGACTTCGGCAGCAACGTCGGCGGCAGCTTCCCCGGCAACATCTGGTACTGGACGCCGGCGCAGCTCGCCGCGATCGACGCGAAGTTCGCCAACCGCGACCCGGTCGGCCGTTTCTACTTCAACGACATCTACCAGGTGAAGGAGAGGGATTCGGCCGCCTACCTGCAGTTCAACTTCGTCGGCGAGGGCTGGAGCGGCAACCTCGGCGTGCGCTACGTCGGCACCGATTCGGACATCAGCTACAGTTCGACCAGTCCGCAGGAAAAGATCGTCAGGGGCCCGATCACCGGTTCGGCGTTCGGCGACTACTACTGGAACACGGCGAAGACCAGCAAGGACAATTTCCTGCCGAGCGGCAACCTCAAGTTCGACCTGCGCGACGACATGGTGCTGCGCCTGGCCGCGTCGCAGACGCTGACGCGTCCGGACTACTCCGCGCTGGCCGGCTTCGTTTCGCTCGACGACCTCACCCATACCGGCAGCGGCGGCAACCCGCAGCTGAAGCCGATCGTGTCGACCAACGTCGACGTGGCCTGGGAGTGGTACTTCGCCCCGCGTGGCCTGCTCTCGGTCGGCGCGTACAACATGGACCTGTCGAACTACATCAACTTCGGCAACGAGACGCGCGCCTACAAGGACATGCAGGCCAGCGAAAAGGCCGGCCACGACATCTTCAACAACTACCTCGTCAGCATCCCGCACAACGTCGACGGCCACGTCAAGGGCATCGAGCTGAACTACATCCAGCCGATCGGCGACAACTTCGGCGTGGCGGCGAACTACACCTACGCCGACGGCAGCACCGACAACGGCGGCCCGCTGCAGGGCAATTCGCGCAATACGTTCAACGTGTCGGGCTACTTCGAGAACGCGCAGTTCAACGCACGCCTGTCGTACACCTACCGCTCGACGTTCTATGCCGGCGTGAGCCGTACCGACTCCTTCTACCAGCAGGGCATCGGTACCCTCAACGCCTCGTTCGGCTATGCGGTCACGCCGTGGGCGACGGTCACGCTCGATGCGATGAACCTCAACGATCCGAAGCTCAAGTACTACACCGAGAACTACTCGCCGGGCGGCTACGGCAAGCAGCCGTACGCGTTCTACGTGAACGGTCGTCAGTACTACGTCACCCTGCGTCTCAAGTTCTGACCCTGCCGAAGAAAGCCCTGCTCCCGGCGACGGGAGCAGGCGCAGGAGGAAACCGATAGCGCAGTTCCACCCCTTTCAAGGCGTTCTCCAGCCGTTGCGGGCCTTGTGGCATTCGAGGCCCGCTTTTTTTGCCCGCTTCACGGTGAACGGTATGATCGAACTTCCTCTGGTCAGGCGCAGCTCCATGCAAGACACGCCTCGTTTTCTGCACAAGATCCTTTACGCGATTGCGCTCGCCTCGGCCCTGATCCTGGCCAACTGCCGCAGCCCGAACGCCGTCGCTCCACGAACGAATTTCACGACCGTCGCCGCGGCCGCCGCAAGCGATTCCACGCCGCTTTCCCTGATTCCCGCGCCGTACTCGCTGCAGCGCGAACCTGGCTATTTCGAACTGCGCGACGGCATGGCGCTGCGCGTGCAGGCCTCGAACGCCGAGATGGCCGACATCGCCGCATGGCTCGCCGATGCGCTGCTGCGCGCGCGCGGCCTGCATCTCAAGGTCGAGCTGCGCGATCCGGCCAAGCCGGGTTTCGGCTTCAGCGACGCGCCCGGCATCGACCTGCTCGAGCTCAAGCCGGACGACGCCGAACGCCGCGACGACGAAGAGCGGTACGCGCTGACCGTGTCCGACAAGGGCGTCGAGATCGGCGCCTATGCCGGGCACGGCTTCTTCAACGCGGCGACGACGCTGTGGCAGCTGTCGACGCTCGACGGCGAGACCGCCGCGCCGGTGCGCATTCCCCGCCTGCGCATCGAAGACCGGCCGCGCTTCGCCTGGCGCGGCCTCATGCTCGATCCGGCCCGGCATTTCCAGCCGCCCGAATACGTCAAAGAGTTCATCGATTGGATGGCGCTGCACAAGTACAACGTGCTGCACTGGCACCTGACCGACGACCAGGGCTGGCGCATCGAGATCAAGAAATATCCGAAGCTGACCGAGGTCGGCGCCTGGCGCACGCCGGCCGGGAACCCCAAGGATGCGAACGGCAAGCCGCTGCGCGTCGGCGGCTACTACACGCAGGCGCAGATCCGCGACATTGTCGCCTATGCGCAGCAGCGCTACGTCACGATCGTGCCGGAAATCGAGATGCCGGGCCACGCCCAGGCCGCGATCGCGGCCTATCCGCAGCTCGGCGTCGCCGGCGATAACCCCGGCGTTTCCCACGACTGGGGCGTGCACACCTACCTCTACAATGTGGAAGATTCCACTTTTATCTTTTTACAGAACGTCCTCACCGAAACGATGTCGCTGTTTCCGTCGCAGTACATCCACATCGGCGGCGACGAGGCGGCGAAGGACCAGTGGCAGGCGTCCAGGCGCGTGCAGCAGCGCATGCGCGCCGTCGGCGTCGGCAGCGAGGCCGAGATGCAGAGCTGGTTCATCAAGCGCATCGAGGCCTTCCTCTCCGCGCACGGGCGCAAGCTGATCGGCTGGGACGAGATCCTCGAAGGCGGCCTGCCGCCGCGCGCGACGGTGATGTCCTGGCGCGGAATCAAGGGGGCGGTCGAAGCGGCGAAGCAGGGACACGACGTCGTGCTCTCCCCTGACCCCGATCTGTACTTCGACCACCTGCCGACCGGGTTGGCGGAAGAGCCCGCCGGGCGCCCGAGCCCGATCACGCTGCGGCAGGTTTACGATTTCAATCCGATCCCGACGGAACTCGACGCCGCCGAAGACCGCCATGTGCTCGGCGCCCAGGCGAATCTCTGGAGCGAATACTTCGCCACGCCGGCCGCGGTCACGCGCGCGGCCTATCCGCGCGCCGCCGCGCTCGCCGAGGTGCTCTGGTCGCCGGCGTCCGCGCACGACTGGCACGGCTTTCTGCAGCGCCTCGCCGGCCAGCTCGTGCGCTACCGGCGGCTCGGCGTCGGCTATGCGCAGACGCCGTTCGCCGTCGAGATCCGCAGCGAACTCGACGCGAAGACGCAGCAAGTCGGCCTGTCCCTCTCCAACCCGACCGCATTCGGCGAGATCCGCTACACGCTCGACGGCAGCGAGCCGACGCCGCAGTCGACCCTGTACACGTCGCCGTTTTCGGTGCCGGCCAAGGGAGAAATCCGCGCGGCCGCGTTCGAGCGCGGCATCGCGCTCGCCGACGCGCGCACGCGCAGGCTCGATCCGTCCGCCTTGCTGCGCCGCAGTTCGTCCGAGCTCGGCTCCTGTGTGGCCAAGCCGATCCTGATCCTGAAGCTGCCGGGCTCCGGCGACACCGCGGACAAAGCCTATGCCGTCGATATCTTCGAGCCGTGCTGGGTATGGAAGCAGGCCGATCTCGACCGCGGCGCGCGCGTGGAGGTCGATGCCGCGAGCCTGCCGTACAATTTCCAGCTGTGGAAGGACATCAAGCAGGTCGTCGAGCGCAAGCCGGAGAAGTATCCGGCCGGCGAGCTGCAACTGCGCCTGGACCGCTGCGACGGTGAACTGCTGGCAACGGCATCGATCGAACCGCTGCTCGCCCAGCCGCGCGGCGCGAAGTTCGATTTCGCATTGCCGCCGCGCCCGGGCACGCACGATCTCTGCCTGCAGTTTGCCACCGGCCGCCACGATCCCCTGTACGTGATCGATTCCGTGCAGCTGGTGCCGCGGCAGTGACCGCCGCCGCGCCGCGCCGCCTGCGGTCGCTCGATGCGCTGCGCGGCTGCACGGTCGCGGCGATGCTGCTC
>CBJLOV010000010.1:0-38799 GCA_966424745.1 uncultured bacterium
CGGAGCTTGCACTCGCCGTAGGGCGGGAGAAGCGAAGCGTATCCCGCCTTCTTGACGGCATATGGCAACGGTCGCGGGATGCGCCGCTGCGCGGCTTCTGCCGCCCTACGCACGGACCGCCGGCGTCTTTGCTCTTGCTCGTCATCCCTGCGAGGCAGGAATCCAGTTCTCGCTTGGGCTTTGGATCTTTGTGGTTGATTCAAGAGCCGGAGCTTGCACTCGCCGTAGGGCGGGAGAAGCGAAGCGTATCCCGCCTTCTTGATCGTATACGGCAACGGCGGGATGCGCCGCTGCGCGGTTTCTCCCGCCCTACGCACTGACCGCCAGCGTCTTTGCTCTTGCTCGTCAATCCTGCGCAGACAGGAATCCAGTCCTTGTTTTGGCTTTTGATCTTTGTGGTTGATTCAAGAGCCAGGGCTTGCACTCGCCGTAGGGCGGGAGAAGCGAAGCATATCCCGCCTTCTTGACGGCATATGGCAACGGTGGCGGGATGCGCCGCTGCGCGGCTTCTCCCGCCCTACGGGGCTGAATGGCGAGTGGAAGCTCTGGCTCTTGAAAACAAAACAAAAAAAACAAGGGCCGGTTGACCAGTCCTACGGCTGTTGAAAGCCTCCCCTGAGCGGAGATGACGAACAAAAGAACAAAACCGGATTCCACCTCGCGCTGGAACGACGGGTAGAGACGGGAGTACCCTCTGTCCCGCTTTCGGGACAGTTTGCCCGACGCCGCTCCAAGATTTCGCACACCTCTTTCCGCAGCGCAAAGCCGCCTTAGAATCCCCGTCGATCGTCGGGGAACGCGGCCTTGCGACATAGCAGCATCCCATCCCCGATCAACGACAAGGACATGCCCGTGGCGGCAATCGAAAAAATTTCCGAGCAAAAAAGTTTCAACGGCGTGCAGGGTTTTTATCGGCATACGTCGACCGCGTGCAACGGGCCGATGCGCTTCACCGTGTACCAACCTCCGCAGGCGCGTGCCGAGCGCGTGCCGGCGCTGTTCTGGTTGTCGGGGCTGACCTGCACGGAAGAGAATTTCACGATCAAGGCAGGCGCGCAGCGCATCGCCGCGGAACTGGGTCTCATCGTGATCGCTCCGGACACGAGCCCGCGCAATACCGGCATCCCGGGCGAAGCGGACGATTGGCAGTTCGGCGCCGGCGCCGGCTTCTACCTCGACGCGACGGTCGAACCGTGGTCGAAGCATTTCAAAATGTATACCTATTGCAGCACGGAACTGCCGGCGCTGATCGCGGAGCATTTCCCGGTCGATACCCGCCGCATGGGCATTTTCGGCCATTCGATGGGCGGCCACGGCGCGCTGACGATCGCGCTCAAGCACAGCGACCGCTTCCGCTCAGTGTCCGCGTTCGCGCCGATCGTCGCGCCGATGCAGGTGCGCTGGGGCGAAACCGCGTTCCCGCGTTTCCTCGGCCCCGATCGCGAAACATGGAAGCAATACGACGCGACCGAACTGCTGCAGCGGAAGAAGTTCCCCGGTACGATCCTGATCGATCAGGGCGATGCGGACCAGTTCCTCAACGACACGCTGCGGCCCGAAATCTTCCGGGCAGCGTGCGAAAAAGTCGGTCAGCCGCTGTCGCTGCGCATGCAGCCGGGCTACGACCACAGCTACTACTTCATCAGCACTTTCATCGAAGACCACCTGCGCCACCACGCGGTGGTGTTGCGCGGATAATTTTCAAGGAGATTGGAAAGATGAAAACCAAAGCAGCCGTCGCTTTCGAAGCGGGCAAGCCGCTTGAAATCGTCGACGTCGACCTGCAGGGGCCGAAGGCCGGCGAAGTGCTCGTGCGCATCATCGCGACGGGCGTCTGCCACACCGACGCGTTCACGCTGTCCGGCGCAGATCCGGAGGGACTGTTTCCGGCGATCCTCGGCCACGAGGGCGGCGGCATCGTCGAAGAAGTCGGTCCCGGCGTGACGAGCGTCAAGCCCGGCGACCATGTGATTCCGCTGTATACGCCCGAATGCGGCGAATGCAAGTTCTGCAAGTCCGGACGCACGAACCTTTGCCAGAAGATCCGCGTGACCCAGGGCAAGGGCCTGATGCCCGACGGGACCTCGCGCTTCTCTTATCAGGGCAAGCCGGTGCTGCACTACATGGGTACGAGCACGTTCTCGGAGTACACCGTGCTGCCGGAGATATCGCTGGCGAAGATCAACCCGAAGGCACCGCTCGACAAGGTCTGCCTGCTCGGCTGCGGTATCACCACCGGCATCGGCGCGGTACTCAACACGGCCAAGGTGTGGCCGGGCGCGACGGTCGCCGTGTTCGGTCTCGGCGGCATCGGTCTCGCCGTCGTGCAGGGCGCGGTGATGGCCAAGGCCGCGCGCATCATCGCCGTCGATCTGAATCCGTCGAAGTGGGAGATGGCGAAGGCCATGGGCGCGACCGACTTCGTCAATCCGAAGGACTACGACAAGCCGATCCAGCAGGTGATCGTCGATCTCACCGACGGCGGCGTCGACTTTTCGTTCGAGTGCATCGGCAACGTCAACGTGATGCGCTCGGCGCTCGAGTGCTGCCACAAGGGTTGGGGCGAGTCGATCATCATCGGCGTTGCCGGCGCGGGGCAGGAGATTTCGACGCGTCCGTTCCAGCTCGTCACCGGCCGCGTCTGGCGCGGTTCGGCGTTCGGCGGCGTCAAGGGCCGCTCGCAACTGCCGGGCTACGTCGAGCGCTATCTCGCCGGCGAACTCAAGGTCGACGAGTTCGTCACCGAAACCCTGCCGCTGGAGAAGATCAATCACGCCTTCGACCTGATGCACGAGGGCAAGGTGATCCGCTCCGTCATCAAGTACTGAAGCGCGCTCGCACGACCCGCTGATGAGCCCCGGAGCAAAAGACCGAACCGCGAAGAACGCGGAGAAAGAAAAATATGCGCTTGTCGTTTTTCTCCGCGTTCTGCGTATTCCCCGTGGCTCGGGCTTTTCTTGTTCTTCATTGGTCCGGCAAGCGACGGCACGGGCACGTCTTGAAGCGTATTGCGGCTACGGAGTGCCGCATCGGAATCCGTAACGGCCGGGATGCCGAATCAGCTACTCACATCATCGGGAGGTAGAGCCATGGCAATTGCGATCCATCCAGCCGTCGACAACGGCATCAAGCCGGCCGCCGCGGGATTCGCCGGCGGCACCCTGGTCTGCAAGTGCGCGAGCAATCCGGTCAAGGTGCAGATCGATTCGCAGGTGCTGCACAACCACGCCTGCGGTTGCACCAAGTGCTGGAAGCCGGCCGGCGCGCTGTTCGCGGTCGTCGGCGTCGTGCCGCGCGACAAGGTCAAGGCGACCGAAAACGCGGACAAGCTGAAGATCGTCGACGAGAAGGCGACGATCCAGCGCCACGCTTGCGGCGGCTGCGGGGTGCACATGTTCGGGCGCATCGAGAACGACAAGCACGCGTTCTACGGACTCGATTTCATCCACACCGAACTGTCGCCGCAGAGCGGCTGGGCGCCGCCGGGCTTCGCTGCGTTCGTCTCCTCGATCATCGAATCCGGCGCGGACCCGAAGAACATGGGGGCGGTGCGCAGCCGCCTGAAGGAAATCGGTTTGGAACCGTACGATTGCCTCAATCCGCCGCTGATGGATGCGCTGGCGACGCAGGCGGCGAAGCTGTCCGGCGTGCTGAAGTCCTGAATCGATCCGTACACGGCTTTCATCGGACCGAAACGCAGAAGGCCGGCGCAACGCCGGCCTTCTTTTTGTCTCTCGAAAAACGGCGGAGTCTCAGAGACTGTTCGCGATCCGGAGGAAAAAACACTTGTGAAGGCGCTTTAAGCCCTCCCCTTCAAGGGGAAGGAGAAGTGCGGCGTCTGCTCACACACCTTGCGGGGGAAAGATCGTGAACAGGCTCTCAGAGCTTCCAGTTCACGCGCATGCCGCCGAAGACCGACCGTCCCGGCGCCGGCTCGAAGTAGCGTCCATTGCTCTCGTTGACGATGACCGAGCCGATATAGTGCTTGTCGAACAGATTGTTCAAGCGCAGGAACGTGGAAACCTGCGCATCGCGCAGGTCGAACCCGTAGCCGGCGGCAAGGTGGAGCGTGCCGTAGCCCGGCGCCGACTGCGTGTTGAGATCGTTGGCCGGTGTCGCCGCGGCCAGGCTTGCCTCGATCGCCGCGTTCCAGCCGAGCGCTTCGCCCCAGCGCAGCGCCGCATAGAGATCCGAGCGCGGCACTCCCGGGATACGCGCCCCCGCCGCCACGAGCGTGTTCGGCTTCGTGCAGCTCGCCGCGGCGGGACAGGTCAGAAACGGCGAACGGAAAGTCGCGTCGAGATAAGTGTAGGCGAGCAGCAGCCGCCATTGCGCCGCGATCGGCAGTTCGAGCTTGACCTCCGCCCCCTGCCGTCGCGCCCGATCGATGTTCTGGTAGCTCGTGCGCCCGCCGCTCGACGTCGCGACCGCGATCTCGTGGTCGGTGCGGGCCTCGAACAGGGCCAGATTCAGTTCGCCTTCGCCGAACCGCCATTTCGACCCCATCTCGCCGTTGCGGCTGCGCGCCGGCACCAGGTTCAAATTGATCCCCGCGCTGCCGTCGGGCCGGTACCCCAGCTCGTTGAACGTCGGCGTTTCGAAGCCCTTGCCGTACGAGGCATAGAGATGCCAGTCGGTTGTCACCCGATAGAGCAAGCCGGCAACCGGCGTCGTCGCCGAATATGCCGTCCGGCCGCCGTCGTCGGGATTGGCGGGCACGATGTAACGGTCCTCGGCGTGGAAGGTCACCTTGCTGTGGCGCAGCCCCGCGGTCAGCCGCCAGGCCTCGGCGATGTCCCAGGCCGCCTGCACGTACTGGTCGAAATTGAACACGATGTCCTGTTCGTCGCGACGCAGGGCGCCGATCACCCCGAGCGTGCTGCCGAGATAGTTGTTGTAGCCGCGGCGGTGCTGGTTTTGCCGGTCGTAGCTCAGGCCCGCGGTCACATCGAACGGCCGCTCGGCGAGGGCCCCGCGGTACGTCCAGCGCGCGTCGCCGCCGCCGTAGTCGCCGTCGAGGTCGATCACCCCGCCGGGGCTGGTCGGCGCCTTCTGCGTGGCGACCGGGATCGACTGGAACTGCTCGACGTTGCGATGGCCGAGGTAGCCGAGCACGCGCAGACTCTGTGACTCGCTCAGGGCCTGCTCGTAAATCGCGCCGCCCTGCTGCTGGTGCACGCTCTTGCGCGTGTCGAACTGGATGGCGCCGGCGACGGCCTGGCGCGGGTCGGTTTCGAACTGAGCGCGGGTCAGACCGAGCGGATCGTCGGCATTCGGCAGGGCGACGATGTTGGCGAGCAGGGTGAGCTTGCGCTCCGGGCCGAGGTCGAGGGTGAACTTGGCATTGCCGTTGGTGCGTTCGGCGGCGCCATGACCGCGGTAGCCGTCGGTGTGGAACTGGGACAGATCGACGTTGTAGCCGAGCAGGCCGTCGCGGCCGCGCGCGTCGGCGTCGAGGCGAACGGTGCCGTAGCTGCCGCCGACGGCAGCAAGGCGCAGTTCGGGCGGATCGGTGCCGTCGGCACTGAAGATCTGGATCACGCCGCCCGAGGAGTTGCCGTACAGCGCCGAGAACGGACCGCGCAGGACTTCGATGCGCTCGGCGGAGCCGAAACTGAAGTGGGAGACCTGACCCTGGCCGTCGGGCAGAGTGGCGGGGATGCCGTCGGCATAGACGCGCACGCCGCGTACGCCGAAGGTGGAACGGGCGCCGAAGCCGCGGATGGAGATCTGCTCGTCCTGGGCGTAGTTCTGGCGGCTGCGGGCGAGCACGCCGGGCACGCCGCCGAGATATTCGGACGGGTTGACGCCGAGCGTGTGCGCATCGGCGCGATCGACGCTCACGACATCGACCGAGGCCGGCACCTCGAACGCCGATTGCGGCGTGCGCGTCGCGGTGACGACGATGTCGGGCAAGGTCGACTTGTCCGGCGAATCGGGACTGCCGGAGGCCGCGGCGCGCGCGGACGGCGCCAGCGACAGCACGGCGCACACCGGGAACAGTGCGGTGAATATTTTTTTCTGCACGAAATCCTCGCGACGGCACGGCATGGGAGGCGGCGACGGCCAATGGTATCGGGCAGTCCGCCGAATGTGCCCGTCGATTTTCTCGACCGAGCCGATTGTCCCGTTTTTGCAAACGGCTGCCTATCCCGGCGCGGCGCGATGAGGTTCCGGAACACGGCGCCCATTCGCTTTGCCGACGGAGCAAGAACCAAAGACATCGATACGAAGATCACGAACGAGGACGAAATACGCGAAGAAGAGCCGAATCTTGGTCTCCTCGAATTTCTTCTCGGCGTCTCTTCGTGTCCTTCGTGGTTCAGCCTTTCGTCCCTGCGCTTTTCGATCGGCGATCGAATCGGACATTGCCTAGTGCGAGAGCACGATGCCGTGCTTGTGCATCTTGCGATACAGGGTATTGCGGCTGATGTTGAGCGCGCTCGCGGTGCGGCTCACGTTCCAGCGCAGGCGTTCGAGTTCGCGCAGCAGGGCGGCGCGCTCGGCTTCGCGCAGCGCGGTCGACGGCGAGCCGATGCTTTCCGCCGAGATGCGGCTGTCGGCGTGCGCTTCCGCTCGGGCGGACGGTGCGGCGCCGTCGCCGTCGAGTATTTCCTGCGGCAGGTTCGACAGCCGGATCAGGCGGTCGCGGCACAGCACCGAAGCGGTGCGCAGCACGTTGCGCAGCTGGCGCACGTTGCCGGGCCAGGGGTAGTCGATCAGGCGCTGGAACGCGTCGCGGGCGATGTCGATGGCGGCGTCGGGGGCTTCTTCGCGGAGCAGGGCGCGGATCAACTCGGCCTTGTCGGTGCGGTCGCGCAGCAGCGGCAGCGAAAGCGTGATGCCGTTGAGGCGGTAGTAGAGGTCCTCGCGGAATTCGCCGTTCGCGACCATCGCGCGGATGTCGCGATGGCTGGCGCTGATCACGTGCAGATCGACCGGTATCGCGGTCTGGGCGCCGACCGGTGTCACCTCGCGTTCTTCGATGACGCGCAGGAGGCGCGTCTGCAGCGCCGGCGGCATATCGCAGATTTCGTCGAGGAACAAGGTGCCGCCGCTGGATTGCTGGATCTTGCCGGCGCGACCTTCCTTCGCGGCACCGGCGATCGCGCCGCGCGCGTAGCCGAACAGTTCGCTCTCGATCAGGCTTTCCGGTATCGCCGCGCAGTTGACCGCGACGAAGGGCTTGTCGTGCCAGTGGCCTTCGCGGTGCAGGGCGCGTGCGAATGCCTCCTTGCCTGCGCCGGTCGCGCCCTGCAGCAGGATCGGCACCTGCTTGGCGAACAACTGGTGGCCGCAGGCCAGCGCTTTGTGGATCGACTCATCCTCGCCGACGTACTTCGGCGAAGCTTCCGCGCGCGCGCCGGCCTGCGCCTGGGCGAGCGGCTCTGCCGAGGTGCCCGGCACGGACGGACGAGCGGCGCCGTTGACCTGCTGCACCAGCGGCGCCCGCACGATGGCGAAGAAGCGCCGGCCGAGAGCAACGTCGCGCACCGGCCAGATCGCGCCGGGTTCGCTGCGTGCGCGCTGTTCGAGCGTGGCGAAATCGAATTGGAAGAAGTCGGACACGGGACGGCCGACGAGTTGCTTGCGATTCGGGCAGCCGAGCTGGAGCAGGGCGGACTCGTTGACCGCGAGGATATTGCCGTTCGCATCGACCGCGAGCAGGGCCTCGTGCAGCAGGCCGACGAATTCCGGCCGGCTGTGGAAGCGCAGGACGAAGCTGTGGCCGAACTCGCGCAGAAAATTCCAGCGCGAGATCAGGCTCGCCGACATGTTGACCAGGGCCATGGTGTGGCGCTGGATCAGGCGGCTGTCGAGGGAGTTGACGGTGGAGGCGTCGAGCACGGCCATCAGTTCGCCATGCGGGTCGAGGATCGGCGCGCCGGAGCAGGACAGCGGCATGTTGTAGCCGCGGAAATGCTCTTCGCGATGCACGGTGACCGCGGCGCCTTCGGCGATGCAGGTGCCGAGGCCGTTGGTGCCTTCGTGGCGTTCGTCCCAGAGTGCGCCGAGCCAGAGGCCGGCCTGGCGGAATTCGCGCTGCAGGGTCGGGTCGGTGATCGTATTGAGCAGAGCGCCCTGGGCGTCGGAGAGGATCACGGCGAAGCCCGATCCGGAAATCTGCTCGTAGAGATTTTCCATTTCGGCGCGCGCGACGCGCAGCAGCTCGCCCATGCGCTGCTGCAGTTCCTTGACCGTGATCGGATCGAGCACGGCGAGCTGGCGCGGCCCCTGCGGCTCTATGCCGTATTCCTTGATGCATCGGCTCCAGGAGCGGGTGACGTGCGGTTCGATGCCCGCGGGCTTCAGGCCGCTCTGCACCGTATGGATGATGCGCGCGGCGTGGCTGGATGCGAGTACCGAATGAGTCACGACTGCCCTCGATGCCGTTCGAAATAGGACTGCGTGTGCGCACGGCCGTCACGGCGGGGCGCAGGCAGCTTGGTCGGCTCCTTTTCGGAGCGGGCGGCTAGGTTCGCCCCGTCGGTCGGACGGGGCAAACGGCAGCGCAGCATTTCACGGCCGAGTGTACCGGAAACGGAACACTCATTCCTGGTCGGGCGGGGTGCCGTACTTGTAGTTGGGGTCGGCGCTCGGCGAATACTTGGAGCGGATGAAGGCGATGATCTTCCACAACTCGTCGGCGTTCTTGATGATGGCGCCGAACGGCGGCATCGGGCCGACCACGTTCTCGCGCCCTTTGCGCGCGTAGCCGGCCTTCTGCAGCTCGTCGCTGCCGAGGACGACCAGGCGGTAGAGGGTGTCTTCGTAGCCCCCGGAGACCCAGACGTCGTTGACCAGCGGCGGGCACGTGCCTCCGCCGCCGCCGCCGCCGTGGCAGCCGCTGCAGCCGTAGCTCAAAAACAGATGCTCGCCCTGGGCGACGATGTCGGCCTGGGTGTCCTTGTACGGATTCTTCAATTGCCCCTTTGCCGTCTTCGCAACGAGATCGGTCGGTTTGGCCGTGGCCGGGTCGAGCGGCTTCGGTGTATCGGCGGCGATGGCCGTTTCCAGCGTATGGCCTGTGGCGACGAGGGCGAGTACGCAGGCGAGAACGCCGAATATCTTGTTCAGCACAACGAAGACTCCTTTGTTGGTCACGACCCGCTCCCGCCTGCGCCGGCCTGCAATAGTTTCAGCACGGCTTCGCTGTTGCTCGCCTGTGCGATCTTGAGTGCGGTGCGTCCGTCCTGGCTCGTCGCGGTCGGATCGGCGCCGGCGGCGATCAGCCGCGCGGCGATCTTCGCCTCGTTCTTCGCCGCGACGATCATCAAGGCGGTGATGCCGCCGGCGTTGCGCGCGTCGACCTTGGCGCCGCGCTTGAGCAGCAGATCGACGATGCCGAGGGCGCCGGCGTTCGCCGCCAGCATCAAGGGCGTATAGCCGCCCTTGCCCGCGGCGCGGTTGACGTCGGCGCCTGCTTCGACCAGCGCGGAAACGGAATTCGCCTTGCCGTTTTGCGCAGCGATCGCAAGCGGGCTCAGGCCTTCGTCGTCGGCGAGATCGAGCCGGGCACCGTGCGCGCCGAGCGTGCGCACCTGCTCGGCATCGTCGTTCCAGGCCGCGTACATCAGCGGCGTCCAATGACTGATGTCGGCGCGGTTCGGATCGGCCTTGTGCTCGGCGAGGCAGCGCGCGATGTCGGCGAAACCGAAGCGCGTGGCGTTGGTCAGCGGCGTGTAGCCGTCGTTGAAGCGCGCGTTCGCGTCGGCGCCGTGATCGAGCAGATAGCGGACGCGCTGCAGATCGGCGGCGACGATGGCGTTGTCGAGCTCGGCGTTCGCATCGGCACCCTGGGCGAGCGCCTGCTTGAGCGCGGCGAGGCGCGCATCCGCATCGGCCTTGACTTCGTCGGCGCTTGCGTACTGCGCGGCCGGCAGCGGTTTGTATTCGCCGTGCGAAGGCAGATCGCCGTCGACGATGCAGCCGGCGCAGCGCACGAGCGGTACGCCGTAGGCGACGAGGATTTTCCTGATCGCATCCTTGCGTTCGCGCATGGCGTGCTCGATCGCGGCTTTGATTTCGGGGCGGCCGCGCGGCACCGCGAGCGTCATGTCGAACTCGAGCGGCACGGTGTCGTCGATCGTGTTCATCGGCTGGATCACGAGCGGCGCCTTCTTCACCGTCTTGTAATAACCGGCCATCGGCCCCCAGGCGGCGGCCGCGTCGAGCTTGCCGTCGGCGACTTCCTGCACCTGGTACGAAGGCTGGTTCTCGGCGACGAGGTCGGCGTCGTGGCTCAGATAGTGCACCACGGTGTTGGCCATGATGCCGTGCTGGGCGAGCGCCTGGCGCGCGGCCGATACCTGGAATACACCGATGCGCAGGTTCTGCAGGCGCGGATCGTTGAGCGACTTGAACGCGCCATAGCCCTTGTCCTTGCGGTAGGCGAGAACGAAGGTCGAACGGTACAGCGGCGCGGTGACGACCGCGCCTTCGGTGTCGGAGGCCATGTCCATCCACAGATCGCAGCTGCCTGCGGACAGCGTCGTGCGCATCAACCCGCGCTCGATCGAGGGGCGCCAGTAGTAGTTGACGTTCACGCCGAGCGCCGCACCGATCACCTCGGCGATCTTGTTCTGGAAGCCTTCGCCTTTCTGATTCGACAAAGGCATGTTGCCCGGATCGGCGCAGACGGTCAGCGAAGTCACTGCTTCGTCGGCAAACGCCGTATTCGCGGCAAACGAAACGGCAAGAAGGGCTGCGCTTGCTAGCAGTTTCATGATGCGATCGACCTCGTACTCGCTTACGGAAGAGCATCTTGGCCACGGATTACGCGGATGAACACGGATGAAAAAAATTCTTTTCATCTCTTCCGCTCTATCCGTGTAATCCGTGGCAAAGGCTTTTGCCGCTTGTTTGACAGGAAGACGCTCGGCGTCTTCCGCCGAGCGTCTTGACGATGCGCATCACGTGCCGCCGATGCGGAACGTGTACAGCGTGCCGCCCTGCGGGATATGGTTGAGTCCGGCCGCCTTGGTCATCGCGGTGGCGCCGATCGCGCCGAACTTGTCGTTGAGGTCGAGGCCGGCGGTGACCGGCAGGCCGATCCAGCCGCCGATGCCCGACCACACGCTGACGTACTGCTTGCCGTTCACCGACCAGGTGATCGGGTTGCCGATGATGCCCGAGCCCAGCTTGCGCGACCAAAGGATCTTGCCGGTCGCACGATCGAGCGCGCGGAAGTCGCCGCCGAGGCTGCCGTAGAAGACCAGGCCGCCGGCGGTGGTCAGCGTGCCGCTCCAGTTCGGATACGGATCGGGCACTTCCCATTCGGTCTTGCCGGTGACGACGTTGAACTTCTTGATCTTGCCGGTCACGCCCGGCTTTTCGGGATACATGTACACATTGGCGAACACGTAGACCGTACCCTGTTGCGTGTGCGAGCGCTCCTGCGGATTGAGTTCCATGCACCAGTTGTTGGTCGGCACGTAGAACACCGCCGGATCGTTCGGATCGACCGATGCCGGCTGCTGATCCTTGCCGCCCATCGCCGACGGACAGGCCTGCACGTTCTTCTGCACCTCGAGCGGCGAATGCTCGGCCACCTTCACCGGCCGGCCGGTCTTGAGATCGATCTTCTCGGCCCAGTTCGCGGTCACGTACTTGTGCGCGCGCAGCAGGGTGCCGTCGGTGCGGTCGAGCACGTAGGCGAAACCGTTGCGGTCGAACTCGACGAGCGCCTTGTGCTTCCTGCCGTCGACGTCGAGGTTGTCGACGAGAATGACCTCGTTGATGCCGTCGTAATCCCATTGGTCGAACGGCGTCTTCTGGTAGACCCACTCGACTTCGCCGGTGTCGACGTTGCGCGCGAAGATCGACATCGACCACTTGTTGTCCCACGAGCCGTCGTTGCAGGCCTTTTGCGATTGCGGCTTGGCGCCGCAGCGAAACGACGGGCTCCACAGGCCGGGATTGCCGGTGCCGTAGTAGACCAGGTGCAGATCCGGATCGTAGGCATACCAGCCCCAGGCCGCGCCGCCGCCGCGCTGCCATTCGTCGCCCGGATAGCTGCTGATGCCGACGTCCTTGCCCGCCGTGCCGTACTGCGGATTCTTCGCGTTGGTCTTCGCGGTCAGGCCCACGTCCTTGTCGCTGCCGGTATGGTAGAACTCCCACACCTTCTTGCCGTCGGCGAGGTTGTAGGCGGTGAAGCGTCCGCGCGCGGCGAACTCGTTGCCGCCGAAGCCGATCAGAACCTTGTCGTTGGCGATGATCGGTGCCGGCGTGATCGTCTCGCCCTTGTCCGGATGTGCGTGTTTCTTCACCCAGACTTCCTTGCCGGTCGCCGCGTCGAGCGCGATGAGGAAGCCGTCGAGCGTACCGAATACGACCTTGCCGTCCGCGTAGGAAAGGCCGCGGTTGACCGTGTCGCAGCATGCGCGCGGCACCGCGGATTCATCGCGGCCGGAGGTCTTGTTGTAGCTCCACGCCTGCACCGGATGGTCCGGGTCGGAAAGATCGAGTGCCTGCACGATGTTCGGCCAGCCGCTTTCGAGGAACATCATCGGCTTGCCGCCGACGTCGCCGATCACGAGCGGCTGCCCCTCGTGGCCGCGCAGCGTGCCGCTGGATTGCGACCAGGCGTACTGCAAGTCTTTCACGTTCGAGGTGTTGATCTCCTTCAACGCGCTGTAGCGGTGCAGATCGAGATTGCCGGCCGGGGCTCCCCATTGGTTCGGATCTTTGAAGCGAGCGAACAACTCCGTGTCGGAAGCGGCCGTCGCCGAGCCGCTGAGCGCGATCAAGAACGCGATCGCGCCGACCAACTTGAACTGACGTATCAACGTGTACCCTCTCATCTCGAATCTCCTCGCTGAAGGATGGTCGGATTTGTCCGTCGATCTGCCGGGTTGCACGCACCCGCTATCTCGGACGCTGCATCACGCTCTGTCCGGCCCTCGTCGTTGTCCGAGGAACCGTTTTCGGTGCGAAGCGAGAGCGGGCGCAGCGAATGCGCGCCGCCTCGGTCGCGTGAGGCGGACCTTAGTCCCGGATGCCTGCGTATGCAGCACGAGCGTCCGCGGACGCGATATCGGGTATTCGAGTTCGCGCGGCTTCCTGCCCCGCCTGCGCGAAAAATGATTGCTGTATCAAATGATTGCAGGGCTTCTGCGGCTTCGCGACTTGCTGCGCTGCGGTAGAAAGTGTGCCCTCGGCGTGACACCTCGGGGACGCCGACTGCGCCACGAATGAAGCGCGTCGGCCGACCCGCGCGCGTCCGCGCGCGTCGGCGGAAAGCCCCTTGAATTCGAAACCGTGCATGCCGAGCGCAGCGGAACGAAGTTCCGCGACGTGGAAACCGTCGAAGAATCGAATCTCTTTACGTTTCCATTTCGTGCCTTCGGCGCGCGCATTCCGGGCTCGCCGAAGGCGGCATTGAGCCGTCAGGGAATCGTCACGCCCCAAGGCTGCTCGCCGACCGGGATCTCCTTGACGACCTTGCGCGTCGCCGTGTCGATCGCGCTGACGCTGTTGGAACGTCCGTTGGCGACGTAGAGCTTCTTGCCGTCGCGTGTCAGCGCCATGTTCCAGGGGCGCTTGCCGACCGGGATTTCCGCGACGACGGCATTCTTCGCCGTATCGATCACCGAGATGCTGCCGGCGCCGCCGTTCGCGATGTAGACGGTCTTGCCGTCGGCGCTGGCCAGCGCGCCGGCCGAGCGCAGTGCCGTCGACAGGGTGCGCGTCACTCGATGCTTGTCGGCGTCGACGACGTCGACGGCGTTCGCCGATTCGGCGGCGACGTAGGCCAGGTGCGTCCCCGGCAGGAAGGCCATGCCGCGCGGATGGCCGCTCGATTTGACCGACGCGACCGAGGCGCCGGACTTCAGGTCGACAACGTCGATGTCGTTGGAGTTCTCGTTGCTCGCAAGCAGCAGCGCGCCGTCGGGACTGAAGACGCAGTGTTCGGGATTGTCGCCTTTGAGCGCGATCTGTTTGACCGGCTTCAATGTCTTCGTGTCGATCAGCGCGGCGGAATTGCCTTCCTCGACGCAGGCCGCAACCAGATCGCCCTTGGCCGACATGCCGATGCCTTCGGGACTTTTCCCGACCGGGATCTCCGCCTTCACGGTGTCGGCGGCGATATCGATCGCGTCGACCTTGCCCGCCGCGGCATCGACCAGGAACAACTTCTTGCCGTCGCGGCTGGCGACGGCGCCGCGCAGATTCTTGCTCAGCTTGCCGCCGCCGCTGAGGGTGCGCACGACTTCGTCCTTGCCGGTATCGATCACCGAAACCGTGCCACCGGCCTGGTTCGGCACATAGGCGAACGAGGCGGCGAATACCGGCGCGGAGAACGGAACGGCGAGCGCGGCGAAGAGTGAGGAACGTGCGAAGGTCAGGCGCATGTCGAATACCGGCAAGGCGAGGGAAAGCGAAAGTTACCCGGCGGCCTCGTTCGACTCAACCGTCTCGTCGCGGATTCTCGGATGTGGGCCGGGTGCGTCAGCGCCTTGTTTCCCTATTTTGTCGCGGGCGCGGCCGTCAGATCGGATCGGGTACGTCCTGCAGTGAACGATACACCGCCTTGCCGTGAAGCCTGGCCAGTTCGACCATCTCGTCGGCACCGGCCGACGGGCCGCCGATGCGCAGGCAGGCGTCGCATTTGGCCACGAGCCGCCGCGAAATCGGGTGGAAGATCTCGTCGAACGCGGCGTCGCCGATGCGGTTCGAGCCAGCGTGTTCGATCAGCGGCAATGCGCACCACTCGCCCATGACCGGCAGATGGCCTTTGCGGAACAGTTGCAACGACACGTCGGTCATCGCGGCGACGTTCCGCGCGATGAGCGCGGGATCGTCGTTCGTGCCCGAGCGATAGGGGCCTGCGACAAGAATCATCAACGGTTGCAAGCGATGGTTCCTTCTGACGGCGATTCAATTTGAAATCGGTCCGCTCGTCCCGAGCACGGTATCGAAGGACGAGCTCATGCCAGGATCGCCGTCCCTGATTCGATACGCGAAGTTCTACCAGGACTCCGGATACTCGGCGTGCCGCGGCAAGTTTTCGTCGCCGCAGCTCCACGGCGCGCGCGATGCCCAAAAGATGCGATCCGTCGGCGCGACCGGCGGCGCTTCGTCGAGCGAACCGGCCGGGACGATCGTGGTCCCGCCGTCGGGCGTCAGGCGCGGCAGCGGCGATCCGCAATGGCGGCAGAACCACTTGCCGAAACGCTTCGCTCCCGGCAGTTGATAACGCGAAATGGCGTCCTCCCCGGACAGCCAATGCAACTGCCCGGCGGGGGCCGTGAGATTGGTCGCATGCCCGGTGCCGGTGCCCTTGCGGCAGCGCGAGCAATGGCAGTGCACCATCTTCTGGAACGGCGGATCGATCTCGAACTTGACCGTACCGCAAAGACAACTGCCGTGAACGGGGGATTCACTCATGCGCTTTCTCGATGGGACGGGGAAGAAGGTTCATTCGGCCAAGGGCCAAAGAATGGAGATTGAACCACGAAGACGCGAAGGGCACGAAGAAAAGCCACGAAGAAGTCAAAAGAACAAATCAAGTATTCGGCTCTTCTTCGTGTGCTTCGTGTTTCTTCGTGATCTTCGTGCCGGGATCTTTTGATCTTGCTTTGTCAGTCAATCGGACAAGCGCAGCTCATTCGACCGGGCGCCCGCCCAGGGCGGTCAGCAGCGCCTGCGCCGCGCCGATGCGTTCGGCCGCGCCGGGCAGTTCCATGCGGATCTTGAACTTGTCCTGGCCGTCGAGCGAGTAGACCTTGGGTTGGGTCTGGATCAGCTTGATGACGCGCATCGGGTCGACATTGGGCGTCGGCTTGAACAGCACGCGGCCGCCGCGCTCGCCGAGTTCGAGTTTCTTGATGCCCATCGCGGTTGCCGCCAGCTTCAGCGCCGCGGCGACGAACAGGTGCTTGACCGGATCGGGCAGCAGGCCGAAGCGGTCGATCATCTCGATCTGCAGCTCGCGCAGCGCGTGCGCGTCGCGCGCGCTGGCGATGCGCTTGTACAACGTCAGGCGCGCGTGCACGTCGGGCAGGTAGTCGTCGGGGATCAACGCGGGCACGTGCAGCTCGATCTCGGCGTCGTGCTCGTTGACCAGGTCGAAGTCCGGCACCTTGCCCGATTTGAGCGCGCGTACGGCGCGTTCGAGCAGTTCGGAGTAAAGCGAGAAGCCGACCGCTTCGATCTGGCCCGACTGTTCCTCGCCGAGCAGCTCGCCGGCGCCGCGAATTTCGAGATCGTGCGTGGCCAGGGTGAAGCCGGCGCCGAGTTCTTCGAGCGAGGCGATCGCTTCCAGCCGCTTCTCGGCGTCGGCGGTGATGCTGCGCTTGTCCGGCACGATCAGGTAGGCGTAGGCGCGGTGATGCGAACGGCCGACGCGGCCGCGCAACTGGTGCAGCTGCGACAGGCCGAAGCGGTCGGCGCGGTTGATCAAGATCGTGTTGGCGCTGGGCACGTCGATGCCCGATTCGATGATCGTCGTGCAGACCAGTACGTTGAAGCGCTGGCGGTAGAAATCGAGCATGACCTGTTCGAGTTCGCGCTCGGGCATCTGGCCGTGAGCGACGCGCAGGCGCGCTTCGGGAATCAGCTCGCCGAGTTCGCGCGCGGTCTTCTCGATCGTCTCGACTTCGTTGTGCAGGAAGTACACCTGCCCGCCGCGCGCGAGTTCGCGCTGGAACGCTTCGCGCACGAGCGCCGTGTCCCAGGCGGCGACGAAGGTCTTCACCGCGAGGCGGTGCGACGGCGGTGTGGCGATGATCGACAGATCGCGCAGCCCGCTCATCGCCATGTTGAGCGTGCGCGGGATCGGCGTCGCCGTCAGCGTCAGCAGATCGACTTCGGCGCGCAGTTTCTTCAGCGCTTCCTTCTGACGCACGCCGAAGCGCTGCTCCTCGTCGACGATGACGAGGCCGAGATCCTTGAAGCGGATGTCGGGCTGGAGCAGGCGGTGGGTGCCGATCATCACGTCGATCTGGCCGCCTTCGAGCTTCTTCAACGCTTCGTCGACTTCCTTCTTCGACTTGAAGCGCGAGATCACTTCCACGCGCACCGGCCAATCGGCATAGCGGTCGCGGAAGTTCTGGTAGTGCTGCTGGGCGAGCAGGGTGGTCGGCGCAAGCATGGCGACCTGCTTGCCGGCCGTCGCCGCGACGAAGGCGGCGCGCAGGGCGACTTCGGTCTTGCCGAAACCGACGTCGCCGCAGACGACGCGGTCCATCGCCTTGCCCGAGGCGAGATCGGCGATCACCGCCTCGATCGCGCGCAACTGGTCCGGCGTTTCCTCGAACGGGAACGCGGCGGCGAATTGCTCGTAGAGATTGCGGTCGTAGGCGAACGCCGTGCCGCCGCGCGCCTCGCGCTGCGCGTACAGCGCCAGCAGTTCGGCGGCGACGTCGCGCACCTTCTGCGCGGCCTTGCGTTTGGCTTTCTCCCAGGCGTCGCCGCCGAGGGCGTGCAGCGGCGCCAGCTCGGGCGCCGCGCCCGAATAGCGCGAGACCAGATGCAGCTGCGCGACGGGGACGTAGAGCTTGTCGCCCTTGGCGTAGTCGATGCAGAGAAACTCGCCGCCGGCGCCGCCGACGTCGAGCTTGATCAGGCCCTGGTAGCGGCCGACGCCGTGGTCGGCATGCACGATCGGCGCACCGATGGTGAGTTCGGAGAGATCGCGCAGGATCGCCTCGGGTTCGCGCACCGCGTGCTTGCGCCGCCGCGTGATGCGCGCGCGTTCGCCGTAGAGCTGGCGGTCGGTGAGGACGGTCAGCGCGGGTTCGGTCAGGGCGAAGCCGTCGTCCAAGGGCGCGACGGTAATGGCAAATCGCGGCAGCTTTGCTCCCTCTCCCCCGTGCTGCGCGGGAGAGGGCTTCAACGCGGCAAACTCGATCCACGAACCCACGATCTTCGGCCGCAGCTCCATCGCGGCAAGCTGTTCGACCAGCGCCTCGCGCCGTCCCGCCGAATCGGCGGCGATCAGCACGCGGCCCGGATACGCGTCGAGAAAGCGCTTCAGTTCCTGCGCCGGTTCTTCGCCGCGCTGGTTCAGCGGCACGCTCGGCGCAGGCTGGGTGCCGAGATCGACGGCATGCGCGTTCGAGCCCTTGGCGACGACTTCGACGCGCAGGGTGCGGTTCAGGCGTTCGCGCAATTCCTGCGGCGGCAGGTACAGCTCGGCGACCGGCAGGATCGGCCGCTCGATGTCGTGCGCGCGGCTGTCGTAGCGCGTGAGTGCCTGCTGCCAGAACGTTTCGGCGGCGTCGAGGGCCTGCTCGGCGAGAACGAAGACGGCCTCTTCGCTCAGATAGTCGAACAAGGTCTCGGTACGTTCGAAGAACAACGGCAGGTAGTACTCGATGCCGGCGGGCGTCGTGCCTTCCTTGATGTCCTGGTAGATCGGGCAATGGCGCGGATCGATCGGGAAGCGCTCGCGCAGGGTGTGGCGGAAGGCCTTCACCGACTCTTCCGTCAACGGGAACTCGCGCGCGGGAAGCAGGCTGACCTTGTCGACCTTGTGCGCCGAACGCTGCGTCTCCGGATCGAACGTGCGGATCGATTCGATCTCGCGGTCGAACAATTCGATCCGATACGGCTCGCTCGTCCCCATCGGAAAGATGTCGAGCAAGGCGCCGCGCACGGCGAAGTCGCCGGGTTCGAGCACCTGGGGCACGTTGCGGTAGCCCGCGGCTTCGAGGCGGCGCTGCTCGGCGGCGAGGTCGAGCGTCTGTTTCAAGGCGAGCACCAAGCTCGAGCCGCCGATGAAGCTGCGCGGCGCGAGGCGCTGCATCAGGGTCGACGCGGGCACGACGAGCACGCCGCGCCTCGTCGTCGGCAGGCGGTACAGCGCCGAGATGCGCTGCGAGACGATTTCCGGATGCGGCGGAAACAGGTCGTAGGGCAGGGTTTCCCAGTCGGGGAAATGCAATACCTCGACGGCGTCGCCGGCGAGCGCGCGCAGGTCGGTCTCGAGCGTGTGCGCCGCGTGCGTGTCGCGGGTCACCGCGACGATCACGCCGGCAGGTGCGCGCACCGCTTCGGCGATCGCAATCGCGACCACGCTGCCGTGCGGCGCGTTCCAGTAGCGGCGCTGCTTGACGTCGGCGGGCAGCGGTGGGTGCAGCAAAAGCGATTCGGTCATGAACCGGCTATTTTACCGAATCGCCGCGGCGCGCGGCCGGCGGCGTGTGCAGTTCGCGCGGCGGGGCTGTGCCGCGCGAACCGGATTTACGCCGGGTTACGGCTTTTTCTTCGGCGGCGCCTGCATCTTGGCCTTGTCGGCCTTGTCGCCGGCGAACTTCATCATGGCCGCAAATTCCTTCTTGAACTGTTCCATGTCGATCTGCGAGCCGTTGAGCACGGTGCTCCAGTGACGCGTCGCGGCGGCCATCGCGATCGCTTCGCGGACCTCGGCGTCGGTCGCGCCGTTGGCCTTTGCCGATTCGGTGTGGAAGTAGATGCAGTAGTGGCACGGAATCTGCGCCGCGACGGCGAGGCCGATCAGTTCCTTTTCCTTGTTCGACAGCGCGGTGTGCGGATTCAACTGCAGTCCCTTCATTTCCGCCCAGGCACCGGCAATGCCCTCGGGCGGGAATACCTTGAGGAACGTCGGCACGCTGCCGAAGGTGGCCTCGATGTCGGCATAGGCTGCCTTGGCATCGGCGCCGACGGCATCGGCGGCGAACGACGAGCTGGAAAGACCGCAACTGATGGCGAGTATGGCCAGACTGATCAGACCCTTCATGATGCATTCTCCCGACCTGTGCGAAGTGAGGTCCGCGAAGCGCGGACGCCTGCGATAGCGGCGCGGCGAGCGTCCGAGACAGGTGGCGGCGCGCCCCGGGCTATGCCGCTTGATTATAGTTCCAGAAATGAGGCTTGCGTCACAAAATATCGGCGCCTTGCCGGCGGATCTGCGGCGGACCTGAGGCGGCGGGAGGGGCGGGGCAGAGGCGCCGCGCACTGCGCACAGGGCGGGGCGGCGACGCGTTGCGCGCTTTCTAGCGCGATAACGCGTTCAAGCGGCTGAAGACGAAGCTCAGGTAGGAATCGAGCAATTCCTGTCCGGGCAGTCGAGATAACGGCCCTCGCAGCCCTCGCGCAGAGCGGCGTTTGCGGTGAAGAACGGGCCCTTGGGGACTTCCGCGGTATCGAGGATCAGCCCGGCGAGGAAGCCCAGGTCGAGTACGGGATAGGAATGTTTCGGCGCGTCCACGCCGTTGCCGCGGATCAGGTAATAGGTGAGCGAGCGCGCATCGCCGAACTTCCGCGCGGCTTCGGCGACGGGCAGCGAGTCGATCAGGCCGTCGAACGAAGGCTGATGGTCGCCGAAATGGACGAGAATCGCCGGCCTGCCGCTGCCGAACAGCGATCGCGGACAGCGCGAGAACGAGCGCGTGGCGCCGGCTTGCGTCGAAGCCGCCGGGATTCATGCGCACGAGGTCAGAGTTCGCCGAACAGGAGTTGTTGCTTCACCGGCGCGAAGCTGCGGCGATGTTCCGTGCAGGGGCCGAGGCGTTCGAGCGCGGCGCGGTGCGCAGCGGTCGGATAGCCCTTGTGCACGGCGAAGCCGTAGCCCGGATGCAGCGCGTCGAGTTCGCGCATGCGTGCGTCGCGCGCCACCTTGGCGAGAATCGATGCGGCGCCGATCGCGGGTTCGAGCGCGTCGCCGTCGACGATCGCCTTGCCCGCACAGGGCAGATCGCGCGGCAGTTTGTTGCCGTCGATCAGGGCAAGGTTCGCTTGCGGCATGAGAGCGCGCAGCGCGCGCGACATGCCGGTGAGACTGGCCTGGAGGATGTTCAGCGCATCGATTTCGGCGACGCCGACTTCGACCACGCTCCAGGCCAGCGCGTGCGCACGGATTTCCACGGCCAGTTTTTCGCGCCGCGCCGCGGTCAACGTCTTCGAATCCGCCAGGCCGACGATCGGTCGCCCCGGGTCGAGGATCACGGCGGCAACGACGACCGGGCCGGCCAGCGGGCCGCGGCCGGCTTCGTCGACGCCGGCGATCAGCGCATCGCCGTTCATTCGTGCAGCGCCCCCAGTTGGTAGAAGACGTAGTTCTGGTAGGAATCGAGAACCGGCTTCTTGACGCAGCCGAGATAGAAGCCGTCGCAGCGTTCGCGCATCAGCGCATTGGCTTGGAAGAACGCGTCCTTCTTGACCCCGGCGATATCGAGGATCAGCGAAGGCGCGAAGCTCAGGTCCATTTCGCGCTCGCCATACTGCCGCGGGGGTTTGTAATTGGTCTTGAGCATGTAGTAGGTGACGAAGTTGGGATCGCCGTCGGCCGCCGGCACGCTCTTGTCGAGGCCGCGGATGGCGCCGTCGAACGAAGGCTGATGGTCGCCGAAGTGGAACAGCAGCACCGGGCGGTCGGCGTCGAGCAACTTCTTCTCCAGCGCCGCCATGGCGAGGTCGGAGCCCTTGAGGCGCTGCAGATAGTTGCCGAGGTTGAGATTGATCCACTCGTCGAACGCCTTCGGCGCGAACTTGCCGGGGAACAGCGGCTTGTCGTACGGCGGCGGCAGCTTCTTCAACGGCGTCATGTGCGGACCGTGCTGGCGCAGGGTCAGCATCATCACGAACAGCGGCTGCTTGCCGTAGACCTGCTTTTCCTTGTCGTAGATCTGGTTGAAGACTTGAAACAGATCGTTGTCCGACGACTCCCAGGACAAGCCGTAGTCCTTGCCGTCGTAGAACGCGTCGAAACCGTAGTTCTTGTAGGCGTTGCGCGCGTTGATGAAATCGCCCGACATCGGGTAGATGGCGATCGCGCGGTAGCCGGCCTCGTGCAGCACGCGCGGCAGGGTGAAGTTGACGCGCGGCGCGAGGTTGTACGGCGCATACAGTCCCGCGTCGCCGAAGCTCAGGTGGTTCAGGCCGGTCATCAGCGAGAATTCGCTGGTCCAGGTGCCGCCGCCCCAGACGTGCACGGTGAGCATGCCGTGCGCGCGCGTGCGTCCGTCGGGTGCGAACATCCTGTGCTTGCAGACGTCGGCGCGCGTGCAGGCCTTGAGGATCGTCGGATCGAACGTGCTCTCTTCGAGCACGGCGACGATGTCGGGCGGCTCGTGCTTCTCCGCCGGCCGTGCGGCCGCGGAACCGCAGGGCGTCGGTTGCGCGCAGGGCGGAGGATTGTCGTTGGCGCCTTGCGTCCAGGCCAGGTTGCTGCCCTCGTCCGCGACGAAAGCGGGGATCACGACCTGGGTTTGGTAGAACGAGGTGTAGAAATCGGTGATGTAGCTTCTGTCGTTCATCGCCTGCCACATGCCTTTTTCAAACACGGCGGCGAACGGGCCGTGCGGCCATGCGGCCAGCGCCAGCGCGGTCAGCGCGGCCAGCACGCCGGCGATGTGCGCATTGCGCCGGCGGGCGGGGGCCGCATGCGCGAGCAGGGACGGCGGCCCCCAGCGCCAGGCCAGAATCAACACGGCCGGGATCGCGATCGCCGCGGTGACGATGGCGAGCAGGATCGGCGGATAGTGCAGGGCGACGTCGAACAGATCGCGGTTGACGAAGTAGACCAGGTCCGGCGCCATCAGCGGCGTCGTCAAGTAGCGAAACTTCATCGCGCTGGCGATCAGAATGCCGCCGAAGAGCACGGTCGGCAGCGCGAAAGCGAAAAGGATGCGGCGGGTGAGAAAAGCGATCAGGGCGACGTTGGCGCAGATCAGGACCGAGGAGAACGCGCGTTCGATCCAGGTTGCTTCGCACAGCGGACCAAAGCCGAGCAGGGCGGCGAACGCAACGAGGACGATCAGGAAGAGCAGTTTGCTTCGGCGCGGAAGCGACGCAACGGGCATCGCGGTAAGGACGGGAGTCGGCACCGCGCAACGTTACGGTCAGTGCCGGTGCGCGTCAACGTTCCGCGTTGTTGCAGCGCAAATTTTCGCCCCCGCTCTTTGATCGCGAAAATCCGGCAGCGGCCGTTGTCGGCCGCGTTGTTCAACAATCCCGCTTCAAGCCCAGTCCTGCCGATCGCGGCCGAGCAGACCGGCGACCGCGGCGGCGGCGTTGTGCTCGGCGTCGCCGCGCAGGGAGCGGTGGATGCGCTCGAACTCGTCGAGGACGTCGCCCGGCAGGCTGCGTTCGCGCAGCATCGGCGCGAGCGCGGCGGCGAGCGCGGGCGGAGTGCAGTCGTGCTGCATCAACTCGGGCACGATGCGTTTTCCGGCGAGAATGTTCGGCAGCGAGTAGACCTCGGTGCGCAGCATCCCCAGCGCCTTGACGATGCGATAGGTGGCCGGTGCGATGCGATACGCCACCGCCATCGGCCGCTTCGCCAGCATCGCTTCGAGCGCGGCGGTACCCGAGGCGAGGAGGACGGCGTCGGCGGCGATCATCGCTTGTTGGGAGACGGCGAGGCGGGATTCGGGGCGCGGCGCTTGGAATTCGGGGGGAAGCAAGCTTACGAAGCCGGCGGGGGCGCGATGGCGTCCCGACTCGGCACCGGCGAATCTCGAATCCTGAATCAGGCTGCGTATCGCCGTTTCGCACGCGGCGTTCGCCGCCGGTATCAGCACGCGCAGTCCGGGAAATTCCTTGCGCAGCAATGCCGCGGCATCGAGAAAATCGCGTCCGAGCCGCGCGATTTCGCCGAGACGGCTGCCGGGCAGCAGGGCGAGCACGAGGTCGTCGTCGGCAAGGTTCAGCGCACGCCGTGCGGCAGGCTTGTCGGGATGCAGGGCGAATGCGTCGGCGAGCGGATGGCCGACGAAGCGCGCGTCGATACGATGGCGAGCATAGATCGGCGGTTCCATCGGAAACAGGCAGAGAACGCGGTCCGCGCTGCGGCCGATTTTCTCGGCGCGGTTTTCGCGCCAGGCCCAGATCGAAGGACTGACGTAGTGCGCGGTGCGAATGCCGGCGCGCTTCAGGCGCTTTTCCAGACCCAGGTTGAAATCCGGGGCGTCGATGCCGATGAACGCGCCCGGCTTCGCCTGCAGGGTCCGCCGATATACGTCGCGCCGCAGCGCGAGCAATGCGGGCAGGTGCTTGAGCACTTCGACCAGCCCCATCACCGAGAGCCGTTCGAGCGGATGCCAGATCTGCATGCCGGCTTCGCGCATGCGCGCGCCGCCGATGCCGGCGAAGCGTGCATGCGGAAAGCGTGCCTTCAGCCCCGCGATGAGGTCGGCGCCGAGCAGGTCGCCCGACGCTTCGCCGGCAACGAGGACGAAGAGCGGGGACGTGGAATTCGGGATTCGGGATTCGAAGTCGGCTGTTTGCGGTGCCCCGCGAATGTCGGACATGCGAATCCTCACAGTATGTCGTCGTCGCCGTGAAGGCAGGGATCCATTTTGATCCTGCTTTTCAAGCGCAAGGCATGAAAAGAAAACTCGATTCCCGCTCGACGCGCGCTGCGCGCCCGCTCTCAGGGCCGGCTGCGCCGTTCACGCTTCGCGTATCGCGGGAGTGATGGCATGCAAGCGTTTCCCGAGCCTCGACTTTACCGTGCCAGCGGCCTTTGTCCACGCTCGATGAACTCGAGCATCGTGCGCACGTCCGGCTCGGATTCGGCGGCGGCGGCGAGCGCGGCGCGCGCTTCGTCGAGCGGCGACTTCGACACGTACAGGGCGCGGTAAGCGCGTTTGATCGCGGCGATGCGTTCGGCGGAAAAGCCGCGGCGCTTGAGTCCCTCGGCGTTGATGCCGCGCGGCCGGCCGTAGTCGGCGGCCATCATCACGAACGGCGGCACGTCGCCGTTGATCATGCAGTTCATGCCGACGAAGGCGTGCGCGCCGACGCGGCAGAACTGATGCACGCCGGCGAAGCCCGACAGGATGGCGTAGTCGCCGACTTCGACGTGGCCGGCGAGCGTGGCGTTGTTGGAAAAGACCGTGTTGCTGCCGACGACGCAATCGTGCGCGATGTGCACGTAGGCCATGATCCAATTGCCGTCGCCGATGCGGGTGGCGCCGCCGCCGTCGCCGGTGCCGCGGTTGATCGTGACGAATTCGCGGATCAGGTTGTCGTCGCCGATGACGAGCTCGCTGCGCTCGCCGCGGTATTTCTTGTCCTGCGGGTCGCCGCCGATCGAGGCGAACGAGGCGATGCGGTTGTTGCGGCCGATGCGCGTCGGTCCCTGCACGACGACGTGGGGCGCGAGGGACGTGCCGTCGCCGATCTCGACATCCGCGCCGATCACGCTGTAGGCGCCGACACTGACGTTGGCGCCGAGCTTCGCCGCGGAGTCGATTTGCGCTGTGGGATGGATCATTGTCACTCGCAATGAGAAAGAGCGGTGTTTCGACGCGGATTTACGCGGACGACCGCGGATCAAACAAGAGATTTTTTGTCGAGATTTGCTCTATCCGCGTCCATCCGCGCAAATCCGCGTCCGATCGCTCGTCAATCGGCTTTTTCGGCGCACATCATCTCGGCTTCGGCGACCGGCTTGCCGTTGACCGAGGCGCGGCCGTGGAAGATCGCCATGCTGCGGATCATGCGTTTGAGCTCGATGTCGAGCGTGAGCTGGTCGCCCGGTTTGACGATCTGGCTGAACTTGGCCTTGTCGACCTTGACCAGGAAATACAGCGGATGCGCGCCGGGCGCATGCTGCGAGGACAGATTCACGAGCACACCCGAGGCCTGTGCCAGCGCCTCGATGATGAGCACGCCGGGCATGACCGGATAGCCGGGGAAATGGCCCTGGAAGAACGGCTCGTTCATCGTCACGTTCTTGATCGCGGTCAGCCTCTTGCCGACCTCGAATGCGAGCACGCGGTCGACGAGCAGAAACGGATAGCGGTGCGGCAACATCTTGGCGATGTCGTGCGCTTCGATCGGGAGGGGGGGCAGGGTCTTCGTATCGTTCATTGCGGTGCATCCTTCTCCAGCGCCTGTACGCGCCGGGTCAATTCATCCAAATGCTTGAAGCGCGCGGCATTGCGGCGCCAGCTGCGATTATCCTGGATCGGGGTGCCCGAGGAATACTCCCCCGGCTCGTGGATCGAATGGGTGACGAGGGCCATCGAGGTGATCGTCACCTTGTCGGCGATCTCGAGGTGGCCGAGCACGCCGGCGCCGCCGCCGACCAGACAATAGCGGCCGATCTTCGCGCTGCCGGCGACGGCGGAACAGCCGGCCATCGCCGTGTGGGCGCCGATGCGCACGTTGTGCGCGATCTGGATCTGGTTGTCGAGGCGCACGTCTTCCTCGAGCACGGTGTCCTCGAGCGCGCCGCGGTCGATCGTGGTGTTCGCGCCGATCTCGCAGTCGTCGCCGATCACCACGCCGCCGAGCTGCGGCACCTTGATCCAATGATCCTTGTCGAAGGCGAGGCCGAAGCCGTCCGCGCCGATCACCGCTCCCGGATGCACCAGAACGCGCTTGCCGAGGCGTACCCGCGTCACCAGGGTGACGCGCGCGACGAGACGCGACTGCGCGCCGACATGGCAGTCCGCGCCGACGTGGCAGTGCGGGCCGAGCAGCGCACCCTCGCCGACGCTCGCACCCGATTCGACGACGCAGAACGGGCCGACGCCGGCGCCGGCGGCGATCTTCGCGTCCGCGGCGACCACCGCCGTCGGATGGATTCCGGGTGCGCCAGCCGGCGCGGTTTCGAACAGCGCGGCGATTTTCGCGAACGCCACATAAGGGTCTTTCGCGAGCAGGGCGGCCCGCGGGAAGTGATCGGCATCGTCCGCGCGCAGCACCACGGCGGCGGCCTGGGTCGTCGCCAGTTCGCCGCGATAGCGCGGGTTGGCGAGAAAGCCGAGCTGCGCCGGTGTCGCCGCGGTCAGCGTCGCCACGCCCTGGACGGGCACGGCACCATCGCCGCGCAGGTCCAGCGCGAAGCGCTTGGCGAGGTCCGCCAACGTGTAGGTCGCGCCGGGTTTGCTCACGGTTTCGCGCCGCTCGCGCCGAGTTCTTTCAGGCGTTGCAACACCGCATCGGTAATGTCCACGCGCGGGCTGGCGTAAAGCACGGCCTGGCTGCCGACGACCATGTCGTAGCCCTGCGTGCGCGCGTATTCGATGGCGGTGTCGTTGATCAGGCGCAGATTGCGGTTGACCTCTTCGGCGCCGCGGTTATTGTATTCGGCGCGCGTTTCGTCGCGGCGGCGCTTGTTGTCGCGCTCCGTCGCGTCGATTTCGCGCTTGAGCGCCTCCGCGTTCTCTCGGGTCATGATCGCGCTGTCGCGTTCGTATCGCTGCTTGAGCGCGGCCAATTTTGCGTCGTCGGCATTGATCTGGGCGTTCTGCTTGGCGAATTCGCGTTCCAGCTTGGCCTTGGACTCGATGAACTGCGGCGCGGTGTCGATCAGGCGCTTGACGTCGATGAAACCGATGCGCGGCGCCACGCCCGGTGCATGCGGCGGTGTCGGTGTCTGCGCCTCGGCAGCGGCAGCGGCGGCGGACAGGCTCAGTGCCGCGATCAACGCGTACTTGCCGCACAGTCCGATCGAACCGCCAAATTGAATCACGCGTCGGGCTCTCCGCTTACAAGCCGAGCGCAGCGAACGAGCCGCAAGCGCGTCGGCGACGTGGACCGCCCAATCTTAACCCGAGAGAGTGCCCCGCGTCGCCCCGTGACTTTGGCCGGAATCCGATTTCGTGCGCAGAATCAGAAAGTGCCGCCGAAGTTGAACTGCAGCGTTTCCGAGATATCGCCCGGCTTCTTGATGATCGGGCGGCCCAGGTTGATCACGATCGGACCGACCGGCGCCTGCCAGTGCAGCGACAGGCCGGTCGATGCGCGCATGCCGTCCGGACCGGTCCAGGAAAAGTCGCTGAAGTTCTTGTAGACGCTGCCGGCGTCGACGTACCAGGAGAGGCGCGTGGCGGTGTCGTCCTTGATGAACGGCAACGGGATGATCAGCTCGGCCGAGCCGGTGGTCTTGAATGCGCCGCCGAGCGGCTGCAGGCAGTAGTCGGCCTGGGTGACCGAGCTACAGCCCTGGTAGGTGGTGCGCGTCGCGCGCGAACCCAGCGTGTTGTCGCGGAAGTTGCGAACGTCGGAGACGCCGCCTGCGTAGTAGTTCGCGAAGAACGGCAGGCCGAGGCTGCCGTACTTGCCGAACGCGTCGCCGTAGCCGATGTTGACCGTGCCTTCGAAGACGAAGCCGTGCGTGATCGGGATGTATTGCTGGTAACGGTAGTTGATGCGGTAGTACTCCACCGTCGATCCGGGCAGCGCCACCTCGATGCCGAGCGACTGTATCGAGCCGTGGGTCGGGTTGAAGTACTTGTTGCGCGTGTCGTGCGTCCAGCCGGCGGAGAAGCTCAGCTGATGGAACGTGTAGTGGCCGACGGCGTTGAGGTAGTCGATGATCGCGGCCGGCGAATAGTAGGTGCGGTAAATCAGATTGTTGCCGTTGGGATCGGTCTGATAAACCGGATTGCCATTCGAATCGACGATCGGCAGGCCATTCGCATCGCGCGCCTGCAGATACTGGTCGTAGAACGTGCGGATCTTGGTCTTGCTCGCGCCGAGCGAGAGGCTGATCGCGTCGTTTTCGCCGATCGGCACGCCGCTGTTCGCCGCGAACGAGGCGGTGTCGTTGGTGTAGTTGGCGATGTTGGCGTTGCCGAAATCGCTCTTGGTGTAGCGCGCGGTGTAGCCGAGGCCGATGCCACTGTCGGTCAGGTACGGCTGGAAGTAATTGACCCCGTACGATTTCTGATAGTAGCTCTTCGACGCGGACACGCCGGCGGAGTCGCCGGAACCGAGGAAATTGTTCTGTTGCACCGATACCGAAAGGATCAGCTTGTCCAGCTGAGAATAGCCGACGCCGAAGGTGAAGCTGCCGGAGTTGGTCTCCTCGACCTTGACCTTGACGTCGACCTGGTCGTCCGTGCCGGGCACGCGCGGCGTGGAAATGTCGACCTTCTTGAAGTAGCCCAGGCGCTGCAGGCGGATCTTCGAGCGGTCGATCGCGGCCTGCGAGTACCACGCGCCTTCGAGCTGGCGCATCTCGCGGCGCACGACTTCGTCCTGGGTGACGGTATTGCCGACGAAATCTATGTGGCGTACATAGACGCGCTTGCCCGGGTTGATGAAGAAATTGATGCCGACCGTGAGCTTGTCCTTGTCCGGGGTCGGGATCGGCGTGACCTGGGCGAAGGCGTAGCCGATGTTGGCGAGCACCGCGGTCATCTGCTCGGAGGCCTTCTGCACCTTCTGCCGCGAGAACACCTCGCCCGGCTTGAAGTCGATGAACTTGCGCATCTCCTCCTCGCTGACCACGAGGGTGCCGGAGAGCTGGATATCGGAAATCTTGTAGACCTGGCCTTCGGTCATCGACGCGGTCAGGTACATGTCGCGCTTGTCCGGGCTGATCGAGACCTCGGTCGAGTCGAGGCTGTAGTCGAGATAGCCGCGGTCGAGGTAGAACGACTGCAGCTTTTCCAGGTCGCCGGTCAGCTTTTCGCGCGAATACTGGTCGTCGCGCGAGTACCAGGAGGTCCAGTTGCTCGTGTCGGACTCGAAATCGCCGCGGATTTCGCCGCTCGGATAGGTCTTGTTGCCGACCAGCTCGATGCTCTTGATCTTGGCGACCTTGCCTTCGGCGATGTTGATCGCCAGCTCGATGCGGTTGCGGTCCAGATTGATCACGGTCGGCTTGATCGTGACGTTGTACTTGCCGCGGTTGTAGTACTGGCGCGTCAGTTCCTGGGTCACGCGGTCGAGCGAGAGGCGGTCGAACGGCTCGCCTTCGGCGAGGCCGATGTCCTTCAGGCCCTTGAGCAGATCTTCTTCCTTGAGGTCCTTGTTGCCCTTGATCTGGATTTTCGAGATCGCCGGGCGCTCCTTGACCGTGATGACGAGGATGTTGCCCTGGCGGCCGAGCTGGACGTCGGTGAAGAAGCCGGTCTTGTAGAGCGCGCGCACGGCCTGCTGGGCGCGTTCGGTCGTGACGGTGTCGCCTTTCTCGACGGGCAGGTAGGTGAACACGGTGCCGGCGGCAATGCGCTGCAGTCCGTCGATACGGATATCGGAGGCGACGAAGGGATCGATGGCGTGAACTTTGGCGGTGAGGCAGGCGAACAAAACAAGGGCGGCGATACGCTTCATCGTCAATCCGGGATATGGTGCGACGCGAGATTTTAACGGAAAAGGCGCGGGCTGAGGGCCGATCGCCCGTGGCCGAAAGCGATATGCGCCCTCCCGACCCCGGTCATCTGCCCCAATCCCGCACCCTACAAGGCGAACTGACGTGCTATGTCGTTGTAAAACGCCAGGCTCATCAGGGTTACCAGCAAAGCAAGGCCGACATATTGTCCGGCAATCAGTGTACGTTCGCTGACCGGACTGCCCTTGATCCACTCGGCCAGGGTGAACACGATATGGCCGCCGTCGAGGATCGGGATCGGCAGCAGGTTGAGGATGCCGAGGCTCAGGCTGATGACGGCAAGGAAGGAAAGAAACCACGCCAGACCCTGGTTGGCCGACGCGTTGGCGACCTGGGCGATCGAAATGACGCTGGACAGGTTCTTGACCGATGCCTCGCCGACGATCATGCCGCGGATCATGCCGAGCATGGAGCCGATCTGCTTCTGCGTTTCGGCGAACGCGGCGGGAATCGCGGCAAGCGGGCCGAAGCGCTCGACGGCGTCCTTCACTGCCGGTGCCGGGCCATAGCTGATGCCGATCTTGGCCTTCTCTTTGCCGTCGACCACGGTTTTCTCCGCGGCGACGTGCAGCGGCACCCGGCTTCCGTCGCGCTCGACGACGAAGTCGAGATTGGGCGATTTCGCCGATTGCTCGGCGAGTACCGTCGCAAAGCTTTCGGTATCCCCGGTCGGAATGCCGTTGATTTCGACGATACGGTCGCCGGCACGCATGCCGCCGCGATCCGCCGGTTGCCCGGCCGACACGCTGCCCACCATGACGGGGGTCGGTTTTGCGTAAAGGCCGACTTTTTGCACCGTGGCCAGATTGTCCGGCGCGCCCGGCGGCAGCTTGCTCAGGGCCAGCGTCACGCTGCGCGTCTGCCCGTTGGCATCGGCGACCTGGATCTCGGTGTCGCGATGCAGGGCCGCGGCTTCGTATACGGCCTGCATGGCATTGCTCATCGAGTCCACTTTCTCGCCGCCGATCGAGACGATGCGGTCGCCGACGGTCAGGCCCGCCTCCGCGGCCAGGCCTTTCGGCGTGCCGATGACCGGCTGGTAGTCGGGCCGCCCGATGACGAACATGGCCCAGAACGCGACGATCGTGAACAGGATGTTGAACGCCGGCCCGGCCGCGGCGATCGCAATCCGCTGCCAGGGCGGCTTGCGGTTGACCGCCCCTTCGAGCGACTGCGGCCCGACGGCGCCGTCGATCTCGGCCTCGTCGAGGAACTTCACGTAGCCGCCGAGCGGGATCGCGCCTATCGCCCACTCCGTGCCGTTGCGGTAGAACGAGGCGATCGGCTTGCCGAAGCCGATCGAGAAGCGCAGCACGCGCACGCCGCAGCGGCGCGCGACCCAGTAGTGGCCGAACTCGTGGAAGGTCACCAGCACGCCGAGGGTGACGGCAAGCCAGAAGATGGAACCGAAAAATTCGCTCATCGGGAATTCAAAAGTCGGAAAACGGAGGTGCCCTGCTCATCGGGGAACGTCAGCAGAACCCTTGCTGCATCTTACGTTGCGCCATTCTGCGCGCCGTTAAATCCGTGTGAAGCAGATGCTCGACGCCGGTCACCGGTTCAGCGGATATTGCGCCTAGCGTGGCCTCGATCAACTCCGCGATCGCGAGGAAGGGCAGGCTGCCCTCGAGGAACGCGGCGACGGCCACCTCGTTTGCGGCGTTGAGCACGGTCGGCGCGGTGCCACCCGCGGCAAGGGCCTGGTAGGCGAGGTCGAGGCAACGGAACGTGGCGCGATCCGGCGGTTCGAACTGCAGGTTGCCGGCTCGGATCAGATCGAGCGGCGCGACGCCCGCGTCGATGCGCTGCGGCCAGGAAAGCGCGTGCGCAAGCGCCGTGCGCATGTCCGGATTGCCGAGTTGAGCGAGCACCGAGCCGTCGGCGTATTCGACCAGGGAATGCACCAGGCTTTGCGGATGCACGACGACCTCGATCTGCGCCGGCGCCGCGCCGAACAGCCAGTGCGCCTCGATCACTTCGAGGCCTTTGTTCATCAAGGTCGCCGAATCGACCGAGATTTTGCGGCCCATGTTCCATTTCGGATGCGCACAGGCCTCGTCCGGCGTGATCGCGGCGAGGTCCGCGCGCCTGCGCCCGCGGAACGGTCCGCCCGAGGCGGTGAGCAGGATGCGGCGCACGCCGGCGGCGGCGAGTTCGGGGCGTCCGCCCGGCGGCGATTCGACATCGGCCTCCCGCGGTCGATAGGGCAAACATTGGAAGATCGCGTTGTGCTCGGAATCGATCGGGATCAGATCGCCGCCGCCGGCATGCACGGCGTCGAGCAGCAGCTTGCCGGCCATCACCACCGACTCTTTGTTCGCCAGCAGCAGGCGCTTGCCTGCGCGCGCGGCGGCAAGGGTGGATTCCAGCCCTGCCGCGCCGACGATCGCGGCGACGACGGTGTCGCACAGCTCGGTGGACGCGGCTTCGTTCAGGGCCTGCGTGCCCGCCGCGGCGCGCGTCGCCAGCCCGGCCGCGGCGAGCCTGTCGCGCAACTGCGCCTCGAACGCCGGGTCGGCGATCACGGCGAGATCGGGTTTGAAGCGTGCGCAGAGCGCGACGAGGTCGTCGACTTTGCGGTGCGCGGCCAGCACGCTCGCGCGGAAGCGATCGGGGTGGCGGGCGATCACGTCGAGCGCGCTCGCACCGATCGAGCCGGTGGCGCCGAGTACTGCGACGTTTCTCATAGTCCCAACAATGCTTTGCCGAGCGCGAAGAACGGCAGGGCGGCGAACACCCCGTCGAGGCGGTCGCAGACGCCGCCGTGGCCGGGGAACAGGTTGCCGGAATCCTTCACCCCTGCGTGGCGCTTGATCAGGCTTTCGAACAAATCGCCGACGACCGAAAACGCGACGCTGATCAAGGCGACGAGGACGAGCAGAACCAGGGTCGCGCCGCGCACATCGAGCAGCCAGCCGCCGACCGCGGCGATGACGCCCGAGCCGATGAGGGCTCCGTAGAGCCCTTCCCAGGTCTTGCCGGGGCTGATCTGCGGAGCGAGTTTCGTCTTGCCCCAGCGGCTGCCGGCGAGATAGGCGAAGGTGTCCGCGGCCCAGATCAGGAGCAGGGCGTACAAGGCCCAGGTATGCGGAATGGTTTGCGTTTGGTGGATGCGCATCAGCCCGGCGAACGACGGCAGGATGGCCAGCGCACCCGCGGCGAGCTTGAGCGCGATGTGTTCGCGCGTCACCGAGGCGGCGAACGAGAACTGGCGCAGCCAGAAGATCGCGCCGATCCAGGCGCAGCAGCCGAGGAGGATGAAAGTCCACCACAGCGCGACGTTGGAGGTGAAGTAAAGAGCGAGCATCGCCCCGACGCCGAGCGCGACGGCGACGGCGCGCCCGGGCCGCGAACGCATGCCGGACATCCGCGTCCATTCCCACATGGCGATGCCGCACAGCGTGCCGATGATGGCGACGAACGCCGGCGTCGGCACGAACAGCATCAATGCGATCGCGAACGGCGTGATCAGCAGCGCGGTAATGATCCGTTGTTTCAAGCAACCCCCGAGTGGCCAAGGCGGAAATCAGGGCCGTCCGCCCCGAGCTGTCGAAGGACGAACATCACGCCGAGATTGCCGTTCGTGGTTCGATACCTCACCACGAACGGGGCGGCGAGGTCCAGTTCGTGAATCCGCATCAGTTTTCGTCCGCGACCTGGGCGCTCGTTTTACCATAACGCCGCTCGCGTCCGGCGAAATCCGCGATCGCCGCGTCCAGGCAGGCGGCATCGAAATCCGGCCACAGCACGTCGGAAAAATACAATTCCGCGTAGGCCAGTTGCCAGAGCAGGAAATTGCTGACGCGCTTTTCGCCGCCGGTGCGGATGAAAAGATCCAGTGCGGGCAGGTCGGCCAGCGCGAAATAGCCGGCCAGCAGGGTCTCGTCGATTTGCGCCGGGTCGATCTCCCCGCGCTGTGCCGCGAGCGCGGCGCGGCGCGCGGCCTGCGCCACGTCCCAGCGACCGCCGTAGTTGACCGCGATGTTGAGCGCGAGCTTGGCGTTGCCCGCGGTCTTGCCCATCGCCGCCTGCATGCGCTCGCGCAGCGCGGGAGCGAATGCGGCGAGTTCGCCGATGAAACGGATGCGCACGCCGTGGCCGTGCAGCTCGTCGACCTCGCGGTCGAGCGCCTTGAGGAACAGCTCCATCAGCGCGCCGACTTCTTCCTGCGGCCGTTTCCAGTTTTCCGAGGAGAACGCGAACAGCGTCAATGCCTCGATGCCGCGACGCAGGCAAGCTTCGATGATCGCGCGCACCGCCTTCTGGCCTGCGCGATGGCCGAACGTGCGCGGGCGATGCCGCTGCTTCGCCCAGCGACCGTTGCCATCCATGACGATGGCGATGTGGCGGGGTTGATGCATTGTGGATTTTTCCACTTTCCCTTCGTCGTTCCGGCAAGGGCCGGATGGGGTCGTAGGGACGCGATTCATCGCGCCCGGCTTTTTTCGTCATTCCCGCACAGGCAGGGCTTTCAACAGTCGAAGGGCTGGTCATCCAGCTCTTGCTCTGGATTCTGATTCTTCTCACCCGCGTCCCTTCGCTTTTCCGCGTGCGTCCAGCGCGCGGGTCACTTTTCTTTGCTTGCACAAAGAAAAGTAAACAAAAGAAATGCACCCCGGAACCCACCCCCCCTACGGTGGTGCGCGGGGTCGGGCGGGGGTTGGTTAGGGGGGCATCCTGCCTGTTCGCGAACTCGCGCGCGCCCAGCGCGCGACACTACGGGCGTTTCCGGCCTGCCCTCGCCGCGGCTGACGGGGCCCGAAGAGCGAGGGGTGAAGATCAAAAGCGCAGGGCGATGTTCCGAATCCCGAATCCCGGCTTTTACATCGCCATCAATTCGTCTTCCTTCGCCTTAACCACGCCGTCGACGTCCTTGACGAACTTGTCGGTGAGCTTCTGCATGTCTTCTTCGGCCTTGCGCTCTTCGTCTTCGGTGATCTTCTTGTCCTTGAGCAGTTCCTTGACCTGGTGCAGCGCATCGCGGCGCACGTTGCGGATCGCGATCTTCGCGTTCTCGCCTTCGTGGGAAACGTGCTTGGACAATTCCTTGCGGCGCTCCTGGGTGAGCGGCGGGATGTTGATGCGGATCACCGTGCCGGCCGTGGTCGGGGTGAAGCCGAGGTTGGCGGCGATGATCGATTTCTCGACCGCCGGCACCATGGCCTTTTCCCACGGCGTGATCGTCAGCGAGCGCGCGTCGGCGACGGCGATGTTCGCGACCTGGCTGATCGGCACGTCGGAGCCGTAGTAGTTGACCTTCAGGTGCTCGACGAGCGCGGTGCTGGCGCGGCCCGTGCGCAGGCGGGTGAGCTCGTGCTTGAGCGATTCCACGCTCTTGGTCATGCGCGTCTGCGCGTCCGATTTGATGTTGTTGAGCATGACGGCTCCGCTGGTCTCTGAAAGGCTGCGAAGTATATCAGCGTCGCTCCCCGCGGCGCGCCGCCCGCCGCCCGCGGCTACTTGCCGATGTCGACGAGGGTGCCGACCGGTTCGCCGCGGACGATGCGCATGAGGTCGCCCTCGCGGCTCATATCGTAGATGCGCAGGGGCAGCTTGTTATCGCGGCACAGGGCGATCGCCGCCGTGTCCATCACCGCCAGTTTGCGTTCGATCACCTGGTCGTAGGTGAGGCGCTCGTAGCGCGTCGCGGTCTGGTCTTTCTTCGGGTCGGCGGTATAGACGCCATCGACCTTGGTCGCCTTGAGTACCAGGTCGGCGCCGATCTCGATCGCGCGCAACGCGGCGGCCGAGTCGGTGGTGAAGAACGGATTGCCGGTGCCGGCGGCGAAGATCGCGATGCGACCCTTTTCCAGATGGCGGATCGCACGGCGGCGAATGAAGTCCTCGCAGACTTCGTTGATCTTGATCGCGCTCATGACGCGCGCTTCGGCGCCGACTTTTTCGAGCGCGTCCTGCATCGCCAGCGCGTTGATCACGGTGGCGAGCATGCCCATGTGGTCGCCGGTCACGCGGTCCATGCCTGCGGCGGCGAGGCCTTCGCCGCGAAAGATGTTGCCGCCGCCGATCACCATGCCGATCTGCGTGCCCGCGCGCTGCACCTCGAGCGCTTCGCGCGCCAGGCGATAAATCACTTTCGGATCGATGCCGTAATCGGCCTCGCCCATCAGCGCTTCGCCGGAAAGTTTCAAGAGAATGCGCTTGTACTTCATCTCGGCGGGCATGGCGTTCCTTACGGCGGGCAAACGAAGATATTGTAGCCCAGCGCCGGCCCGCAGCGCAGGGTCGATCAGATCACGCGCGCCAGTCCCGGGATGCGGCGTAATGCCGCGACGATCGCCCAGCTCGACACCAGCGCCATGAGAAAAACGGCGGAGGCTTTTGCGGCGCCGGGCCAATCTGCGCTCAGTAGGGAAAGCTGCAGCCAGCTCACCAGCGCGTAGTGCAAGAGATAGATGCCGAACGCATTGCGGCTCAGGCTGTCGAGAACGGCGGAGCGTTTGTTTCCGAAGCGGAGGAAAACCGACAGGAAGGCGCTCGACGATGCGGTGCAGGACACGCAGATCGCGGAGCTGCTTCCAGGCGCGAAGGAAGGTTTCCTGCGCGAGATCTTCGCTGCGGCTGAGGCTGCCGGTGGCGCTGTAGCCGATCGAACAGACCAGGGATTGGTAGCGCGCAACGATGCGGGCGAACGCATCCCGGCTGCCGGCGAGGCTTTGGACGACGAGCCTGGCGTCGTCGGACGAATCGAAAAGGCGTGCGGTCATTTGCATGGTGACGCACAAGTGGCGCGATCGGGGAAAAAGGTGACAGAAACGCGCGCAACAAAAAAGCCCGCAGGTGCCTGCGGGCTTTTCTCGGAGAAAGCGGCCGTGGACGGCCGCTTTCCGATTCTGCGATCGGGGAGACGATCGCAAAGGCTGCTTCAGACCTTCATCGCCTTCGCCACTTCGGCGGCGTAGTCCTCGACGACCTTCTCGATGCCCTCGCCGACGGCGAGGCGCTGGAAGCCGAGCACGTCGGCGCCGGCGGCCTTGGCCGCGGCTTCGACGCTCTTGTCGGTGTCGAGCACGTAGGGCTGGCCGTACAGCGTGTTCTCGTTGATGATCTTGGCGACCTTGCCGCCGATGATCTTCTCGAGGATTTCGGCCGGCTTGGCCTTGTCCTTGTCGCTCATCTTGGCCAGTTCGATTTCCTTTTCCTTGGCGACGAACTCGGCCGGGACGTCCGCAGCCTTGTTGTACGGCGGATTCATCGCGGCGACGTGCATGGCCACCCCGCGGGCGAAATCGGCGTCGCCGCCCTTGACCTCGGCGAGCACGCCGATGCGGCCGCCGTGCAGGTAGGCGCCGACGTTGTTGGCGCTGTCGATGCGCACGAGGCGGCGCACCTGGACGTTCTCGCCGACCTTGGCGATCAGCGCGGCGCGGCCTTCCTCGACGGTTTCACCCGAAGCGAGCTTGACGCTCTTGAGGGCTTCCACATCGGCCACGCCCGAGGCCAGCGCGGCCTGGGCGACCGCGTCGGTGTAGGCGAGGAAGTTCGCATCCTTGGCGACGAAGTCGGTCTCGGAGTTGATCTCGACGAGGACGGCCTTGCCGCCGTTCTGCGCCATCGCGATGCGGCCTTCGGCGGCGACGCGGCCGGCCTTCTTGTCGGCCTTGGCGAGGCCCTGCTTGCGCAGCCATTCCGCGGCCGCGTCGATGTTGCCCTGGTTTTCGGTGAGCGCCTTCTTGCACTCCATCATGCCGGCGCCGGTGCGCTCGCGCAGTTCCTTGACCAGGCTTGCGGTGATTTCCATGGGGTACCTCTTGAGCTGATTCGGTGGTGGATGCGCGATCTTGAGGGTCGCGCGTTACGCTGCTTTGAATGTGACGCGGATTCGCCGGAGGCGACGATTTCGCCTGCCGCGGGCCGGCGCGGCTCGCAGGCTGGGGCGAGCCGTCTCTCCCCAGCCTGCGCGGCGCGAACTGTGCCGTTTCCTCCTGACGGAGGCCGCGCGCTTATTCCGCCGATTCGCCGGCCTTGTCTTCGGCCTTCTTCGCGCCTGGGGGCGGGCCGCGGCGTCCGGCCGGAGCCTTCTTCGGCGCCGGCTTGCGCGGGCCCGGCTTGCGGCGGTCGTCGCGCTCGCGCGCATCGGCCTTCTTCGTCACCGGATTGCCTTCGGCGTCGAGTTCGACGAATTCGTCCTTGGCGGCGGCGACATAGGCCGGGGCGGCGGCCTTGCCTTCGAGCACGGCGTCGGCGGCGGCGCGCGCGTAGAGCTGCACGGCGCGGATCGCGTCGTCGTTGCCGGGGATCGCGTAGTCGACGAGCGACGGGTCGTAGTTGGTATCGACCACCGCGACGACCGGGATGCCGAGCTTCTTGGCTTCCTTGATCGCGATGTCTTCATGGCCGATGTCGATCACGAACAGCGCGTCGGGCAGGGCGTTCATATTCTTGATGCCGCCGAGCGACTTCTCGAGCTTTTCCTTCTCGCGCACGAGGCCGAGCACTTCGTGCTTGACCAGCTTCTCGAAACGGCCGTCGGTGGCCATCGCTTCGATTTCCTTCAGGCGCGCGACCGACTGCTTGACCGTGCGGAAGTTGGTCAGCATGCCGCCGAGCCAGCGCTGGCTGATGTAGGGCATGCCGCAGCGCGCGGCTTCTTCCTTCAGCGTGTCGCGGGCCGAGCGCTTGGTGCCGACGAACAGCACGGTGCCGCGCTTCTGCGCGATCGCCGACAGGAAATTCATCGCGTCGGTGAACAGCGGCAGGGTCTTTTCGAGGTTGATGATGTGGATCTTGCCGCG
>CBJLOV010000011.1:0-37107 GCA_966424745.1 uncultured bacterium
GTTCTTTTTTTTCTCCCCCACCCAGAAGGAAGTTTGGGCGATCAAAAATGTTCTTTCGGTGGGGGGGCTCCCAAGCGCCAGCATCACCCGCCGCAGCGTGTTCGCGAGCGAGGAAGCGGCCGAACTGTACAGCGTTCTCGACGCACTCGCCGACTTCGACGAAGCCCGCCTGCGCGGCGTGCTGACGACGCGGCTGTTCGGCGCGACTGCCGCCGAGATCGCCGCCTGCGCGGCCGCGCCGCGCGGTTGGAGCGAACGGCTCGAGGCCTTCGCCGAACTGCGCCGGGTATGGAGCGCGCGCGGCGTCGCGGCGATGCTCGCGCTCGTGTTCGAAGAACATGCTGCGTCCGCATTGCGCTCGCCGCGCGGCGAGCGGCGCATGACCAACTGGCTGCAGCTGGCCGAACTGGCGCAGAACGCGTCGGCCGCCTGCATCGGCCTGCGCGGCCTCGTCGACTGGCTGGCGGCGCGCATCGCCTGCGCGGACCACGAGAACGAGGACGAACAGCTGCGCCTCGAATCCGATGCGGGCCGGGTGAAAATCTATACCTTCCACAAGAGCAAGGGCCTGCAGTTTCCGCTCGTGTTCCTGCCGTTCACCGGCATGCGCCGCGGCGAGACGAGGATGCCCTACGAATTCCGCGATGAAGACGGTGCGGCGGCCGTGTACTTCGTTCTCGGCGAAGACGGCGGCGAAGCGCCCGGGGCGGCCGTCGCCAAAGAAAAGGCCGAACAGGAAGAGCTTGCCGAAGACCTGCGCAAACTCTACGTCGCGCTGACCCGCGCCTGCTGCGCCGCCTTCGTCGCCGTCGACCCGATCGGCAGCCGCGGCGGCGCGCCGGCGCTGCTGCATCTGCTCCGCGTCGACGGCGCGAGGGCTGCAAAGAAGTCCAAGGACGCCGCGGATCCGATCGAGGCGCAGCTCGGGCAACGCCTCGGCGTCGTGTGCGCCGCGGCCGAAGGGGCGGTCGCCGTCGCCGCGCTGCCGGCGGCCGCGGCGACGCGCTACGCCGCGGCCGGCGCGGCGGTACCGAAGGGCGCCGCACGCGTGATGCCGCATGCCGTGCGCGACGACTGGCGCATCGCGAGCTACTCACGCCTCGTCGCCGGCTACCGCGAGGAGACGCGCGCCGACCGCGACGACGAAGCCGCACCTGCCGCCGCCGGCGCACCGGCACAACCGGCCGTGCTCGGCGGTGCGCGCTTCGGCACGGCCTTCCACGAATTGATCGAAGTCGCCGACTTCGCCGCGTGGCGCGACTGGCGCGGCCGCGCCGTACCGCCGGGCCAGGACGCGCTGATCGAGCGCATCGTGCGCCGCCATGCCCTCGACGCCGATCCGCAGGCGGCCGCCGCCGCGCTCACCGATCTTCTCGCGCGCACGCTCAACGCGCCGCTGCCGCTCGGCGCGCGCCTGGCCGACCTCGCGCCCGGTTTCCGCCGCGCCGAAATGCTGTTCCGTTTCGCGCTGGGCCGCGTTGAGACCTCGTGCTGGTTCGCCCTGCTGCACGAATGCGGTTACGTCGGCGCGCGCCGACGTTTCGACAGCGCCCGCCTCGCCGGCCTGATGACCGGCGTGCTCGATCTCGTCGTCCTGCACGAGGGGCGCTGGTGGGTGATCGACTACAAGACGAATATTCTTCGGCCGAGCGCAAACGCAGGACCCGATGCATCGAGCCCCGATGCGAGCCCGTACGCGCCGCCGGCGCTTGCCGCCGCGGTGCGCGACAGCGAGTACGATCTGCAATACCTGATCTACCTCACCGCATTGCATCGCTGGCTCAAATCGCGCGATCCCGGTTACGACTACGCGCGCGACGTCGGCGGCGCGCTGTACCTGTTCGTGCGCGGCCTCGACGCGGGCGGCGTCCACGGCGTCCATGCCGACGCGCCGCCGGCGCAACTGATCGAAGCGATCGATGCACTGCTCGCGCCGGCACCGGAGGCGGCGGCATGACGCGGCCGATCGACCAGCTCGAAGCGCTCGGTGTTTTGCGCGGCATCGACGCCGCGCTCGGCCGGCTGCTTGCGCAAAGATCCGCGCGCGACGGCGGCGCGGTCGGTCTTGCCGGCGCGCTCGCGAGCGCCGCGCTCGCCCATGGCCACGGTTGCCTGCCGTTGGCGGCGATGCCCGACTTCATCGGCGAACTGGCCGATGCCGCGGGCGCGCCGATGCCGGAAGGCATTCCGCCGGTCGCCGCGCTGCGTGCTGCGCTGCTCGCCTCGGATCTGGTCGCGCGCGACGCAGACGGGCCCGCGGCCCTCGTCTTCGACGCGGACGAGCGCCTCTACCTGCGCCGCTATTTCGTCTACGAGCGCAACGTCGCCCGCTCGCTCGCGGCGCGGCTGGCCGATTCGAGCCGGGCCGAGGCGATCGCGCGGATCGATCCGGCGGATCTGCGCGCCGCGTTGCTGCGCCAGTTCGCCGACGACGCGCAGCACGGCCGCAGCGCGGACATCGATCAACAGACGGCGGTGCTGCTCGCTCTGCGTTCGCGCCTGCTGATCGTGAGCGGCGGCCCGGGCAGCGGCAAGACGACGACGGTGCTGCGCCTGCTCGCGCTGATCGTGGAACGCGCCCGCGCCGAGCAGGTGCCGGCCCCGCGAATCGCGCTCGCCGCGCCGACCGGAAAGGCCGCCGCGCGGCTGTCGGAAACCCTGCGCGCCCGCGGCGGTGCCGAAGCGAACGCCGCGATTCCGGGTGCGGCCACGACCGTGCACCGGCTGCTCGGCTTTGCGCCGAGCGGAACGCGCGCGCAGGTCGATCGGCGCAATCCTCTGCCCTACGACCTCGTCGTGGTCGACGAAGCGTCGATGCTCGACCTTGCCCTGGCCGCGCGCCTGTGCGATGCGCTCGCCCCGTCCGCGCGCCTGATCCTGCTCGGCGACCGCGACCAGCTCGCTTCGGTGGAGGCCGGTCGCGTGTTCGGTGCACTGAGCCACGCCGCCGGCGCCGCGGGCGGCTATTCGCCGGCGCTCGCGCAATGGCTGCAAAGTATCCTTTTGCAAAAAGTGGACACGGCCGTTGCACAGGCAGCCGCGCCCGCGCCGCATTCTGTCGCGGCGACGCCGGCGCTGGCCGACTCGTTCGTCGAGCTGCGCGGCAACCATCGTTTCGACGGGCAGGGCGCGATCGGCCGTCTTGCCGTGGCCCTGCGCCGCGGCGACGTCGAGGCCGCGATGCGGCTGCTGCGCGAAGGCGGCGCCGAGGCGGGGTTGAGTCCGCATGCCGGCGGCGCGCTGCCGCAGCGCATCGTGCGCGACCTCGTGCCGCGCTATGCCGAACTCGCGCACGCCGCCGACGCGGACGCTGCATTCGGCGTCGCCGAGCGCTTCCGCGTGCTCTGCGCCCTGCGCGAAGGTCCGTTCGGCGCCGTCGCGATCAATGCCGCGATCGAACGCGAGCTGAGCCGGCACGGCGAAGGCGTCGAAAGCGACGGCTGGTATCCCGGCCGTCTCGTCATCGTCGGCGCCAACGACTATCGACTCGGTCTGTTCAACGGCGACATCGGCATCGCCCTGCCGGGCGGCGAGCGCGGTGCGCTCGAAGTCTGGTTCCGCAATGCCGACGGCAGCCTGCGCGCCCTGCCGCCGCTGGTGCTCAACGCCTGCGAGCCCGCCTACGCCTTGACCGTGCACAAGGCGCAGGGCTCCGAGTTCGACGAGGTCGCGGTCGTCCTGCCCGAGCGCGACGTGCGCGTGCTCACGCGCGAACTCGTCTACACGGCGGTCACGCGTGCGCGCAGGAAGGTGGATCTGTGGGCAAGCGCGGAGACTCTCGCCAGGGCCATCGCGCGCGGCACGCAGCGCTGGTCGGGGCTGGCCGAAGCCTTGGCCTCGATCCGCTAGAGGCAATCGGTGCGAAGGATTAGTCCAGCTTCATGCCGGGATGCCAGCCGCTCGCGGCGAGGAAGCGCTCCGGGTCGTTCATTTCGATGATTTCACGCAGCGCGCGGCGCTTGTCGCCGGCATGCCGGTAGTACGACTTGACGATGCGATAGCCCACCCAATAGCCGAGGTCGGCCGGTTTTTCCGGCGTGCTGTTGTACAGCCAGCGGGAAAGATCGCGCGTCTTCATGTCGCCGACGAACGCCGTCTCGATCTCGTTTTCGCGGCCCTTGGTCGAGTCCTTCAAATAGGCGTACGCGACGTCGCCCGAGATCAGCTCGCCGACGAAGTCGGCGGCGCCTTCGATCAACGACATGCTCAGCACCGTCGGATGTTCGTCGTCGACGAGCGCCTGCGCCTGCTGGACGTGGACGAATTCGTGTGCGATCACGTGGACGAAGCGGCCTTCGATATCGGGGTTCAGCCAGTTCGTCGCGCACAAGGCTTCCAGGCCGATCTGCACGCCCGTTACCGGGCTGCCGACGCCCACCGGCTTGCCGCGCCCGATTGCGATGGTCACGGGCGGGAAGCGCGCCTCCGGATACAGGTCGCCGAGCTTGCGCAGCGCGATCCCGAGCCGCTCGCGCACCTGCGGCAGCACGGCCGTGCAGCGCCTGGCGTCGGAGTAGATTTCCGGGTGCTTGGCCAGGGTCGCCGCCATGCTCGCTCCGGAGACGTGTCGCACCTCGGCCAGCCGGTGCAGTCCCTCCGAGCCGACGTCGAGGTAGTCATGCTGGAGCTGCTCCGCGGTGGGGTGGCCGTTCGCGGCGGCGTAGACGCGGTAGAAAAGGTCCACGTCCGCGGTCTGGATCACCGGATCGATCGAGGCGGATGCCGCCGCCGAGGAAATGACCGCGGCCATTGCGGCGCAGGCCGCGACCGTCGCCGGACAAAGGCCGAGGACGCGCCGACCCGCACGCCGATTCGATCGATTGGAAATCAAAAGCGCCTCCGGGTTTGCGTCTGCTGTTCATCCCTCGCCAGGCGCGATTCTAATGCCGCGAATTCCCTTCCGGCATGTCGGCGCGCGCGCCGTTTGCCGCTCCCCACCGCGGGTTTCGCCGCCGGCGGCTTTCTCGCCGGCGGTCGATGCGGGCCGATTGATCCATGCCGCCATCTTGATCCACAGCGACATCTGATAGCCCGGTGGACAGGCGGCGCCGGAGGAAAGCACAGACATGGCGATGTCTTCGGCAACGCGGGCATCGACGGTGCAGCGATCGGGCCGAGATCCCGCCGCCCGAGAGAACGGGCGAGCCTGCCGCACCGGCCGCCTATCCGTACGAAATGGAGACGATCTTTTTGTCGTCGTCCAGCGCGATCGAAAACTTGAGCCGGCTGCCCGGCCCGAATTCGACCACATAGTCGTACCAGCGAAGGTCCGTGCCCGGGCGCGAACCCTTGAAGACGAAACGCTCCGCGGCGCCGAACGGCGCGAACTGGTGCATGAGGCGTTCCGCCAGGCCGTTCTTCATCTTCGCATCGAGTTTGGCGCCGAGCAGGGAAGTTCCTGTTTCGCCTTTCTGCATTTGTCCGAACAGCGCTCGGGCCTTGGCCGTGACGTCCGCGTCCTCGCCCGGCGCCGGCTGCGCCGCGGCCGCGGCGATCTCGGGAAACAGATCGTCGAACACGGCGGTCGTGATCGTTTCGCCGGGCTCGGGATCGGCGCGGAGATTGGTGAAGGCGATGATGCGCACGTTCTGCCCGGGAAAGAATTCGTTCGCCGTGGTGAATCCGAACGAGCCGCCGGTATGGCCGATGCGCGGCTGGCCTTCCACGGTGTCGACGAAGAGGCCGAGTCCATAGTCGCTCTGTCCTTGCGCGACGACCGTCGGCGTGGTCATCTCCGCATAGCTGGCCGCACTGACGATTTTCCCTTCGGTCAATGCCCGATTCCACTTCTGCAGGTCTTCGAGCGTGGAGACGAGATGGCCGGCGGACCAGCCCCAGCTGTCGTGGATCGGCAGCTTGCGTTCGAGTCTGCCGTTCACGCGTTCGTAACCGACGGCCATGTCGGGCAGGCGCGGTTCGTCGGCGACGGTGTAGGTGTGCGTCATTCCCGCGGGTTCGATCAGATGCGCGCGCACGTAGTCGCGGTAAGACTGCCGCGACAGCTGCTCGATGACGCGGCCGAGAAGGATGTAACCGGTGTTGTTGTAGACCATCCTGCTGCCCGGCGTGAATTCGAGCGGCTTGCCCTGGATGCGCGCCATCAATTGCGCGAACGTCGCCGGCTTCGTCGCCGCGGTCTCGACATCCGGTCCGTCGAGATATTCCGGCAATCCGCTCGTGTGCGAGAGCAGCTGACGCAAGGTCACCTCGTCGGCATGCGGGGCGTCGGGCAGATATTTCGACAGCTTGTCGTCGATGCGGAGTTTTCCCGCTTCCTGCAATTGCAGGATCGCCGCGGCGGTGAACTGCTTCGTGATCGAACCGATTTCGTAGTGCGTGTCCGTCGTCGCAGCGAGCTTCCGTTCGCTGTCGCGCAGTCCGTAGGCCTTGCGATAGACGACGCGGCCGTCGTCGACGATCGCGATCACCGCGCTGGGCGCACCGCTGCGCTCGAGCACGCGGCGCACGTCCGCGTCGATGCGCCGGGTCACGGCGGGATCGAGCGGCTTCGCCGTTGCGGCCGCCATCGCCGCAGGCAGCAGGAGGGAGGCGAGGATCGAAAACGGGGGCACGGGGGACTCCTTGCGTCGGGGAATCGTATCGTCAGCAAGCGGCATGCCATCGCCGAGGCCGCGCAATCCCTGGGGATGTGCCGACGCATGCAGAGGGCAAAGCGTCCGCGGACAGCGTTCGTGGACGAGCGGACAACTTTCAACCGGCGTCGGTCATGCGAGAACCGATTGGGCCAGGCACTCGCGCAGCGCCCGCGCGACGGGGCCGGCGGGCCGGTCGCGGAGCCACGCCGCGACGATGTCCAGTTTCGAGCGCTTGAAGTGGCGCCCTTCCAGCGAGATCAGTTTGCCGCTGCGCAATTCCTTGTCGACCAGGTGCAGCGGCATATGTCCCCAGCCCATGCCCTGCACGATCAGCTCCTTCTTGGTGTACTGGTCGGCCACCGTCCAGCTCGGCGCGTCCTCGATGAGAAAGTAGTCGCGCCCCGGCCGGCGCGCGGAATCGCGGATGATCACCTGCACGTGGGACCGCATCTGCGCGGGAGTGATGTTGCGCGTGATCGGAAAGGCGAGGAAACCGGGCGCCGCCACCGGAACCAGGGTCACCCGGGTCATATCGATCCACTCGAAGCGGCTGTCGGCCTTGTCGACGTGGTGGATGATCAGGTCGGTTTCCTCGGCGAGCAGGCGCTCCCAGGGGCCGCCGATCGCTTCGAAATGCAGGTGCAGACGCGTCCGCGGCCACAACTTGAAGAACCGTTTCAGCTGGCGCAGCGCCTCCGGCGCCGGCGTCAGGTCGCCGACGACGACGCGCAGATCGGTTTCCTCGCCGCGCAGGAACTGGTCGCCGAGCGATTCGAGATGGCCCGCTTGCCGCAGTACGGCGGCGGCCTGGCGATGGAACGCTTTTCCGGTTTCGGTGAGGCGGACGCGATATTGCTCGCGATCGAGCAGCGCGACGCCCATGCGCCGTTCCAGATTCTTGACCGCCGCGTAGATCGCCGGATGGGTCCGGTGCAATTTCTGCGCAGCCGCCTGGAAGCTGCCTTCGCTGATCACCGCATCGAAGCAGGCGAGTTCGTGCAGGGTAAAGTCCATTGTCAGCTCGCTTTACAAAGAAGGGTTCATTTTTTGAATTTTCATTGATCGCCGCAAGGCCTAGTCTCCCGCCTCGTTCGGCAAGGCGAGGAGAAAGAGATGAAAGCCATAGTCAGACAGCAGTTCGGCGGCCCGGAGCAGTTGCAGATCCGCGACGTGGCAAATCCGGTCGCGGCGGCCGGTGAAGTGCTGGTCCGCGTCCGCGCGTTCGGGATCAATCGCGCGGAGCAATATTTCCGCCTCGGCCTGTGGGGCGAGGTCGCGGCGATTTCCGGGATCGAGTGCGTCGGCGAAGTCGTCGAGGACGCGAGCGGGGCGCTGCGTTCCGGTCAGCGCGTACTCGCCCTCATGGGCGGCATGGGACGCAGCCGCAGCGGCAGCTATGCGGAATACACCGCGGTGCCCGCCGCCAGTGTCGTAGCCGTGCGCAGCACGCTCGACTGGGCCAGCCTGGCGGCCCTGCCGGAGTCCTACGCCACCGCCTGGAGCTGCCTGCACGACAATCTGTCGCTGCGCCGCGGCGACACGCTGCTGATCCGCGGCGCGACCTCGGCCCTGGGTTTCGCCGCGCTCGATCTGGCCAGGCTTGCCGGGGCCAGGGCGGTTGCCACGGTGCGCCGCCCCGAGCGCGAGGCGGCCGCGCGCGCCTACGGCGCCGACGAAGTGCTGCTCGAAACGGACGATATCGAGGCCGCCTGGCGCGGCATCGAGCCGCGCGGTGCCGACGCCGTCCTCGACCTGGTCGGCAACCGCACGCTGACCCAGTCGCTGCGCATGACTCGCCGCGGCGGCCGGGTGTGCGTTGCGGGCTTCCTCGGCGGCCATCACCCGATCGAACAGTTCGATCCGCTCGCCCACATGCCGAGCGGCCGCCATTTGAGTTTCTTCGGCAGCGCCTTCGTTTACGCCACGCCGGAATATCCGCTGAGCGAGATACCGTTCCAGCGCATGATCGAATGGGCCGAAGCCGGTGCGATCCAGGTCAAGCCTGCGCGGGTGTTCCGTTTCGACGAAATCCGGGAAGCCCATCGCGTGCTCGACGCCGGCACGGCGGGCGGAAAGATGGTCGTGGTATGCGACTAGACGCCGGTCCGACGTTTTTTCTTCGCGAGGGATTCTCCCTCGATCTACAGGAGGCTATACCCGATGCGACATTTTTTGTTGGAAGGCGAACATCTCGTTCCGTTCGAGCAACTGACCGATCTCGTGCCTGCGCATCATCGGTTTCTGCAGCGAGGCTACGACGACGGCGTGTTTCTCTTCTCCGGTCCGCAGGTGCCGGCGCACGGCGGATTCCTCGTCGCGCGTGCGCCGTCGCTGGCGCAATTGCAGGCCATGCTGGCGGAAGAGCCGTTCGTCAAGGCAAACAAGATGCGCTTCAGCAGGATCACCCAGTTCGACGCCGCGCAATACCAGCCGCTGCTGAAGGACTGGTTCGGGCCGGCGCGGTAGCGAAACGCCCCACCGGCACCGTCCCGGTGGGATTCGCTTTGCGTGCGTCCCGCCCGACGGATTTCATCGACGTTCTTCCCGTCCTCATCTCCGAACGACTTCCCTCGGTTCGCGATGACGAGCGGGGCCGTTCAGAATTTCGCCTTGAACTGCACGCCCCAGATGCGCGGGTCGTTGATTTCGGCGACGAGGTTGTTGAAGTCGAGGCCGCTGATCAACTTGACCTGGTTGGTGATGTTGCGGCCGAACAGGGCGGCTTCGTATTTGCCGTCGTTCCAGTTGTAGCCGACGCGCACGCCGCCCTGCACGAGCGAAGGCGCGGTGAACTCGATCGACCGGTAGAGATTGATGTTCATCTTGCTGCGATACGACCAGTCGGTGTAGGCGAACAGTTCGCCGCCGCGGAACGGGATGCCGTAGCGCAGGGTCACGTTGGCGATGTACTTCGGCGCCTTCGGCAGGGCGTTGCCGTCGATGTAGGCAACGGTTGCGCCGCCGACGGTGCCTTCGCGGTTGAGCACGGTGCAGGGCGCGGAGCAGACGGCCACGGTGTAGTTGGGGTCCTCGATCTTGGTGAAGTTCTGGCTCGCGCCCACGGTCAGTTTGAGATTCTCGGTCAGCAGCGCCTCGGCATCCATTTCCACGCCATGGCCGACCGTCTTCTTCGCATTGCCGAGGAAGGCGCCGTTGGTCGGACCGCCGATCGCGTTGAGCTGCTGATTCTTGACGTCCCAGTAATAGCCGTCGAGGTTGAAGCGCACGCGATGATCGAGCAGGTCGGTCTTGATGCCGCCTTCGTAGGAAACGATCGTTTCCGGCGCGGCGACCGAATAGGCGTTGAACTCCTGCGCCTGCTGGATCTGTTCGGCGCGGAAGCCGGTGGCGACGCGGGCGTAGGCGTTCACGTTGGCGTTGACGCGGTAGTCGGCGCTCAAATCCCAATTGACCCGGCTGGCGCTTGCGTGGTCGCCGAACTGGGTGAAGCCGAGATAGTTCCAGCCGCCGTTCGGATCGGTGTGCAGGCCCTTGGAGTCGTCGGTGTAGCGCAGACCGGCGCGGATATTGAGATCGTCGCTGAGGTTGTAGCGCATCGAGCCGAACACGGCCCAGGCATTGTTGCGGTAGAACGATCGCTCGATGTTGTACGCCTCCTGCTGGCGCAGGCCGGTCGTCGCGTCGACGTAGTCGATCTGGTTAAGCTGGAACGTCTCGTAGAAATAGAACGCACCGGCCTGCCAACTCAGCCGACCGCTGCGATCGGACTCGACGCGCAGTTCCTGTGTGATCTGCTGGTGATGCTTCATCTCGTCGGCGGTTTCGATGGTGTACGGCGTATTGCCCGGATTGCCGCCGTCGACGTCGCCGCGGCTGTAGACGTGCAGCGTCTCGTAGGCGGTGATCGAGTGGAAGCTCAGGTCGCCGACGTTCCACTGCAGGCGCACGTTGCCGCCATAGTTGCGGAACTTGAGCGGATTCTCGCCGTCCTGATCGACCTGGTCGGCGCGGAAGCCGGGTACGAGCTGGTTGGTTCCCTGCAGGATGGAATTGGAGCGAAACAGAGTCGAGTTGGTGTCGAGATCGCGCATATGCACGTTGAACAGCGCGCTGAAACCGCTGTCCGCGGGCTTGTACAGCAACTGCGCGCGCATCGCATAGTCGTCATAGCCTTCGAACTGGTCTTTCCTGCCCGTATAGGTGTCGCCGACCCAGTCGTCGCGATGCTGCAGATTGACCGAAATGCGCGAGGACCAGTCCGGATTGATCGGCAGGTTGATCGCACCTTCGAGATTGGCGGTGTTGTACGTGCCGTAGGAGAGGTTGGTATAGCCGCCGAAATCCTGGTCGGGCTTGACCGAGTCGAATTTGACCACGCCGGCCGGCGTGTTGCGCCCGAACAGCGTGCCCTGCGGGCCGCGCAGGACTTCGATCTGTTCGAGATCGAAAGCCGGAAATCCCTTGAGCATCGAATTTTCGAGCACGACGTCGTCGTAGATCAGCGACACCGGCTGCGATGCGGTTTCGTGATAGTCGGCATTACCGTAGCCGCGGATGTACAGGCGCGGAAACACGCGGCCGAAATCGGATTCGACGTTGAGGCTCGGCGCGGCGGCGGCCAGGGCACGGATGTCCTGACCGCTCGAGGTGAGCACGTCGAGCTTCTCGTCGCTGATCGTCGAGGCCGAGATCGGCACGGTCTGGATGTTCTCGGCATGGCGCTCGGCCGTGATCGTGATGGTGCTGAGCTTGGTCGTTTTGTCCGCCGGCGCGGCGCCGGTATCGGGAGGCGCGTCACCGGTCGTGGAGTTCGTCTTCGCGTCGGCCGGCGCCTCGGCGTGGACACTGCCGGCAGCGAGAATCGCCGCGGCAAGCAGATTCAGGAAAAGGGCAGGGCGTACGACTCGTTGGATCGAAACGTTTTTGCGTGCGCGCATCGTGGTTTTCCGGTTGAGGAGAGCCCACCCGCACATCGCGGAAATGCGCGGGAATCCAGTTCGATTTGTGGTTCTCCCCCACCGGCTGACGAGCGTAGCCGAAATGCAATATTTGTAAAGTGACGTGCTCGACTCGTGCCGAGTGACACGGACAGCTCGTTCTGTTGGAGAGACTCGCAGGTCTCGCGGTTGTTTCGCCTGGCGGCGTCATCGCATGACCGGCCGGCAACCTGCGGCGAATGCGCGGTCGGCGCAAAACCGTCTATCGCGTTGGTACAGATCGCGCGTTCGTACGGATCGATCGGAGGGCAGTGCATGGGTTTGTTCGAAAAGTTGCGAAGCTGGCCGACAGCGTTCGTTTGTTCGGCTTTGTCGACCGTACTGGGGGGAACTTTCAAAACCGCATACGCCGCGGATATCTGGCTCTCCGCCGTCGATCCGGTGGTGCGTGCCGCTCATCGCTGGGATGCGAGCGCGGACTATATGGACTTGTTCCGGCCGGACGCCGCTTGGCACACGGTGGCCAAGCAAACGCGCGTCTTCAAGATCGGACCGGGCTTCGCTTCGCAGGGGCGCGAAGCGGATCTGAAACAGCTCTTTGCCGACCTGCGCCGCCGACACATCGCTCTGGCCCTGGAGATCGGCATGCTGACCGTGTCCGATCACTGCCGCGAGAAAACCGAGGCCTACGGCGAGCCCGGCGTGGTCGAGCGCATCCTGCTGCGGATCAAGCGGCTGGGCGGTGATCTCGACTACATCGCGATGGACGAACCGTTCTACTACGGCCATCAGTACGCCGGTGCGGATGCCTGCAAATTGTCGGCCGCGCAGCTGGCCGAGGACGTCGCACCCAACGTCGCCGCGGCCAGGCGCATTTTCCCGAACGTCCGCATCGGCGACGTCGAGGTGGTCTACTATTCGACGGATTTCCTCGACGCCACTCGCGACTGGATCGACGCTTACGCCAAGGCGACCGGAACGCCGCTGGCGTTTTTCCATGCGGACGAGAGCTGGTCGGTGCAGGCGACGCGCAATCTCGTTCCGCTCGCCGGATTCCTCGAACGCCGCCGGATCCGCTTCGGCGTGATCTACAACGCCGGTCCGCAGGGAACCGGCGACGTGCAGTGGGCGCAGGCGGCGATACGGCACGCCGATCAGGTGGAAAGCGAACTGGGTCTGCATCCGGACGATGCGCTGTTTCAGACCTGGGAAAAGTTTCCGACCCGCGTGCTGCCGGAGACGGCGAGCGGCACTCTGACCCATATCGCGCTGCACTACCTCAAGCCGCGCAGTAGCCTGTCGGTCGGTCGCGAAGGCGCAAGCCTCGAAGGGCGCCTCGGCGGGCTCGATGGCGCGCCGCTCGCGCACGCTACCGTCCTGCTCAGCACGATCGGCGATGCAGGCGAGGGCGCGATGGTCGAACAAAGTGTTAGCGGCAACGTGCCGGCCAATGCGTGCGCGGCCGTGTTCGCCGTGCGCGCAAACAAGGAACTCGGTTGTTCCGCGTGCGCGGGTGCGGTTACTGCCCGCATCGGAGCGGCGCGATATACGGAAGGAAGCGCGGCGGCACGCAGCTTTCCGCCGGCCCGAATCGACGTCACGGAGGCCCAGTCGATGGCGACGAATTCGGCCCGGTTTGCGGTGCAACCCGGAGCGCCGTTCACCTTGGAGGTTGCGCTGGCGGTGAACACCCGGGCCGAGCGGGCCGGGAGCGTGGGCGTGCTTTTTGTCGACGCGGCAGGACGCGAAGTCCAGCGGCGCATGATCCCTCTCGAGCCGACCGAGGCGCCGCTGGGAACCGTGCAGACCGATGCCGACGGTCGTTTTTCCTTTACGCCGAAGCGGGCGCTCGGGAGCGCTTCGCGACCGAGCCTGAGGGCGCGCTTCGACGGCAACGAACTGTTGCGCGGCGCGTCCGCGCTGAATCCACCACAGGGTTGATATGACATTCGATCTTCATCACGTTCGCAGCGAAATCAGGCAAGGCCTGGACTCCATCAACCTTCTGTTTGCCGCGGGCATAAAACGGGGCCGCGCCGGCCACCGACGATATTCGGCGGGCAACGGACGGCGCTACGCAACGATTGGCCTCGGGATCGTCGCCGCATTGATGTTTTCTTCGGTTTGTCGGGCGCAACAGATCTGGCTGTCCGGTATCGATCCCGTCGTGGCCGCCGATCGCGCCGCATCGGCCAAATCGTCGACGCCGGAGGCGGTCGGCAACGACTTCATGGCCCTTTTCCATGCGCAGGCTGCATGGCGGAAGGCCGCCGCGTCGATACAGATCTTCAAAGTTTCCACCCAATTTCTGCAGCGCGCCGACGATGCGCAGTTGAAGACGATGATCGAGGATTTGCGCCGCCGTCGCATCGCGCTGGCCATGGAAGCGGAAATCCTGACGACCAGCGTGAAATGCGGCAACGGCGTGCCCGGCTACACGACCGCGGCGGCCATCCGCAAGGCGATACGCCGCGTCGCGCAATTCGGCGGCGAGATTGCCTACGTCGCGTTCGACGAGCCGATGACGTGGGGGCATTTCGCCCGACTTGCGGGCGCTTGCCGATATACGACCGAGGAGGTGGTGAGCAATATCGCGCCCAACATTCAGGCCTTCGCCGCTGCATTTCCCGCAGTCAGGTTCGGCGACATCGAGCCGGTGTCGGATCGAACGCCGGATCGTTGGGAGGAGATCCTCCGGTTCGCCAGGTTGTTTGAAGAAAGAACAGGGCGGCGATTGTCTTTCATGCAGGCAGACCTGATCTGGCAGAACGATTGGAGACCGCAGCTCGTCGCCTGGAAGGCCCGCCTGCATGCGGCCGGCATCTCCTACGGCGTGATCATCGACGGCGATCCGGGCGACAAGAGCGACGTGGCATGGACGAACCACGCCGTCGAGCGCTATCGCGAGTTGTCGGCCGACGACAGGGTGCGCCCCGACGAATTCGTCTTCCAGAGCTGGCAGGCGCGGCCCACCCGCTTTCTTCCCGAAGACGAGCCCGGAACGTTGACGTCGGTGATCGCGCGGACGGTCGCGCGCTGATCGGCGAGGCTTGCCGGCCGGCGCATGCTGCGGCAAAGGCCGCGCCCGCGCGCGGGGGATCGTCCGGCCTCAATGCACGGTCGGGTTTTCGCGTTCGCGCCGGGGCGGAAACTCGACGATGTTGTCGCCGCCTGTCTGACGCGGTCTCGGCCCGTCCCATAGAACGGGTACGTTGCGGGGACGATCCGGTTCGAGTTCGCTGCGATCGAGTTCGCTGCGATAACCGAACTCGCCCGCGTCCTCTTCTTCGTCCTCCCAACTGTAGCGCTTGCGCGGTGCGATGGGGTCGAACCGGTAGAAGGCGATCGCCGCGATCACGCCGGCGACCGCGCCGGCCAGGTGGTATTCGAACGAGACGCCTTCTTCACGCGGCAGCACGGTCATCGTCATGCCGCCGTAGAGGAAAAATACGGCCAATGCGATCGACACGCCGAGCCGGTCGCGGCGGAACAGGCCGATCAGGAACAGAAAGAACATCAGCCCGTGGGTGATGCCGCTGATGCCGACGTGCAGCGACGGGCGTGCCCACAGCCAGACGCCGAGCCCGGAGACGATCCAGATCAGCGGCAATGCGTAGCGCGCGGCGCGCGGATAGGCGTAGAGCGTGAATGCCGAAAGCAGGCCGAGCGGCAGCGTGTTCGACATCAGGTGTTCGAACGAGGCGTGCACGAAAGGCGCGGTGAAGATGCCGATCAGGCTGTGCGGGTCGCGCGGCCGGATGCCGAGCGCGTCCATGTCCCAGCCGAGCAGGAACGCGGCGAGCCAGACGATCCAGATGCCCGCGACGAGGGCGAGCGCACCGAGCACGGCGTAGCGCACGCGCGCGCGGTCGCTGCGCACGACCGCGGCGCTGGCTTCGGTGGTGAGGGGGGCGATGTCCATTTTCCTATCATGGGGACGACGCGGATGCGCACAAGACGGCGCAGCGTGCGACACTGGCCGCATGTTGCTGCGAGCGGCCGAACCCGACGATGCGCTGGGCGTTGCCCGCGTGCACGTGCGCGCCTGGCAGGTCGGCTATCGCGGTCTGCTGCCGCAGGAATACCTCGATGGCCTGCGCGCGGAAGAGCGGGCGCGGCGCTACGACTTCGCCGGCGGCGATCCGTCGAAGCCGGCGACCCTCGTCGTCGTGGAGAACGGCGCCGTCCGCGGATTCGCGACGACGATGCCGGCGCTCGATGCCGGCACCCGGGCGCTCGGTGAACTCTGCGCGCTCTACGTCGACCCGGACTGGTGGGGGCGCGGCGTCGGCAGGGCGCTGGTTGCGGCGGCGCGGACGCGTTTGCGCGAGCGGGGCTTCCGCGAGGCGGTGCTCTGGCTGCTCGCCGGAAACCGGCGCGGCGAGCGCTTCTACCTCGGCGACGGCTGGGCGGCCGACGGTACGGCGCGCAAGGACACGGTTTGGGGTGTCGACGTGGACGAGACGCGCTATCGGCGCGCACTCGATTGACCCGGACGCCGGCGATCGCGGCGCATGCCTTATCATGTCGCGATGAATTCCACGCAAAACGCCAATCCTCTCGTCCGCCTCAAGATCGAGCGCCGCTCCAACCATCCGTGGATTTTCCAGAAGATGGTCGAGAAACCCGATCCGCGGCCCAAGCCCGGCACGGTCGTCGACATCGTCGACCGCGATGGCGTGTTCGCCGGCCGCGGCTTCTACAACGGCCACTCGCGCATCGCCCTGCGCGTGCTCACCGCCGATCCGGACGAAGCGGTCGACGAGGACTTCTTCGCGCGCAAGATCGACGCGGCGATACGCCTGCGCCGCGACGTGCTCAAGCTCGACGCGGTGACCGACGCGTATCGCGTCGTCCATTCCGAAGGCGACGGCCTGTCGGGCCTGGTCGTCGATCGGTTCGCGAACACGCTCGTCGTCGAATATTTTTCCGCCGGCATGTTCAAGCAGCGCGACCTGATCAAGCGCGTGCTGTTGCAGCACTTTCCCGAAGCGGAAATCTACGCGTTCGCCGAGGAGCACGTGCAGAAGCAGGAAAGCTTCGACTGGACCGCGCCGCCGCCGCCGAAGCCGACCGTCATCCACGAGCACGGCGTGCAGTTCCACGCCGCACCGGGCAGCAAGCACAAGACCGGCTTCTTCGCCGACCAGCGCGACAACCGCCTGTTCCTCTCCGAGTTCTGCGCCGGCAAGCGCGTGCTCGACCTGTGCTGCAATTCGGGCGGCTTCGGCATCTACGCCAAGGCGCGCGGCGGCGCGGAGGAAGTCGTCGGCATCGATCTCGACGAGGAAATCCTCGGCATCGCCGAGCAGAACGCGCGCCTCAACAAGGCCAAGGTGAAATTCATCCAGGCCGACATCTTCGCCTGGCTGCGCGACGTCGCCGCCAATCCGGCGAAGAAGTTCGACGTGGTGATTCTCGATCCGGCGAAGATGACGCGCGATCGCGAACAGGTGATCCCGGCGCTGAAGAAATACCTCGACATGAACAAGCTTGCCCTCGGCGCGGTCAAGCCGGGCGGCATCTTCCTCACCTGCTCGTGCACCGGCCTGGTCAGCGAGGAGCAGTTCCTCGACATGCTGCGCCGCGCGGCGTTCTACGCGAACCGCACGGTGCAGGTGATCAAAGTCTCCGGCGCCGGTCCGGACCATCCCTGGCTCGCGCACGTGCAGGAATCGCGCTATTTGAAGGCGGCGTTCTGCCGGGTTGATTGAGAAAGGCCGAGGCCGGGGGCGGAAGATCAAAAACGTTTGGCCGCAAGCTTTCTCGCCCTCAGCCCTCAGCCCTCAGCCCTCAAATCTTGCACCTCCCTCGCCGATTGTCATACACTTATGACAAGTAAAATCAGAGCATTGCCATGACTGCCGCAGCCATTCGCATCAATGCGCGCCTGACCGGCGAAGATGCGCGGCGCTTCATCGAGTTGACGCAAGGAGAAGGTGCGCGCGCCGCCTCCGACGTCGTGCGCGACGCGTTGCGCGAATACTATATGCGGCATGCCAAGGCGCGTCCGGACGCATTCAAACTGCTGCAGGCCTCCGGCTACATCGGCGGTTTCGACGCCGCCGCCGATTTGTCGAGCCGCTACAAGGATTACCTGAGCGAGGCGCTCGAAGATAAATTCCCGCTCGGGGTCCACGAGCCCGAAGCGTCGGCGTACGGTGCGAAGAAAACAACGAAACGGAACAAGCCACGCAAAGGCGCCGCCAAGTGATTCTTGCGGATTCGGGTTTCTGGATAGCGCTCGGCAACCGCAGGGACCGCCACCACGAGCACGCCGTCCGCGCTGCACAAAGGTACTCCGCAGAAGGTTTCATCACGACTTGGCCGGTGCTGACCGAAGTCGTGCATTTGCTTGCGCATCGCGTCAATCCGACGCAAGCCACGGCATTCATCGGTGACATCGCGCGCGGCGCCGCCCTCGTCGCCGACCTGCCCGATGATGCATTGGCGCGCATCGAAACGCTGATGCGCCGCTACGCCGATCTGCCCATGGATTTGGCCGATGCGTCGCTCGTCGTTCTCGCCGAAGAACTCGGCGATGGCCGCATTCTTTCCACGGATGCGCGCGATTTCGCGGGTTATCGCTGGAAGAACCGCAGGCCGTTCACCAACCTGCTGTTGGCGGATTGAAGCTTGCGGCGTTGCATCGATTCCTGAATCGTAGCGCAGCGCCTTTTACGTTTTTTTTCGCATCGCTCGGCTATACCAAACGTTCATGCAGGTTGCGCGGGCACGCATGTCCGCAACAGACGCGTGCGACTTCTTCTCGCACGCAGCAGCCTGGACTTTCCACACTCATACGGGGGATGAGTGAGACGGCTTGCACCTGTGCGCGGCCGTCGCAACAACGAGGGCGAAGCTTGGACTCGAGGCGTGCGAAGCGAAAACTCGGCCGCTTGATTTTGCCCGCGATGCGGCGGCTCGGGCTGCCGCTGGGCGCGGCTTTCGCGCCGCGCAAGCCGGGCAAGCGTCGCACCCACGCGCGGCTCAGCGAGGCGCCGTTGCGCGCGGAACTGCTGACCGCGGCGCAGATGGCCGAACGCGGTCACGAACTCGCCGGCGAACACGAATGGCGACGCGGACGCAGCCGCGACGTGCAATTGCTCGAACGCCTGCGCCACAACGAAATTCTGATCGACGACACCTGCCGCGAACTCGCCGCGGCGATCGTCGACAAGCATCGCATCACACCGGCCGGCGAATGGCTGCTCGACCATCTCTACGTGATCCACGAGCAGGGGCGCAAGACGCGCGCGCATTTGCCGCGCGGCTACAGCGCGGAACTGCCGTTGCTGACGCGCGGCGCGAGCGCGGGCATGCCGCGCGTGTACGACCTGGCCCTCGACGCGATTTCGCACGGCGACGGCCGCGTCGACCAGGATTCGATCGCGCGCTTCGTGCGCGCCTACCAGGAGCGCGCACCGCTGAGCCTCGGCGAGTTATGGGCGATTCCGATCATGCTGCGCGCCGCACTGATCGAGAATCTCGGCCGCGCCGCCGCGCGCGTGCGCCGCGGGCTCGCCCAAAGCCGCCTCGCCGCACGCTGGGCGCAGCAGATGCTCGACACCGCGCAGCGCGATCCGAAAAACCTCATCCTCGTCGTCGCCGACATGGCGCGCAGCGAGCCGCCGTTGACCCAGGCTTTCGTCGCCGAGATGGCGCGCAGCCTGCACGGCTCGGGCGCGGCGCTCAACCTGCCGCTGACGTGGATCGAGCAGCGTCTTGCCGAATCCGGCCTGTCGATCACCCAGCTCGTGCAGACCTCGCATCACGAACGCGCGCTCGACCGCGTCACGATCGACAATTCGATCGCGAGCCTGCGCCTGCTCGATGCGCTCGACTGGCACGAGTTCGTTGAGACGACGAGCGCCGTCGACCGGGTGCTCGGCCAGGATCCGGCCGGCGTCTATACGCGCATGGACTTCGCCACCCGCGACGCCTACCGCCACGCGGTCGAACGCTACGCGCGGCTCGGCGCACGCAGCGAAATCGAGATCGCGCAGGCCGCGCTCGAATGCGCGCGCGAAGCGGCGGCGGCGGCGGACCAGCAAACCGCCGCGCACGTCGGCTACCACCTGGTCGGCGCGGGCCGCGCGCAGCTGATGCGCCGCTGCGGTGCGGGCGCCGTCGCTCGCGCGCTCGAGACCTGGCGCAGCGGCGGCCTGCCGTTCCTCGTCTACTTCGGCGCCGTCGTCACCCTCGGTCTGGCCATGGCGGCACCGGTGCTGCGGCCGTTGTGGGCGGCCGACCTGCCCGTCTGGCTGCGCCTGCTTGCGACGTTCTGCGGTGCGGTCGCGATCAGCCATCCGGCGATCTGGCTCGTCGACCGTCTCGCGCTCGCCGCGGTGTCGCCGCGGCCGTTGCCGCGCATGGATTTCCGCGGCGGAATTCCGGTCGAAGCGCGCACCCTCGTCGTCGTGCCCTGCCTGCTCGGCAGCACCGGCGAAGCGCGCACTCTGGCCGACCAGCTCGAATTGCGCCATCTCGCCAATCGCGAAGCGGGCCTGGGTTTCGCCCTGCTCAGCGATTTCGCCGACGCGGACGAGGCCGAACTTGCGGGCGACGCCGCGATCCTCGATGCCGCGGCCGACGCGATCCAGGCTTTGAACCGGCGTCACCCGAAGGCGCATTTCCTCCTGCTGCACCGCCCGCGCGTCTGGAACGACAGCGAACAGTGCTGGATGGGACGCGAGCGCAAGCGCGGCAAGCTCGGCGATCTCAATGCGCTGCTGCGCCGCGGCGACGCCGCGGCGTTCTCCTGCATCGTCGGCGACCGCGCGGCGCTCAACGGCGTGCGCTACGTGATCACGCTCGACGTCGACACGCGCCTGCCGAGCGACGCTGCGCGCCGGCTCATCGAGACGATGGCGCATCCGCTCAACCGCCCGGACCTCGCCGCGGACGGGCGCCGCGTCGACTCGGGCTATGCGATCCTGCAGCCGCGCATCGGCAACCTCCTGCCGTCCGCGGGCAGCACGCGCTACGCGGCGCTGTTCGGCGGCGACGCCGGCCTCGATCCGTACACGCTCGCCGTGTCCGATCTCTACCAGGACCTGTTCGGGCAGGGCTCGTTCATCGGCAAGGGCATCTATGAGGTCGAAGCGTTCGAGCGCACCCTCGACGCCGGCGTGGCGGGCGGGGCGGCCGGAAGATTTCCGGACAACCGCATTCTGTCCCACGATCTGCTCGAAGGCTGCTATGCGCGCGCGGGCCTGACCGCCGATATCGAGCTGTACGAGGAATACCCGCAAAGCTACCGCGTCGATGCACAGCGCCGCGCACGCTGGATCCGCGGCGACTGGCAGATCGCCGCGTGGCTGTTTCCCTCGGTGCCGATGGCGCAGGGGCGGCGCGAGCGCAATCCGCTGTCGTGGCTGTCGCGCTGGAAGATCTTCGACAACCTGCGCCGCAGCGTGCTGCCTCCCGCGTCGTTCGCGCTGCTGCTGCTCGCCTGGTTCGCGCTGCCGCATCCCCTCGCATGGACGCTGTTCGTGCTCGCCGCGATGCTGCTGCCGGTCGCGGTCGACGCCGCGATCGCACTGCCGCATCCGCCGGGCAACGGGCTCGCCCGCCATGTCGGCAGCGTACTGCGCGGCGCGGCCGCCGCGGTCGCGCGCGTCGCGTTTCGTCTGATCTGCCTGCCGTTCGAGGCGTTGCAGAACGCGAGCATGATTCTGCGCACCGGCTGGCGCGTGCACGTGTCGAAGCGCCGTCTGCTGCAATGGATCGCTTCGAGCATCGTCACCCAGCGCACGCGCGCGGAAGGCGGAATGGCGGCGTGGTCCGAAATGAAAGCGGCGCCGATCGCGGCGCTCGCCGTCGCGGCGGCGCTGGTCCTGTTTCGTGCCGACGTGCTCGGTATCGCGGCGCCGTGGCTCGTCGCCTGGTTTTTCGCGCCGGCCATCGTGGCATGGACCGCCCGCGTGCCGCCGCGCGAAACGCAGCCGCTCAATGCCGCGCAGACCCGTTTTCTGCGTCAGGCCGCGCGCCGCACCTGGGCCTGGTTCGAACGATTCGTGAGCGCCGAGGACAATTGGCTGCCGCCGGATCATTTCCAGGAGTATCCGTCGGTCAAGATCATGCACCGTACCTCGTCGACGAACATCGGCATGGGCATGCTGGCGAACCTCGCCGCGTACGACCTCGGCTACGTTTCGCTGCGCAGCCTGATCGCGGCGACGCGGCGCACGTTCGACACCCTGCAGAAGCTGGAGCGCTATCGTGGCCATATCTACAACTGGTACGACACGGAGACGCTGAAGCCGCTGCAGCCGATGTACGTATCCACCGTCGACAGCGGCAACTTCGTCGGCCACCTGCTCACGCTGCGACAGGGCCTGTTCGAGTGCCTGCGCGCGCCGATCGTCGGCGCGCAGGCGTTCGCCGGCCTGGGCGACACGTTCGCCGTGCTGCGTGCGCTGCGCGCCAACGCGGCGGACGACCTGTGGCGCCCGTTCGCCGACGCGCTCGCCGCCGCACGGCAGCTGCCGCCCGATCTGCCGATCACCCCGACGCGCAATGCGCTGCACGAGCTGTTTCTGCGCGCGCAGGCCCTGCACGCCGCGCTGGCGAACGACGAGCCGGTCGTGCGCGAATGGAGCGAAAAGCTGCTGCGCCAGACCGCGATGTGCCTGGCCGACGTCGAAGACTTCGTCGGCGACGTATCGATACCGGCAGCGGTCGCCCGCGACGCCGAGGCGATCCACACCGAATCGCCGATGCCGAGTCTGGCCGCCCTGGCCGCTGCGAAGTCGATCTCGCCCGCGGCGCGGGACCTGGCGCAGGCCTGCATGCGCGAACTCGAAGCACTCGGCGCGCTCTGCGCCGATTTCGCGAGCGTGGACTTCGCTTTCCTCTTCGATCCGGCGCGCGAGCAGTTCGCGATCGGCTACAACGTCAGCGAAGGACGCCGCGACGCGGGTTACTACGACCTGCTCGCCTCCGAGGCGCGTCTCGCGGTCTACCTCGCCGTCGCTCAGGGACAAATTCCGCAGGACGGCTGGTTCGCGCTCGGCCGCGTGCAGACCCGGGTGGACGAGGGCCAGGTGCTGCTCTCGTGGAGCGGCTCGATGTTCGAGTACCTGATGCCGCAGCTCGTGATGCCGGCCTGGCCGGACAGCCTGATCGCCGAATCGGCGCGCGTCGCGGTCGCGCGCCAGATCGCCTGGGGCCGCGAGCACGGCCTGCCCTGGGGCATCTCCGAGTCCGGCTACTTCCTCACCGATGCCGGGCAGAACTATCACTACCGCGCGTTCGGCGCGCCGGGCCTGGGCCTGCAGCGCGGCCTGTCGCAGGACCGCGTGATCGCGCCGTACGCGAGCGCGCTGGCCCTGCTCGCCGCGCCCGCGGCGGCGGCGGACAATCTCGCCGAGATCGCGGCGCGCGGCTGGTGGTCGCAGTGGGGCTACTACGAGGCCATCGATTTCACCCCGGCGCATCTGCCGGCGGGCGAAGCTGTCGGCGTCGTGCGCGAGTACATGGCGCATCACCAGGGCATGAGCCTCGTTGCTTTCGACGAATGCCTCAACGCCGCGCCGATGCAGCGCCGCTTCGCCGCCGATGCCGAACTTGCCGCCACCCTGCTGCTGCTGCAGGAACGGATGCCGCGCGACGTCGCGCTGGCGCCCGTCGCCGTCGCCGCGCTCGACGCGCGCATCGAGGAGGAAGCTGTGACGGCGCCGCAGCGCCGCTACACGCAGGCCAACGCGCCGGCGCGCCCCGCCGTGCAGTTGCTGAGCAACGGCAGCTATCGCTTGATGCTGACGCACAACGGCGGCGGCTACAGCCGCTGGCGCGATCTCGATCTCACGCGCTGGCGCGAAGACCCGACGCGCGATTGCTGGGGCACCTGGATCGGCATCCGCGACCTCGACAGCGGCAAGGTCTGGAGCACGCTTGCGGCCGCCGCCGCGGACGCGGTCGAAGCCCGCGAAACCGTGTTCGACGACGCGCGCATCGAACAGCGCCTGGCCGTGGACGAACTCGAGGTGCGCGTGCAGATCGTCGTGTCGCCCGAAGACGACGTCGAATTGCGCCGCCTGCGCTTGACCAATCGTGCGCGCAATGCGCGTGCGCTGGAGCTGACCAGCTACGCCGAGGTGGTGCTCAACACGGGGGCGGCCGATGCGCTGCACCCGGCATTCAACAATCTGTTCGTGCGAACCGAAATCCTGCATGCGCATTCGGCGATCCTCGCCACGCGCCGCCCGCGCCTGGCCGGCGACGCACAGCCCTGGCTGATGCACCAGTTCTGCGTGCGCGAGGAGGCGGACCGTGCCGCGGCATCGGTCGAGACGTCGTTCGAAACCGACCGTGCGCGTTTTCTCGGCCGCGGCAACGGCGCGCACGATCCGGCGGCGATGCGCCGCGCCGGCGCGTTGTCGAACACGGCGGGCGAGGTGCTCGATCCGATCGCGGCGATTCGCCTGCGCGTGATCCTGCCGGCCGAAGGCAGCCTCGTCGTCGATCTCGTCACCGGCGCGGGCGAGAGCCGCGACGCCGTGCACGCGCTTTCCGACAAGTACCGAGACCGCGCGTTCGCCGACCGCGCCCTGGCGATCTCGACCACGCACAACCGCATGCTGCTGGGCCAGATCAATGTCGGCGAGAGCGAGGCGCAGCTCTATTCGCGCCTGGCCTCGGCGATCCTCTACGCCGATCCCGCGCGGCGCGCGCAGGCCGAGGCCGCCGCCAGCAACCGCTTGAGCCAGAACGGTCTGTGGGCGCACGGCATATCGGGCGACCTGCCGATCGCGCTCGTGCTGATCGAAGACGTCGAGAAGCTCGCGCTCGTGCGCCAGGCGGCCGCCGCACAGCGCTACTGCCGAACGAAAGGACTGAGCTTCGACCTGGTCGTGCTCAACGAAGAACGCGGCGGCTATCGCCAGGAAGTCAACGACGCGATCTACGGCGCGGTCGCCGCGATCGGCGAGGGCGCGATGATCGACCGGCCGGGCGGCGTTTTCATCCGCGCGAGCGCGCAGATTCCGCACGAGGACCGCGTGCAGTTGCTTGCGGTCGCGCGCGTGGTGCTGAGCGGCGGCGCCGGCAGTTTCTCCGAGCAGTTGAAAGACGCGAAGGCGGCGGCGGAAACCGCCGTGCGGAAATTCGTCGCGACGCGCCGGGCGGAAGGCACCGACGCGCGCCAGACCTCGATACCGAAGCTCGAGATGTTCAACGGCTACGGCGGCTTCGCGCGCGGCGGACGCGAGTACGTGATCGTGAGCGAAGCAAACAAGCGCACGCCCCTGCCCTGGGCGAACGTGCTCGCGAATCCGCATTTCGGCAGCGTCGTCACCGAGTCGGGCTGCGGTTACACGTTCTTCGACAACGCGCACGAGTATCGGCTCACGCCCTGGTCCGGAGACGCCGTGACCGACGCGGGCGGCGAGGCGTTCTATCTGCGCGACGAAGAGTCGGGTGCGTACTGGTCGCCGGCACCGGCGCCGGCGTGCGGCCGTGGCCGTTATCTCACCCGCCACGGCTTCGGCTACAGCCAGTTCGAACACGTCGAGGACGGCATCGCCAGCGAACTGCGCGTGCACGTCGACGGCGAGGCGCCGGTGAAATTCTTCGTCCTGCGTCTGCGCAACGATTCGGGCCGGGCACGCCGGCTCACGGTCACCGGTTATGTCGAATGGGTACTCGGCGACCTTCCGGCAAAGACCGCGCAGCACGTGACGAGCTGGCTCGACGCGGGCGGCGCCGTGGTCGCGCGCAATACCTGGAACGCGGAATTCGCCGATCGCGTGGCCTTCTTCGACGTCGAGCACGCGCAGCGCACGGTGACCGGCGACCGCAGCGAATTCATCGGCCGCAACGGCCATCCGGGCTCGCCCGCGGCGATGCAGCGGGCAAGCCTGTCGGGCCGCGTCGGCGCCTGCCTCGATCCCTGCGCGGCGATCCAGGTCCCGCTCGAACTCGCCGACGGCGAATCGCGCGAAGTGATCTTCCGTCTCGGCGCGGCGCGCAATGCCGAAGAAGCGGAAAGCCTGATCGCGCGCTTCCGCCGTTCCGGGTCGGCGCGCGCTTCGTTCGAGGCGGTCGTCGCGAAGTGGCAGCGCCTCACCGGCAATGTCGTCGTGACCACGCCGGACGCCGGTTTCAATCTGCTCGCCAACGGCTGGCTGGCGTACCAGACGATCGCCTGCCGGCTGTGGGCGCGCAGCGGCCTGCATCAGTCCGGCGGCGCGTTCGGTTTCCGCGACCAGCTGCAGGACGCGATGGCCCTGGTCCACGCCGAGCCCGCCCTGCTGCGCGAACAGATCCTGCTCGCCGCGCAGCGCCAGTTCCGCGAAGGCGACGTGCAGCACTGGTGGCATCCGCCCGGCGGCCGCGGCGTGCGCACGCGCTGCTCGGACGACTACCTGTGGCTGCCGCTCGCGGTGGCGCGCTACGTGCGCACGAGCGGCGACTACGACGTGCTCGCCGAGCGCAGCCATTATCTCGAAGGACGGCCGCTCAACGCGGGCGAAGAGTCCTACTACGATCTGCCGTTGCGCTCGAACGAGGCGTCCGACCTTTACCAGCATTGCGTGCGCGCGATCGAGCATGCGCTGGGCGCCGGCAGCAAAGGCACCGCGCACGGCCTGCCGCGGATCGGCAGCGGCGATTGGAACGACGGATTCAGCGCGGTCGGCATCGAAGGCCGCGGCGAAAGCGTCTGGCTCGGATTCTTCCTCCATCACGTGCTGATGGAATTCGGCGAAGTTGCCGCCTTGCGCGGCGACGATATCTTCGCCGCGCGCTGCGCACGCCACGCGCGCGAATTGCGTGCGCAGATCGAACAGCATGCGTGGGACGGCGGCTGGTACCGCCGCGCCTGGTTCGACGACGGCACGCCGCTGGGCTCGAAGAACAATGCGCAGTGCCGGATCGATTCGGTCGCGCAGAGCTGGGCGGTGCTGTCCGGCGCCGCCTCCGCCGATCGTGCGGCGACGGCGCTCGGCGCGCTCGACGCGCAGCTGGTCGACGAGGCGGCGAAGCTGGTGCGCCTGCTGCACCCGCCGTTCGAAAGATCGACCGCCGAAGGCGGGAGGAGCCGGCCGCCGGAGGAGCCGGCCGCCCCCGATCCGGGCTACATCGCCGGCTATCCGCCCGGCGTGCGCGAGAACGGCGGCCAATACACGCACGCCGCGGTGTGGGCGGTGATGGCCTTCGCCCGTGCCGGCCGCGTCGAGCGTGCCTGGGAGCTGTTCGACCTGATCAATCCGCTGCGCCACGCCGCCGACGAAGAAAGTGCAGAAGTATACAAAGGCGAACCCTACGTCGTCGCCGGCGACGTCTACGCGGACGGCGCGCATCGCGGCCGCGCGGGGTGGACCTGGTATACCGGTTCGGCGGGCTGGATGTACCGCCTGCTGCTCGAAACCTTCATGGGCCTGACCCGCGAAGGTCCGCGCCTGCGCATCGCGCCGCGATTGCCCGCGGCCTGGCCCGGTGCCGACGTCGCCTATCGCCACTTCGATGCGACCTATGCGATCCACATCCAGCGCGACGCGTCGAAACCGCCGGGCACCGTGGTGCTCGACGGCGTCGTGCAGTCCGACGATTCGATCGTCCTCGACGCCAGCTCCGGCGTGCATCGCGTCGAGGTCTATCTGGGGACAGACACGGCCTAGCCTTCGCCCGCTTTGGCCGCCGGCCGCGCGATCGGCAGATACAGTGCGCTCGGATGCGCCGCGTCGTGATAGAGCCTCACCGTCACCGTGCGCGCATCCCTGCCCGATTCCTCCGCGACCACGCCGCCGGCATTGTAGTTCTTCTCCATATTGCGCGAATTCACCGGCCCGACGACGAGACGCAGACGGCTGCCTTTGCCGATGCGCCGCGCGATGAAATTGAAGCGGTCGAAGTCGTAGCGTTCGACGACGCCCGGCACGACCAGCGCAGGTTCGCGCAGGCTCCTGCGATAGCGCGCCCGCATCACATCGAAGGCGAGCAGGACGCTGCCGCCGTCCGGCTTCAGTTCGTAGACGAAGGCGGAAAGGTCCGTATCGCGCTGATCGAGCGCGATCCAGGCGCTGAACGTGACGAAGCCGGCGAGTTCGGTGTCTTCGCCGAATGCGGGCGAATGATAGACGAGCATTCTGCCGGAGGCGTCGAGCAGGCCGCTCTGGTCGATCAGGCCGCGGTCTCCCGCACGGTAGGCGTCGCGGATCGAGAAGAAAGAACGCGTATCCAGCGGATCGTAGACAAAGCGGTCCGGGCCGGCGGCGGGGGCCGAGGGCCGGGCGGACAGCGATCCCGAAGCGAATACATCGTCGGCGCGGCCATCCGCCGAAGCCAGATACCACGGCTGCGACCGTGCCGTGATCGCGTCGAGCGAATCGGCGTAGCGCCAGTCCTGCGCGCCGTCGCCGAGCATGTAGTAGGCGACGTTCTTCTTGAGGAACTCCGGCGCCGGCGCGCCCTTGAGCGTCCAGTCGTACCAGTCGCGGTGCAGCCGGTTCATGTCGACGACGCTGGCCGGGCCGAAGCGGACGCCGCCGTACGCGGCCGTCGGCGCATGGGTGCCGAAGTGATCCCACGGCCCGATGACGAGATAATGCCGCGCGCGCGCCGATGCCGCGGCTTGCGCGCGATGCTCGCGATAGTAGGAAAGCGCGCCGAGCTGGTCGGCGTCGTATTGGCCGGTGATCGTCAGGATCGGCAGGTCGATCTTCGCGAACTGCGAGGGCGTGGCACTGTAGGCGTCCCAATACGCATCGATCTGCGGGTGTGAAATCCAAGTCTGAAAGATCGGCGACGGGTAGCCGACGAGCGCATCGAGCTGCTTGAACGGACGATGCGACAAATACCACCGGCCGAACTGTCCGTTCCAGAACTCGCGGTCGCTGTAGATGGCGGACTGCACGTCGCGTCCACCGGTGAGGACGAGCCACTGGACGTCGTACGGGAAGGCGATGTTGTTGTGCAGCGGAAAATCGAAACCCGGACGCGGCGAAGCGACCGGCACGATCGTCGCCAGATGCGGCGGGAATTCCTTGGCGGTGGCCCATTGCGCATAGCCGAGGTACGAACCGCCGTGCATCGCGATCCTGCCGTTGCAGTAGTTCTGCGCGGCCAGCCACTCGACGACGTCGCGGCCGTCCTTCGCCTCCTGCAGCAGCGGCGCGAACTCGCCTTCGGAATTGCCGCGCCCGCGCGCGTCGACGGTGAGAAACACGTAGCCGCGGCCGGCGAAATAAATCGCCTGTTCGTGGAAGCCGTCGGCGACGTACGGGTCGAGGGTGAAGATGCAGGGCAGCGGTTGCGTTTGCGCGCTGGGACGATACAGCGTCGCGCTGAGTTCGACCCCGTCGCGCAGCGGAATCTTCACGCCCCATCGGAAATCGATCGGCTTCGCTTCGTCGATCTGGGTTTCGGATGCGCCGGCCGAAACGCCGCCGAGCGCCAGCAGGAGGGCGAAAAGAACCGTTGCGGTCATTGGCTCTTTTCGATCGGGGCCGATGCGGAAGCGGCGATCGGCAGGTAGAGCGCGCTCGGATGGGCGGCGTCGTGATAGAGCGTCACCGTCGCCGTGCGCGCGTCCTTGCCGGACTCTTCGGCGACCACGCCGCCGCTGTTGTAGTTTTTCTCGAACCACTTCGAATTCATCGGGCCGACGGCGAGGCGCAGGCGGCTGCCTTTGCCGATGCGGCGCGCGATGAACGCCAGGCCGTTGAAATCGTAGCGTTCGATCGCGCCGGGTTTGACCAGCTCCGGTTCACGCCGGCTTTTGCGATAGCGCGCGCGCAGCGCATCCATGCCGAGCAGGATGCTGCCGCCATCGGGACGGATCTCGTAGAGAAAGACGCCGAAGTCGGTATCGGGCCGGTCGATCGCGATCCACGCGCTGAACTTCGGGAAGCCGGCCAGTTCCGTATCCTGCGCGAACGGTGCGCTGTGATAGACGAGAATCTTGCCGGCGGCGGCGAGCAGGCCGCTCTGGTTGGTCATGCCGTCGTCGAAGTCCATGATGCCGTCCCATGCCGCGAATTGCGTGTCGAGCGGATCATAAACATAGCGGTCGGGCTGGCCGCCGGCGGCCGGTCTGGCCGCTGTCATGTGTCCGGATGCGAGCACGTCGTTGGCGCGGCCGCCCTCCGAGCCGAGATACATCGTTCGCGACTCGGCCGTGATCGCCTGCAGCGTGTCCGCATAGCGCCACTCCTCGGCGCCGTCGCCGAGCACGTAGTAGGCGACTTTGTTCTTGAGGAACTCCGGCCTGGCGCCGCCTTTCAGCGTCCAGTCGTACCAGTCCTTGTGCAGCTTCTTCACGTCGACGAGGCTGGCCGGGCCGAATTTGAGCCCCGCGTAGTCGAGCGTCGGCTTGCGCGTGCCGAAGTGGTCCCACGGTCCGATCACCAGATAATGCTTCGCGCGCGCCTCGGCCGATGCATGCGCCAGATGTTCGCGATAGAACGAGAGTGCGCCGGGCTGGTCGCCGTCGTACTGGCCGGTGATCGTCAGGATCGGCAGGTCGATGGCGGCATACTGCTGCGGCGTGGGCACGTACCGGTCCCAGTACGGATCGTGCAATGGGTGCGCGGCCCAGGTTTGGAATATCGGCGAGGGATTGCCGACGATCGCGTCGAGCTGCTTGAACGGGCGGTGGCCCGTGAACCATTCCTGGGCTTTCGCCGACCACAGGCTCATGTCGCTGAAGAAGGTGTCCTGGGCCGTGCGTCCGCTGGTCAACGTGACCCACATGATGTCGTAGACCCAGTTGATGCCGCCGGTGTTCGGCGGGAACTCGACGCCGGGCTTGGGCGAAGCGACGGGCACGATCGTCGCCAGGTGCGGCGGCTTTTCCTTCGCCGTCGCCCATTGGTCGTAGCCGCCGTAGGAGCCGCCCCACATCGTGATTTTGCCGTTGCAGTACGGCTGCTTCGCCAGCCATTCGACGACGTCCGGTCCGTCCTTGGCTTCCTGCAGCAGCGGCGTGAACTCACCTTCGGAATTGCCGCGTCCGCGCGAATCGACTCCGGCGAACACGTAGCCGTGCGCGGCGAAGTACGTGCCCAAATCGTGGAAGCGCTGCGCAACGTAAGGCGTCAGCGTGAGAATGCACGGCAGAGGCTCTTTCTGATCGTGCGGGCGATACAGGGTCGCGTTGAGCTTGACGCCGTCGCGCAGCGGAATCTTGACGCCCCATTGCAGGTCGATCGGGCCGTCTTGGTCCGTCTTCGCCGTCGCGGCAAAAGCCAGGGACGAGGACAGCAGCGCCCAGGCGAGGGCGGATCGCATGAACATGGAATTTCTCCTTGCGCAAAAGGACTTATTTCTTCGCTGCCGCGATCGGCAGATACAGCGCGCTCGGATGCGCGGCATCGTGGTAGAGCGTCACGGTGACCTTGCGCGCATCCTTGCCGGATTCCTCGGCGATCGTGCCGCCGGTGTTGTAGTTCTTCTCGAAGTGCTTCGAATTGAGCGGGCCGAACGCCAGGCGCAGGCGGCTGCCCTTGCCGATGCGGCGCGCGATGAACGGGAACGCGTCGAAGTCGTAGCGTTCGATCGAACCGGCCTTGACCGGGGCCGGCTCGCGCAGGCTCTTGCGGTAGCGTGCGCGCAGGATGTTCGAACCGAGCTGGATGCTGCTGCCGTCGGGACGAATTTCGTAGACGACCGCGATGAAGTCGGTGTCGGGCTGATCGAGCGCGAGCCAGACGCTGAGCTTCGGGAAGCCGGCAAGCTCGGTGTCCTGGGCGAGCGGGGCGGTGTGATAGACGAGGATCTTGCCGCTCGCCTCGAGCAGGCCGTTCTGCGAGACCAGGCCCGCGTTGTCGTCGGCCCAGCCGTCCCAGGCGGTGAACGTCGTATCGAGCGGATCGTAGACATAGCGGTCCGGCGCGCCGCCCGACGTCGACTTGGCCGCATCCATCCGGCCCGAGGCATAGACGTCGTTGGCCGCGCCCCCGGAGGACAGGAACATCGGCCGCGACTCGGCCGTGATCGCTTCGAGCGACGGGGCGTAGCGCCAGTCTTCGGCGCCGTCGCCGAGCACGTAGTAAGTCACCTTGTCCTTGAGGAATTCCGGTTTGCCGCCGCCCTTCAGCGTCCAGTCGAACCAGTCGGTGTGCAGCTTGTTCATGTCGACCAGGCTGGCGGGGCCGAACTTGAGTCCGCCGACATCGGCCTTCGGCGTGCGCGTGCCGCCGTGGTCCCAGGGGCCGATGAGCAGATAGTGCCGCGCCTTCGCCGCCTCCGAGCCGTGGCGGTAGTGGTCGCGATAGAACGACAGTGCGCCGGGTTGGTCGTCGTCGTACTGGCCGGTGATCGAAAGGATCGGCAGGTCGATCTTCGCGAACTGTTGCGGGGTCGGGCTGTAGCCGTCCCAGTAGGCGTCCGGCTGTGGATGCGCGACCCAGGTCTGGAAGATCGGCGAGGGATTGCCGACGATCGCGTCGAGGTTCTTGAACGGCTGATGGCCCGTGTAGAGCTTGTCGAACTGTCTGGCCCAGAAGCCCCAGTCGGCGAACATGTTTTGCTGCGAGGTGTGGCCGCTCGTCAGCGTCAGCCATTGCATGTCGTAGGCGTAGTAGACGTTCTGCAGGAACGGGAAATCGACGTTCGGGCGCGGTGCGGCGACCGGCACGATCGTCGCCAGATGCGGTGGAAATTCCTTCGCCGTCGCCCACTGGTCGTAGCCGGCGTAGGAGCCGCCCCACATCGTGATCTTGCCGTTGCAGTACGGCTGTGCGGCGAGGTATTCGACGATGTCGTGGCCGTCCTTCGCTTCCTGCAGGAGCGGCGTGAACTCGCCCTCGGAATTGCCGCGGCCGCGCACGTCGATCGTAAGGAACACGTAGCCGTGCGCGGCGAAGTAGATACCGCGTTCGTGATAAGTCTGCGAGATGTAGGGCGTCAGGGTGAAGACGCAGGGCAGCGCGTCTTTCTGTTCGTGCGGCCGGTACAGCGTCGCGTTGAGCTTGACCCCGTCGCGCAGCGGAATCTTCACGCCCCACTGGAAATCGACCGGATTCGCGGGCGCGCCGGCGAAGGCGAGGGCGGAAAGCAGCAGGGTCGGCCAAATCAGGACGTGACGCAGAAACATCGTCGATCTCCTTCGAATAGACGGGACATGAAACGGGGGCTGCGCAAGCCGCTTTCCATCAATACGATTTTTGGCCTGGAATGCGGTCGGCGCGGATCGGATCGGCGCAGTCGGCGTTCCGCTCGCACGCGCCGCCGATGCGGATGCGAAAAAACACGAAGTCCGAACAACGCGCTCGGTCCTCCGCCGCCGCAATCCGGGCGTATCGAAGCGAAAATCGTGCGGCGGATCGTCCGAACGGGCCGGATCGGACGTTTTCGATGCCGGTTCAGGCGGTCGACGCAGGCGCCGGCATCATGCGCGCGCGGCGGAACTCGCTCGGCGTCGAGCCGTTGATGCGTTTGAACACCGTGTTGAAGGTCGACTTGCTGCCGAAGCCGCAAGCGAGGGCGATGTCGAGGATCGTGCGCGCGTCCCCCGGATCGGCCAGGCAGGTCTCGGCCGCGACGACGCGGAAACCGTTGACGAATTCAAAGAAATTGCGCCCCATGCCCTGGTTGAGCGCCTGCGAAATGTAGTTCGGCGGCCAACCGCTGCGCCGGCTCAGCGCTTGCAGATCGAAGCTGCCGTCGGCGTAGAGGTGCTCGTTGGTCATCAACCGCGTCAATTCGGCGGCGATCTGCCGGCATTGTTCGGCATCGAGCCCCGAACGTTCGTAGCGCGCCGCGGCGGCGCCGTCGACGCGCAGCGGCGTCTCGGCCAGCTCCGGCGGGATCAGGATGCGCTGGCGCAAGCCGAACCAGGCGAGAAAATACAGCTCGACGGTGATGAGCCAGTTCAGCACGGTGCCGAACCAAGTGTATTCGCGCGATCCGGTCGCGCGCTCGATGCGGTCGAACGCGGCCAGAAGCCAGATCACCCCGATCACGACGATGAGTCGGCGCAGCCAGGCGAGATGCAGGGCCGCTTCGTCCGCGCTGACCTGTTCCAGCGTCGGGCGCGCACGCTGAGTGCGCAGTACCGCGCAGCACAAATACACCGCACCCTGCAGGACCCAGGCGTGATAACTGAGCTGGAACAACAGCAGGCCGGACGGCGTCGTGTCGAATGCGAACAGCGCGTTGCCGAACGAGAAAAGCCCCGCCGCGACGAACGGCAGCAGATGCCATCGCGCCTGGCGCATGGGCGGCAGCGACACCGAAGTCAGGGCGAGCGCATAGCCGTACAGCAGCGGGCAGAGCAGATAAGCGCTCGGTACATTGATCGTATGCAGCCAGCGTACGGCGGCAGCCGGCAATTCGTGCCGCCACGCCGTCATCGGTATCGCCACTGCGTATTCGAGAGCGAGGCAGACGAAAAAGGCCGTGAGCCAGGGCGATATGCGCGTGCGCAAACCGGCGCCCAGCGCCGCGGTCAGGGCGGCGACTCCCAGTGCAGCCGCCTCGGCGGCGGCATCGAGCAGGTCCGGCGTGGTTGCGAGCATGCGCCCGGCATGATGTCACAAAGCATCGTCCGTGCGGACCGCCGTTCCGCGACCTGGGCCACGGTGCCGCGTTTCGATCGTTCAGTACAACGAGAATCCGATCGGCACCTGGAAGCTTGCCGACGCTTCGCGCCACGATGTAGGGAACGGCGGAAACGGTGCCGCGAGCGCGACCATCCGCGAGACTTCCGCGTCGAGCTCGTCGTGGCCGGAACTGCGCGCGATCTCCCAGGACAGCACCCGCCCGCTGCGGTCGAGGCGGAATGCGAGCAGGACCACGCCTTCTTCGCGCTGCGCGACGGCGGCAAGCGGATACCGCTTCACTTCGGCCAGACGGATCGCGAGCAGGCGCAGGTAGGCGGACGGACTGTCGAACGCGCGGTTGCCGGGTGCTTCGTCGAAGCGCGGTGCCGCGGACGGCATTTCGCTCTTCGGTGCCGGACGCGCGGCCGTACGCGTTTTCGCCGGGACCAAGGCGCGGACGGGGGCGGTGGGCGCGGGCGCCGTTCTTGGCAGGGGCGACTTCGCCTCGACGCGAGGCGGTTCGTTGCCTCGCTCGTGCATTTCCTCCGGACCGGTGCGCGAGGCGGCCGGCGACTCGCTCGAAGACGCTGCGACGGAGGGCGGCGGAGGCGGCGCAGCGGGCTGCGATGCCGCCAAATCGACCGTGACGATCGTGGCGCGGGCTGCGTCGGCCGGCGGCTTTTCGGTGTCGAGCAGAGCGAGGATGACAAGGCCGTGCAGCAGCAGCGACAGCAGAAAAGCGGCGACGAAAACGGACCGCGACAATCCTGCGCGGATCGGACGCCGGTAACTGCCCTCGCGTACCGACGCCGCCGAACCGCGCCCTGCGGGCGCGTCGGCCGGGGAGACATCGATCGCCGGGTTCCGTGTCACGGTCTCAAGCGGGTGGGGAGAAAAACGGGCGCAATGTGCTAGATGGATATGTCATCTCCGGTCCGCCTTTCAATAGGCGTGCACACGCAAGCCCGCAGGGATCGCGTTACACTGCGCGCCCCCTGCCGTACAAACGAAGCCGACATGAAGAAGAAAGCGCCCAAGTCCCCGCCCGTCACCCAAGCGCAAGCCGAGGATGCCGTGCGCGTGTTGTTGCGCTGGGCCGGCGACGACCCGACGCGCGAAGGCCTGGTCGACACGCCCAAGCGCGTGGTCAATGCCTACAGGGATTGGTTCTCCGGCTATGCCGACGATCCGGCCGAAGAGCTGCGCCGCACGTTCGAGGAAGTCGCCGGCTACGACGAGATGGTCGTGCTGCGCGACATCGAATTCGCCTCGCACTGCGAACACCACATGGCGCCGATCATCGGCCGCGCGCACGTCGGCTATCTGCCGACCAATCGCGTCGTCGGCATCTCCAAACTCGCCCGCGTCGTCGAGATCTACGCGCGCCGTCTGCAGGTGCAGGAGAAGCTGACCTCGCAGATCGCGCACTGCATCAACGACGTGCTCAAGCCGCGCGGCGTCGGCGTCGTCATCGACGCTTCGCACGAGTGCATGACCACGCGCGGGGTGAACAAGACCGGCGTATCGATGATCTCTTCGCAGATGCTCGGCACGTTCCGCAGCGACGCGCGCACGCGCGGCGAGTTCCTGCGCTTCATCGACATCGACGGCCCCGGCCGAAAATAACCCCGCGCTCCCCGGCGCAGAGAAGACATTCGTTTAAGGATGCCCGCAATGGAAACCAACCCCGCCTCCGCCACGCCGCCGGTTCGCCGCGCGGCGCTGGTCTTCATCTTCATCACCCTGCTGATCGACATCCTCTCGTTCGGCTTGATCATTCCGGTGCTGCCGCACCTGATCCTCGGCTTCGTCAACGAGAACGTGTCGGCGGCGGCGTGGTGGTATCTCGCCTTTTCGGTCGTGTTCATGGCGATGCAGTTCGTCTTCACGCCGGTGCAGGGCGCGCTCGCCGACCGCTTCGGGCGGCGCCCGATCATTCTTGCCTCGAATCTCGGGCTCGGCCTCGATTTCCTCATGATGGCGCTGGTCAATACGCTGCCGCTGCTGTTCATCGGCCGCGTGATCTCCGGCATCACCTCGGCGAGTTTCTCCGCCTCCAACGCCTACGTCGCCGACGTGACGCCGCCGGAGAAGCGTGCGCAGGCCTACGGTTTCCTCGGCATCGCCTTCGGCGTCGGCTTCGTCATCGCGCCGGTGATCGGCGGCTTCCTCGGCGAAATCCATCCGCGCCTGCCGTTCTGGGCCGCGGTCTGCATGAGCCTGACCAACTTCTGCTACGGCTTCTTCGTCCTGCCCGAGTCGCTGACCCCGGACAAACGCAGCGCGCACTTCGACTGGGCACATGCCAATCCGTTCGGCGCATTGAAGTTGGTCGCGCGCTACCCGCAGGTGCTTGGCCTGGTCGGCGTGGTCGCGCTGATCGCGCTCGTGCACATGGTCTATCCGACCACGTTCGTGCTCTACGCGGACTACCGCTTCGGCTGGGGGCCGCTGATGGTCGGCGTGACCCTCGCGCTGGTCGGCGTGCTGCAGGCGATCGTGCAGGGCGGGCTGGTCAAACTGATCGTCGGCAAGCTCGGCGAGCGCGGCGCGCTGCTGTTCGGGCTGGCCTGCGGCACGGTCGGACTCACCTTGTATGCACTGGCGCCGACCGGCTACTGGTTCTGGGCGGCGATGCCGATCGCCGCGCTGTGGGGCGTGGCCCAGCCGGCGGCACAGGCGATGATGAGCCACCTCGTCGATCCGCGCGAGCAGGGGCGTCTGCAGGGCACGGTGGCGAGCGTATCGAGCATTTCCGGCATCGTCGGCGCGTTCCTGTTTCCTTCCACGCTGGCACTGGTGTCCGGCTCGCACGATCACGGCATCTGGGCCGGCGCGACCTTCTTCATCGCGGCGACCATCCTCGGCCTGGCATTCCTCGTCGCCTGGTACATATCGGCGCACCTGCCGGCGTCGATCAGCGCTGCGACGACGGTGCAGCCGGGTCCCGACATCACCGAGGAAATTGCCGCGGTGACCAGCGACCTTCGTCCGCCCGTGCAGGAGAGCGAATCGCGCACGTAGACGCGATTCGCGACGACGTTCGCCTTCATCGAGAATGACGAAGGCGCACAGCGGCAAAATCCACTTTTAGCTTTTTACAAATTTCGCTTGCACTTTGCGCCG
>CBJLOV010000012.1:0-36921 GCA_966424745.1 uncultured bacterium
TGGGCGCAGTGGAATTCGCGCCGTGCGATTCGTGATTCGCCGGCATTTACGCAAACCATGAACTGGGAACGCCAATGCGGGGCGAAGTTGACGTAGCATTCCCCCCGCTTATGCAAGGGGATAGAGGTGAACATACTTATTGTCGACGATCAACAGTCTGCGCGTTTCATGATGCGCGCGGTGGTGGAAGGACTGGGATCGGACGTCCGCGCCGTCGATTTCGGCGATCCGGCCGAGGCGCTCTTCTGGTCCGAGCGAGAAAGCGTGGACATGCTGCTGTTGGACTACCGCATGCCGGGAATCGATGGCCTGGAGTTCGCGCGTCGTTTTCGTCGTTTGCCCGCCCATCGGGATGTCCCCATCGTGCTCATCAGCGTGATCGGGGATGAGCCGGTACGGCAGGCGGCACTCGATGCGGGAGTGATCGATTTTCTCGTCAAGCCGGTGCGGCCGCGCGAGCTGCGTGCGCGCTTCAGGAATCTGTTGTCCTTGCGCCGCCAGGGAGAATCGGTGAAGGAACGGGCCCGTCTGCTCGAAACGAGCCTTCTGGAAAAGCTTCGCGAAATCGAAAACCGCGAGCGCGAAGTGTTGTTCCGATTGGCCAAGGCGGCCGAATATCGCGACTTTACGACGGGAACCCATCTGGTGCGCCTGTCGCACTATGTCGAACTCATCGCCGAAGAGCTGGGAATGGCGGAGGAAACGGTGCGCCGTCTGACCCTTGCGGCGCCCCTGCACGACATCGGGAAGATAGGCATTCCCGATGCAATTCTGCAAAAACGAGGAGCCTTGAACGAAGAAGAGGCCGCGATCATGCGCCACCATGCGCAAATAGGCCATGACCTGCTCCGCGACAGTCAAAGCAAGTTCGTGCAGCTGGCCGCGGAGATAGCGCTGCGTCACCATGAACGGTGGAACGGCAGCGGATACCCGGGCGGACTAAAGGGGGAGGAAATCCCGATTTCCGCTCAGATTGTGGCCGTGGCTGACGTTTACGACGCATTGACGACCGAGCGGCCGTACAAGCAGGCCTGGGCGTCGGAAGAAGCCATCCGATATTTGCTCGAACATCGTGGCGTGCTTTTTGCTCCTGCATGCGTAGACGTTCTTGTGGCAAATCAGGCGCGGCTGCTTGAAATCCAAAGATTGAGCCTTGTGCCGTCGGCAGTCGATTCTTAGCTGATGCGCCACGCCAAGACAGCTATCATGCGCATATGAAGGCCATGGTTTTCCGGATTCTGCAGCGATTTTCGAATCGGCCTGACAGCGAGCACGAGCAGGCCATCGTTCGGCTCGCGGTCGTATTTCTGTTCTTCTGCTACCTGCTCGCCATGGCTTTGACGCAAGGGTTCGAGGGCAGGATCCTGCCTTCTGCCTTGCTCATATTGCTTGTGGAAGTTCTCGTCGGAACGGCGATTCTCGTCCACATCGGCTTGCGGCCCGGAGTCTCCTATCCGAGGCGCTGGATCGGAATGATCCTGGACTACGCGTCGATGGGGATGATGATGTACGTGGCCGGAGCGGAGACTTCGCCGATCAGCGTCGTCTATCTGTGGGTGACCATCGGCAATGGTCTGCGCTACGGGCCGAAATTTCTCATGGCCGCCGTGTGCCTGGCGTCGCTGTCGTTCCTCGCGGTGATCACGACGACTCCGTACTGGCAGCAGAATCCGGCCCTGGCTTGGGCGCTTCTCGTGGGGTTGATCGCGATTCCCGCCTATTTGATGTCCTTGCTGCGCGCCCTGACGGCGGCAACGGAAGAAGCGCGGCGAGCGAATGAAGCCAAGAGCCGCTTCCTTGCGAACATGAGTCATGAGTTCCGCACGCCGCTGAACGGCATCGTGGGCATGACGCAGCTGCTGTCGACCACGCGGCTCGACCAGGAGCAACGGGAAGCCGCGAGCATGATCCAGACCTCGGCAGCAACATTGCTGACCCTGATAGAAGACGTGCTCGATATTTCGGCGATCGAAGCGGGGAAATTCAGGCACGTCGAAACCCGTTTCGGCATCGGCGATCTCGTTCGCGGCATCGATGTCATGCTTCGTCCGGAGGCTGCGAGAAAAGGACTCCGGTTCGAATTGACGGTCGAGAAAGAAGTCCCGCAATCGCTGTATGGCGATGTGGACCATCTGCGCCAGATCCTGGTGAATCTGCTGGCCAACGCGATCAAGTTCACCGAGCGCGGTGAAGTCAAGCTATTGGTTTCCAGGATCGACGCGCCGTCCCATGGCCGGGTGCAATTGCGATTCGATGTGCTCGATACGGGGATAGGCATCCCGCGCGAGATACAGAACCGCATTTTCCAGGCGTTCGAACAAGCCGAAAGCGGACATGGGCGGCGTTTCGGAGGGACCGGGCTGGGCACCACGATCGCCAAGTCCCTCACGGAGCTTCTGGGTGGACGCATCAGCTTGGAAAGCGAAGTCGGACGGGGTTCGCTGTTCCGGGTCGAATTGCCGTTTGCCGCCGTGTCCGAGGAAGTCGTCGCCGCGGCGGCGCCACAGCCGATCGCCAGCACCCGGAACGTCATTGCCTTCGACGATCCGTTCCTGCGCCATCGCGCCCGGGTCCGCACGCTGCGGGTCCTCGTCGCGGACGATCAGAATACGAATGTCACGGTGCTTCGGCGCATCCTCGAAAAGGCGGGGCACCAGTCGCTGGCCGTCGTCAACGGGGAAGGCGTCTTGGATGCCCTCGCCGAGCAACAGTTCGATTTGGCCATCGTCGACCTTCACATGCCGGGACTGAGCGGCATCGAAGTGATGAAACAGGCAAGGGCGATGCAGGCCGGATACAGCTACCGGACTCCTTTCGTCGTCTTGACGGCGGACGTCACCACGGATGCCATACGTCAGTGCCACGAGTTCGGCGCGCGGGCAGTGCTGAGCAAACCGGTCAATGTTGCCCGGCTCCTCGACACCATCGCGGAAATCAGCCAGGGGGGCGTCGAACAGTCGAACGCTTCTTTCGATGCAGCACTGCAGTCGGTAATGGTCGAGAGTCCAACCTCGGGCGAGACGCTCGTCTCGAATGAAAGGTATGCGGAGATGTCGGAACTCGGCGAGGATTTCCTCGCCGCTTTCATCGGTGAGTGCCTGCGCGACGCGCTGAATTGCATTGCCGCGATCGAGAAGGCAGGAAACGAGGCGAAGTGGGACGAGTTCCGCGATCATTGCCATGCCCTCAAGGGCGTTGCCGGGAATCTCGGAGCCGTCCGTCTGGCGAGCGTTGCCGCGTCGGCAATGCGACTCGGCAATTTGCAGTATCCGCAGCTGTGGCGGAAATGCGTCGTTGACCTGCGCGAGCAGTTCGAAAAAGTACGCGGCGTCCTCAATTCGCAAGCCGTTGCCGGTCGCGACGAGACTCATCCGGAACTCCGTTCCTGACTCGTCCGTCGCGCAGCCGGCAAAAGCGGCGATCAGCAGTCCCGTGCGTCATGGCGCTCGAAACGTCCGCGATGTTCCCGATCATTCCTCAGACCAGTGGACGCTTTTTTTGCGCCCGCACCAACCGTTCCATGGTTCGCAGCGACTTGTCTCCGAGTTGCATGGCGGTGTCGACCCATACTTCGGTGACCTGCATCAACTCGCTCAATCCGACCGGTTGGGCGATGTTGCGCACCCGATTCATGGCGGTGCGGGCGTGCGAGATGCGCTGATTGCGCCGGATCACATCGTGGACCGCCTGCAAACCTTCGCCGCGAGGAACCAATACGTCGACGATCCCGAGCTTGTGCAACTCTTCACTCGGATAGATTTTGCCGTTGAGCATCATCTCCTCGGCGAACTTGGGCGCGATGCGCTTGCAAAGGAATGAATAGGCGCCCATGCCGGGAAACAAGTCGAACAGCACTTCGGGCAGTCCCATGCCGACCCCTTCTTCGGCAACGATGGTCTGGCAGGAGAGAGCGGCTTCGAAACCGCCGCCGAGAGCATCACCCTGCACGAGCGCGATAGTGTGGACATTGCATATGTTCAGATGATTGTAGAAGGCGTAAACGCCCTCGACGCACTGTCGGGCGTAGCTCAACAAATGCTCGCGGTTGCCTTCGCGAATCAGGCGGCAGAACAGATCGAGGTCACCGCCGAGATTGAAAACATCGGTGTCCGAGGCAAGGACGACATGGGTGAGTTTGGAATCCTTGTTGACAGCCTGCAAGCCGAGCCGATCGGCGGTTTGCTTCTGAAATTCCCGAATGTCCTTGATGAGCTTCGGCGAGAAGCAGGCGCGATAGTCCGAGTTCCGCGGCTGCATGTTTGCGTGCATGAACGCCCACAGGGAATTGGATGCAAGATCCTCTACGGTGCGCAGCAGCCCGTAGTCGCGTTGTTGAGGCAGCAGTTCGACGATGTTGGATGGCAAAGCGTAGGCGTTCATTTGGATTCCTCCGGGTCAGGCAGTTGGGCGGCAGTTTTTCGCCCTCACGCGGGCGAACAGCTGCGCTCATTCAAGAATGAGCGAATCCAGTGTACGACTTATTTCTGCACCCGTTCACATCGAGGGCGCGAGCCGACGAACCCGTCCCGCGGGCGTTTCGTCGCCGGCGACGGCGCGGTACCGCGCCGTGCGAACGGGCAGTCGCCAGGAACTTTCCTTCGCGCTGTCGCGCCGCTCCCGCCTGAGGATCTTTCCGACGTTGGTTTTCGGTAGTGACTCGCGGAATTCGATGATTTTCGGCAGCTTGTAGCCGGTGAGATTCTTGCGGCAGTAGTCCTTGACCGTTTCGGCGGTGAGGGCGCTGTCTTTCTTGACGATGACGACCTTGACCGCTTCGCCCGACTTGTCGTCGGGTACGCCGACCGCGGCTACTTCGAGGACGCCGGGGCAGGAGGCGACCACGTCCTCGATCTCGTTCGGGTAGACGTTGAAGCCCGACACCAGAATCATGTCCTTCTTGCGGTCGACGATATAGAAATAGCCGTTCGCGTCCATGCGCGCGATATCGCCGGTATGCAGCCAGCCGTCGGGCGTCAACACCTTGGCCGTCTCTTCCGGGCGCTGCCAGTAGCCGCGCATGACTTGCGGCCCCTTGATGCACAGCTCGCCCACCTCGCCGACGCCCAGCGGCTTGCCGTCGTCGTTCTGAATGCTGGCGTCGGTCGACGGGATCGGCATGCCGATCGCGCCGTTGTATTCGATCAAATCCATCGGGTTGATGCAGGCGGCCGGTGACGTCTCGGTCAGGCCATAGGCCTCGACCAGCGTGCATTTCGTCGTCGCCTTCCATTTCTCCGCGACCGTGCGCTGCACCGCCATGCCGCCGCCGAGCGTCATGCGCAGCCCGGAGAAATCGAGCTGGTCGAATCCGGGCGTATTGAGCAAGCCGTTGAACAGGGTGTTGACGCCGGTGATGGCGCTGAAGCGAACCTTCGACAACTCCTTGACGAAGCCGGGCATGTCGCGCGGGTTGGTGATCAGCACGCTCGCGCCGCCGATCAGCGTGAAGATGAGGCAGTTCGCGGTAAGCGCGAAGATATGGTAAAGCGGGATCGCGGTGACGACGACTTCCTGGCCTTCGCGCATGTTCGCGCTGACCCACGTCGCAGCCTGCATCATGTTCGCGACCATGTTCTTGTGCGTCAGCATCGCGCCCTTGGCCACGCCGGTCGTGCCGCCGGTGTACTGCAGGAAAGCGATGTCCTCGTGGCCGATGTCGATCTTCGGCAGGGTGCCCATGCTGCCGAGCGTCAGCGCGTCGTTGAAACGCACTTCGTGATCGATGCGATATTTCGGCACCATCTTCTTGACGTGGCGCACGACGAAATTGGTGATCAGCGACTTCGGGAAGCCGAGCATGTCGCCGAGCGCGGTCGTCACGACGTGTTTGAGGGCCGGCAGGCTGGACAGCACCTCGGCGAGCGTGGCGGCAAAATTGTCGAGCACGACGATCGCGCTGGCGCCGGAATCGTTCAACTGGTGCTTGAGTTCGCGCGCGGTGTAGAGGGGATTGACGTTCACGACGGTCAAGCCGGCGCGCAGGATGCCGAACGCGGTGATCGGATACTGCAGTACGTTCGGCAGCATGATCGCGACGCGATCGCCTTTCTTCAGTTTGAGATCGTTGACGAGGTACGAGGCGAACTGAGCGCTGAGCCTGTCCACTTCATCGTAGGTCAGCGTCTTGCCCATGTTCATGTAGGCTGGCTTGTGGCGGTATTTCTCGCAGGAGACCTCGAGCACTTCGGGGATCGATCGGTACTGGTCCACATCGATTTCCGCAGGGACACCGGCCGGATAGTGAGCCAGCCAGGGGCGGTCGTTGCTCGCGGTCATTACTCCCTCCTGTTTAGGATTCTCGCTTGTTCGCGTCCGCATGCCCGGCGCAAACGCTTGTTTGAGAGCATTTGAGCATGAGGCGGAAAGGTCGGCAAGCGGCGGCGCAGCGGATGCGATCCGTGCTCAGGCTTCGGCACGGCGGTGCTTGAACTGCAATGCGGCAAGGATGGCGAGAAGAGCGAGGGCGGCGCCCGCCTCGGGCAGCACGGTCAGATGGATGCGCGGCGCAATGCTGCACAGCGGCGCGTAGAAGTAGTGCGCGAGCACGAGCAGGCCCATGAGCGCATAGGCCTGCAGAATCAGAGTCGAACGCCAGAACCAGCCACACCTATACAGCGCGTAGCCGGCGACGGCGAACGGGGTCATGATGAACCAGAAGCGATCGGTCGCTCCCGCCGAATTCCAAGCAGGCTCGGGGTAGAGCGACCAGAACGCCACGTTGTCGACGAAGTGGACGATCGATGTCGCAACGTTTGCCGCAAGCAGCCAGAACAGCCAGCTTGCGGCACGCCGGCTCACGCGGCTTTCGACGACGAAGCGAGCTGGCGCAGCACGAACGGCAGAATGCCGCCGTGGCGGTAGTACTCGACTTCCTTCGGCGTCAGCAACAACACCTTGACCTTGAATTTCTTCTCGCCGGCGCTGCCCGTGGCGACGACGGTGATTTCCTTCGCCGAGCCGTCGTTGAGCCCGCCGATCTCGAACACTTCGTCGCCATTGAGGCCGAGGGTCTGCGCGTTCTGGCCGTCGACGAACTGCAGTGGCAGCACGCCCATGCCGACCAGATTCGAGCGGTGGATGCGCTCGAAGCTTTCCGCGATGACCGCCTTCACGCCGAGCAGCAGGGTGCCCTTCGCCGCCCAGTCGCGCGACGAGCCGGTGCCGTACTCCTTGCCGGCGAGCACGACGAGCGGGGTGTTCTCCTTTTTGTACAGCATCGCGGCGTCGTAGATCGGCAGCTTTTCCCCGCCCGGGTAATGCAGGGTGTTGCCGCCTTCCTCGCCGCCGAGCATCAGGTTCTTGATGCGGATGTTGGCGAAGGTGCCGCGCACCATCACGTCGTCGTTGCCGCGGCGCGAGCCGTACGAGTTGAAATCGGCCTTGACCACGCCGTGCGCCTGCAGGAACTGGCCTGCGGGCGAGGTGGCCTTGATGTCGCCCGCCGGCGAGATGTGGTCGGTCGTGATCGAGTCGCCGAAGATGCCGAGCACGCGCGCGCCGGAGATGTCGTTGATCTTGCCGACCTGCATGCGCATCCCGTCGAAGTACGGCGGATTCTTGATGTAGGTCGACTTCTCGTCCCAACCGTAGTTCTCGCCCTTCGGCGCCGCGATCGAGTTCCAGCGCGAGTCGCCCTTGAACACGTCGGCGTAGTTCTGGGTGAACAGCTGCGGACCGAGCGTTGCCGCGATGACGTCGCCGATTTCCTTGTTGGTCGGCCAGATGTCCTTCAGGTACACCGGTTTGCCGTCGCTGCCGGTGCCGAGCGGTTCGCTGGTCAGATCGATGTTCACCGTGCCGGCCAGCGCGTAGGCGACGACGAGCGGCGGCGAGGCGAGATAATTCATCTTTACCTCGGGGTGGACGCGGCCTTCGAAGTTGCGGTTGCCCGAGAGCACCGAGGCGACGACGAGATCGCCGTCGCCGATACCCTTGGAAATTTCCGCCGGCAGCGGACCGGAGTTGCCGATGCAGGTCGTGCAGCCGTAGCCGACGACATAGAAGCCGAGCTTTTCCAGGTCGCCGAGCACGCCGGCCTTCTTGAGATAGTCGGTGACGACGAGCGAGCCCGGACCGAGCGAGGTCTTGACCCACGGCTGCGCCTTGAGGCCCTTCTTGACCGCATTGCGGGCGAGCAGGCCCGCGCCGAGCATGACGGCCGGGTTCGAGGTGTTCGTGCACGAGGTGATCGCAGCGATCACGACCGCGCCGTCCTTGAGTTTGAAATCTTCGCCGTTGCGAGTGACATGCTGGCCTTCGCCGTGCGCGCTGGCGTCGGCGCCGACGGCCGTGCCGCCGCCGCCCTCGTTGGCGAGGCGGGCGACGTCGCCGTTCTTCGGCTTGCGGTTCGCGGCAAGGGTTTTGAGCGCTTCGGCATAGCTCTTGGAAACATCGCCGAGCAATACGCGGTCCTGCGGACGCTTCGGACCGGCCAGCGAAGGCTTGACGTCGGCAAGATCGAGTTCGAGCGTCGAGGAGAATTCCGCGTGCGGCGTATTCGCGTCGTGCCACAGGCCCTGCTTCTTCGCATAGGCCTCGACGAGGCCGATCAGGTTCTCGTCGCGACCGGACAGGCGCAGATAATTGAGCGCTTCGCCGTCGATCGGGAAGATGCCGCAGGTGGCGCCGTACTCGGGCGCCATGTTCGCGATCGTCGCACGGTCGGCAAGCGGCAGGTGCTGCAGGCCGTCGCCGTAGAACTCGACGAACTTGCCGACGACACCGTGCTTGCGCAGCATCTGAGTGACGGTCAGAACGAGGTCGGTGGCCGTGGTGCCTTCGGGCAGCTTGCCGCTGAGCTTGAAGCCGACGACTTGCGGGATCAGCATCGAGGAGGGCTGGCCGAGCATCGCCGCTTCGGCCTCGATGCCGCCGACGCCCCAGCCGAGGACGCCGATGCCGTTGATCATCGTCGTGTGCGAATCGGTGCCGAAGACGGTGTCCGGGAAGGCCCAGGTTGCGCCGTCCTTTTCGGTCGTCGCGACGACGCGGGCCAGGTACTCCAGGTTGACCTGGTGCACGATGCCGGTGCGCGGCGGCACGACTTTGAAGTTGTTGAACGCGGTCTGGCCCCAGCGCAGGAAGCTGTAGCGTTCCTTGTTGCGATCGAACTCGATCTTGACGTTGAGGTCGAGCGCGTCGGCCTCTCCGAACACGTCGACCTGCACCGAATGGTCGATGACGAGCTCGGAGGGGATCAGCGGATTGATCTTCTTCGCATCGCCGCCGAGCTTGACGATCGCGTCGCGCATCGCGGCCAGGTCGACCACGCAGGGCACGCCGGTGAAGTCTTGCAGGACGACGCGCGCCGGCATGAAGGCGATTTCGGTATCCGGCTCCTTTTTCGGCTCCCACTTCGCGACTGCTTCGATTTCCTTCGCCGTGACGTTGACGCCGTCTTCGTGGCGCAGGAGATTCTCGAGCAGAATCTTCATCGAATACGGCAGGCGCGCGATGTCGAACTTCTGCCCGAGTTTGGCGAGGCTCGCGATCGTGTACTTCTTGCCGCCGACGTCGAGGGTGTCGCGAGTGGCGAAGGAATCGGTCATTGAAGGCTCCTGGCGTGTCGAGTGAGGGCGGGGAAGTGAGCTTCATATTATCGCGCACTCTGCTGCATTGCGGAAGCAAAGGCACTGCCGACTATCCCTGCCGGTGGCGAAGGCCGCAGACACGCCCGAATCGCAACAAACTCGGGCAAAAGGCAAAAAAAGAGGGCGCGTGGTACGCGCCCTCGAAGCTCTACATTTACTCGACTTTATGGAGCGATGCCGACCGATGCGCCTATGGTCGCCGTGTTGATCAGCGAAATCCCTGCCGCCGTCGCGGTGACCACGATGAGGCCGCTGTTCCCTGCGGTGACCGAAGCCGTGCCTGTCGACGACGGGCAGGTAAATGACGTGTTCGCTGCGATGATGCCGCTCAGGGTGACCGAGCAGGACAAACCCGTCGAGGTCAAATTGTTGATCGGGCCGCTGTACAGCGTAGCGGTAAGAGTGATGGTCGACCCGATCAGGTTCAGACCGAGGGTTTCCACGAACGTCGCCTTCATGGTGCTGAACGTTCCGCTTTGCGGGAATGTCTGCGCCTGCGTGAGCAGCCCGGTGAGCGAAGTTACGTCTATCGACGTGCCTACGAGGGAGATGCTCGTGGGGGTCGCCAATTCGGCACCGGAAACCGGCAGAACCGCGACCGTGCCGACCAGGCCGCCGGCGATCGTCGTAACCGTTCCGGTACCCATGCTGGACGTGAACACCATGCCGGATCCGGTGGCGCCTGTGGCGCCGGTCGCTCCGGTGGGGCCCGTGATCCCGGTTGCTCCCGTCACTCCGGTCGGCCCGGTCGCTCCGGTGGCGCCCGTTGCGCCGGTGGCGCCGGGCAATCCGGTCGCGCCTGCTGCGCCTGTGGTTCCAGTTGCCCCGGTTGCTCCTGTTGCCCCGGTGGCGCCCGCTTGGCCGGTCGCACCCGTCGCTCCGGTGGCGCCCGTGGGCCCGGTGGGTCCCGTTGCCCCGGTTGCTCCCGTTGCCCCGGTGGCTCCCAAGCTGCCCGTGGGGGCGCCGAAATAGCCGTAAACGTCAATGACGACGTTGGCGGGATTCTGGGTAAAAGCGATGAAGTTGCCGTCCGAGGAATTAATGCTCGCGACGCCTTCATTGGCAACGATCTGACCACCGACGTAGTTGATCCAGCTCGTCACCGGCCAGCTCACCCCTTCGGGATAGATGGAGAGGAATCCGGATTGGCTGGGCGAACCCAATCCCGTCGCATCGATGGTGACGTTCAACGACAGTGCGGCGGGTATGGCGCCGGTGTATGCCAGGCAGCTGCCTCCGCCCTGAGACGCATTGCCGGCGCCGTTGAATGTCCGCGAGCCACCGGCAGGCAGGGGGCCGCCCGCGCCGGAAATGCGCGTGTCGACAATTCTGCAGGGGGTGATCGGGGTATAGATAAGGTTCGTCGTGCTTGCGTTGTTGGCGGCAGCCATGGACGCACTATTTTGCTGCCCGTCTTGGGTGATCGTGGTATTGGCTTGGCGTATCGCGCCCGCATTGGCTGCCGCCAGCGCCTGCTGCAGACTGGTGGAGGCGCCGGCTTCGGCGAGTCCGCGGGCGTCCCCGCGCAGCAAATTGTTGATCAACTGCACGCGGCTGGGGTCGGGCGTGCTGTTGGGGCCGGGGGTGAATTCGGCTGCGAAGCGATCTGCGATGGAGGTTGCTGCGGTTATTTTGGCCTGAGCACTGGCGATCTGCTCGGCTGTGGCCATGGTGTTTGATGAAATCGCACGATTTTCACTATGTTGCGCTGCAATAGCGGTATTGATCGCAATAGCGAGAGAGGACACCGCAAAAAAGCCCGTTCGCAGTGCGCTAGCCTTCGACGTTTTCATATGCATCGCTCCTTAGGTTGCACGGAAAATACACAGGCAACAAGGGCTACGAGACATATCAGTCGATTTTTAAAATACGTCCCCATCCCCTGCGCGCGAACTTTTAGCCGCTATTCATATTTTGATGTGTGACGGAGTTTGCATTTTGATAAAAATAAAATGCCTAAATCACAAACGTGGGATCTGAGGCGAATTATGGAGGGTTTTTTACATATATTTATTGTCGATGAGGTAGGTGTTTTGCTAAAACGGGCATAAAATTTGCTAGGGTTGGCATTTTTTGACCTTATATGCCCCTCGAAAACGTGACAGATTTTACTTTCGATAGTCGAAAATGTTCGGCAAAAATTGCTGCGGCCTGTTTGAATAACAGGTTGCGAGTTCACGCTCCGGCTGGCTTTCTGCCAGGCAATTTCGATGTGGTTTTTTAAGATCCGCTCAGAGTGCATTGCGCGAGCAGGCCGCGCGCCATCATCGAATACTGTTTACGCCTGAACAGCAAACGCCATTGCGATCCGCCTAGCTGTCGCCACAATACGGCGGCGCGGATCGCGGCGAGCAGCAGGCTGCGGATCAGTGCGACTTGCGCATCTTGCCGAAGAAACTGCGGATTGCCCTCGACGACGATGCGCGGCTGCAGGGTCGAGATCGTTTCAACGTAAAGCTGGGCCAGCCTCGCCGTGACCAGCGAATTCGTCACGTCGATGCCCTGGGCCTGGCGCGCGATCGTCTCGATGCCTGCCCGCAGCTTCGACAACATGGAGGAACGAAGCGACAGCTTGCCTTCCACGCGCATTACCGAAATGGCGAGGCGGGTGGTGATGAGATCGCGCTTGTTGTCGTCGAGCTGCGCGACGAGGGTTTCCAGGCCCTGGCGCAGATTGCCCAAGCCGCCGAAGACGTCGGCGGGGCTGTCTGCGTCGATCTTGAATATGCTGTCCAGGCTGGGCTGGATCGCGAACCTGTCGACGCCGCCGCGCACGGCGATCGCGCGTACGAGTGAAACGGCCTGGAACAAGCCGGCCAGGGCGATGACGCGCTCTTCTCTCATGGGCCCGCCTCGCGGCCGCCGAAAGGAGCGTCGGTGGCCTCGATGATCCCGCCGCCAAGGCACTCGTCGCCGGCATAAAACACGATCGACTGGCCGGGCGTGACCGCGCGCTGCGGAGTGTCGAACTCGACGCTGCAGCGATCTGCGGCAACGCGCACACGGCATGTCTGGTCCGCCTGCCTGTAGCGCGTCTTCGCCGTGCAGGCGAACTCGGCAGCGGGAGCTCCGCCGGCGGTCCAGCTCAGTTCCGCGGCGTCGAGGCGGCGCGACTGCAGCCATCGGTTTTCCCCGCCCTGGGCGACGTAGAGCACGTTCTTTGCCACGTCTTTGCCGACGACGTACCAGGCTTCGTTGCCCGCATCGCGTCGCCCGCCTATCCCGAGGCCGTTGCGCTGGCCCAGGGTGTAGTACATGACGCCGTCGTGTTCGCCGATGCGTTTGCCGTCGGGGGTATGCAGCTCGCCGCGCCGCGCCGGGATGTATTGGCTCAAGAACTCGCGGAAATCGCGCTCGCCGATGAAGCAGATGCCGGTCGAATCTTTCTTGTCGTGCGTCGGCAGACCGGCTTCGCGGGCGAGCGCCCGCACTTCCGGCTTGGGCAGTTCGCCGACCGGAAACAGGGTGGAGGCAAGTTGTTCTTGTCCGAGAGTGTAAAGAAAGTAGCTTTGGTCTTTGTTCGTGTCGCGTCCGCGCAGCAGCCGATGGCGACCGTCGACGCAATCGGTGCGCGCGTAGTGGCCGGTGGCGATTTTGTCGGCGCCGAGCGCCTGCGCATGATCGAGAAACGTCTTGAACTTGATTTCGCGGTTGCAGAGCACATCGGGATTCGGAGTGCGTCCGGCCCGATATTCGGAAAGAAAATTCTCGAACACCTGATCCCAGTACTCGGAGGCGAAGTTGCGCGTATGGAACGCGATGCCGAGCTTGCTGCAGACGCGCAGGGCGTCCGCGCGGTCGCGGTCGGCCTGGCATTCGCCGAAGCGCTCGTCTTCTTCCCAGTTCTGCATGAACAGGCCGGCGATATCGGCGCGCCGGCGCGTCAGAAGCAGCGCTGCGACCGAGGAATCGACACCGCCGGACATGCCGACCATGATTCGACTAGACATGACTCGCACTGCCGATTCGAGGGGGACGCGCGGTTTCCCGCAGCCGCGCCTGCGGTTCCCGTTTCATGAGTGGGCGTACGAATTCACCGCCGGCAGCAGTGACTGCACGAGGTGCAGCGGATAGCGCATGCCCGCAAGCCAGTCGTCGACATTGCCGAGCACCATCGGATTGCGGTGCCGCGCCGCCTGCGCGGCGATTTCTTCCCGGCTCAGCCAGAGCGCGCGCACGATGCCTTCATCGAGTGCGCGCCCCGCGTCGTGCCGCAACGGCCTGGCGGCGAAGGCGAAGCGAAGATACTCGGCGCTCCCGTCGGGAGTATTCCACTGGTAGGCCCCGACGAAATGGGTCAGTTCGACGATCCACCCGGTTTCTTCCAGGGTCTCGCGCAGCGCGGCGTCGAGCAGCGACTCGTTCGGCTCCAGATGCCCGGCCGGCTGATTGAGCACCAGCTCGCCGCGGATGTTCTCTTCCACGAACAGGAAACGGCCCTCGTTCGCTACGACCGTGGCGACGGTCACGCGCGGGCGCCAGACGGTGTCGGAGGGAGCGGCGGAACGTTCGAACATCGGCGAAAAGGAAACTTGGGAACGTCAAATTTTAACCGAGGTCGGATGAAAGCGGCGCAGTTGAAACCACGAGCGGCGGCTCCACCTACGCCGGGGACACGGGCGCACGGTCTTCCGCGGCGCTATACTCTGATCGCAAGACGTACAAGGCTCATCGATGACGCAAACGCCGGACAAAACGCACGAACCTCAACACGGCGCGGTGGTCGAGGAAGCACGCCCGGAAGTCGCACGTCCGCCGCTCTATCAGGTGCTGCTGCTCAACGACGATTTCACGCCGATGGATTTCGTGGTGGTGGTGCTGGAGACGTTTTTCAACATGGACCGAGAGCGTGCCACTCAGGTGATGCTTCATGTGCATACGCGCGGCCGCGGCGTATGCGGCGTGTTCACGCGCGAAGTCGCCGAGACGAAAGTCACCCAGGTCAACGAGTTTTCCCGGTCGCACCAGCACCCGCTGTTGTGCACCCTGGAAAAGGCGTAGGCTCACCTACATATCCGCAACTGGTCTTCATTAAGGGCAAGTTTCCATGTTCAGCAAGGATCTCGAGCTCACCATCGGCCAGTGCTACAAGGATGCGCGCGAGCAACGCCACGAATTCATGACGGTCGAGCATCTCCTGCTCGCGCTGCTCGAGAATCCGTCGGCGGCCGCCGTGCTACGGGCATGCAACGCCGACCTGGTCAAGCTCGGCAAGGATTTGAGATCGATCATCGTTGAAACCGTTCCGGTGCTGCCGAACGGCGACGAGCGCGACACACAACCGACCCTGGGCTTCCAGCGCGTGCTGCAGCGGGCCGTCTACCATGTGCAATCGTCGGGACGCAAGGAAGTCACCGGCGCCAACGTCCTCGTCGCCATCTTCGGCGAAAAGGACTCGCACGCCGTGTACTTCCTCAACCAGCAGGAAGTGACGCGGCTCGACGTGGTCAACTACATCTCGCACGGCGTGGCCAAGATCGGTCAGGAAGCCGCGCCTTCGCCGACCGAGGCCGGAAAGGAGGCCGAGGGCGGGGAAGAGCCGCGCGGCAATCCGCTCGCCGAATTCGCCAGCAATCTCAACGAGCAGGCGCGCGCAGGCAAGATCGATCCGCTGATCGGCCGCACCGAGGAAATCGAACGCACGATCCAGGTACTCTGCCGGCGGCGCAAGAACAATCCGCTGTACGTCGGCGAGGCCGGCGTGGGCAAGACGGCGTTGGCCGAAGGCCTTGCCAAGCGCATCGTCGAAGGCGACGTGCCCGACGTGCTCAAGGCCTGCACGATCTACGCGCTCGATCTGGGCGCGCTGGTCGCCGGCACCAAATATCGCGGCGATTTCGAGAAGCGCTTGAAAGCCGTGCTTGCGCAGCTGAAGAAAGAGCCAAGCGCGATCCTGTTCATCGACGAGATCCATACGATCATCGGCGCCGGCTCGGCGTCGGGCGGTACGATGGACGCCTCCAATCTGATCAAGCCCGTGCTCGCCTCGGGCGAGTTGCGCTGCATCGGTTCGACCACGTTCCAGGAATATCGCGGCGTGTTCGAGAAGGACCGCGCGCTGGCGCGGCGCTTCCAGAAAATCGATGTCGTCGAACCGAGCGTCGCCGAGAGCGTGGAGATCCTCAAGGGGTTAAAGTCGCGCTTCGAGGAACACCACAAGATCGAGTACACCAACGAAGCGCTCAAGGCCGCGGTGGACCTGTCGGTCAAGCACATCGGCGACCGTCTGCTGCCCGACAAGGCGATCGACGTGATCGACGAAGCCGGCGCGCGCCAGCGCCTGCTGCCCGACAACGAGCGCAAGGCCGTCGTCGACGTGCCGGAAATCGAGTTCATCGTCGCGCGCATGGCGCGGATTCCGCCCAAGCAAGTGTCGACGTCCGACCGCGACGTGCTCAAGAACCTGGAGCGCAACCTCAAGATGGTCGTGTTCGGCCAGGATCAGGCGATCGAAGCGCTGGCCGCCTCGATCAAGATGGCGCGCTCGGGTCTGGGCAGCGCGACCAAGCCGATCGGCAATTTCCTGCTCGCCGGGCCGACCGGTGTCGGCAAGACGGAAGTCACGCGGCAACTCGCGATGCAGCTCGGCATCGAGCTGATCCGCTTCGACATGAGCGAGTATATGGAGCCGCACTCGGTCTCGCGTCTGATCGGCGCGCCTCCGGGCTATGTCGGCTTCGACCAGGGCGGCCTGCTGACCGAACAGATCACCAAGCACCCGCATTGCGTGCTGCTGCTCGATGAAATCGAAAAGGCGCATCCGGACGTCTACAACATCCTGTTGCAGATCATGGACCATGGCAAGCTGACCGACACGAACGGGCGCGAAGCGAATTTCCGCAACGTGATCCTCGTGATGACGACCAACGCCGGCGCGGCGCAGGCGGCGCGACGCTCGATCGGCTTCGTCGAACAGAGCCATGCCACCGATGCGATGGAGGTGATCCGCCGCGCGTTCACGCCGGAGTTCCGTAATCGTCTCGATGCGATCATCCAGTTCGCTTCGCTCGATTTCGAGCACATCCTGCGCGTGGTCGACAAGTTCCTGATCGAACTCGAAGCGCAATTGCAAGAGAAGCATGTGGCGCTCACCGTCGATGCCGATGCCCGCCGCTGGCTCGCCGAGCACGGCTTCGACAAGCAGATGGGCGCACGGCCGATGGCGCGCGTGATCCAGGAAAACGTCAAACGCCCGCTGGCCGACGAATTGCTGTTCGGCAAGCTCGCGGACGGCGGCAAGGTCTACCTGGGGGTCAAGGACGACAAACTGGATGTACGCGTAGAAGCGGACGAAAAGTTGCCGGCGGCGGTGGAATGACCCGCAGGCGATAGATAGCGAAAACGGCGCCGCGAGGCGCCGTTTTCGTTTGTGCATCCGACGGACTCCGCGTACGCCTTCGAGCCGGGCGGCTGCTGCGTTCCCGACGGCCCCGTCGGATTACCTCATACGGTAGGTGATGCGGCCCTTGGTCAGATCGTAGGGCGTCATTTCCACCTTGACCTTGTCGCCGGTGAGGATGCGGATGTAGTTCTTGCGCATGCGTCCGGAGATGTGCGCGGTCACGATGTGACCGTTCTCGAGCTGCACCCGGAACATGGTGTTGGGCAGCGTGTCGAGCACTGTGCCGTCCATTTCGATTTGATCGTCTTTTGCCATTAGTTTTCGAGAGTAAGAAAGAGCGGGCAAGGGGAACCGCTTTTCGGTTTCCGCGTCCGCGGGCAGGGGCAACGGCAGCTCGCGAGAGCTGCCCGAAGGTTTGCAGGGGCGCGCGATTTTGCCACGTTTCTGGTTTTTTCGCGATGTTTGTGGCCGGCCCCGGCCGAACCGAGCGCGATGCACGCCGGTCCGCTTTCGCCGGTTGTCATCCGGACATCGTCTGCGGATCTGTCTGCGCGCGGTCGCAGACAGATCCGCGCGAATAGACGGAACCACTCCGATGTGAGGCCGCCTTGTCAAATCTTCGCAATCGGTCTCATTCCGACAATTCTTAACTTTTTCGTCAGTTTATTGTCAGTCTTGTGATTTTGGACGACAAGCAGATCGCGCGGCCGGCGGGTTTCACCCCTGCGATTTCAAATCAGTGCGCAGACATCGCTTACCGGCGGCAGGCCTCGCCACGACCCGTCGACACCGGGTTGAGCGGCGAGCAGCCGGACTTGGCGGGCGAATTCGTCGCGGGGCATTTCCGTTGCACCGAGCGTGACCAGGTGGTCGGAGTGCACCTGCGCGTCGAGCAGCGGGAATTCCCATCGGTGCAACGTGTGGCAAAGCGCGAGCAGGGCGGTTTTCGAGCCGCTCGAGCGCGCGCTGAACATCGACTCGCCGAAGAACATGCGACCCACAGCGACGCCATAGATGCCGCCGACCAGCCTGTCCGCTTCATAGATCTCGAACGAGTGGGCGTGGCCCAGCGCATGCAGGTTGCAGTAGGCGTCGAACATTTCGTCCGTGATCCAGGTGGTAGGCTGTTTCGGTCGCGGCGCGGCGCAGGCGCGCACGACGTCTGCGAACGCGGTGTCGGCACGGATCGTCCACTCGCTGCGGCGCAGAAAACGCCGCAGCTTGGTCGAAACGTGGATCTGGTCCGTTCGAAACACCATGCGTGGATCGGGCGACCACCACAGGATCGGTTCGCCGCGCGAATACCAGGGGAATATCCCGTGCCGATAGGCGTCGAGCAGGCGCGCGGGCGAAAGATCGCCGCCGGCGGCGAGCAGTCCGTTCGGTTCGACCAAGGCGGCATCGACCGGCGGAAATCCCTCCTTCGAGCCGGCGCGCAGGATCGGGATGCGGATCATTGCCCGACCCGTGCTTTTGCGTCGGCGACAGAACTCGGAGAATGCTCCGGGGCGGCATCCTGCATTTTGGCATTCGCGTACGGCGAGTGCGCCATCAGTTCCGCGCAGTAGTCGTGCAGCGCCTCTGCTTCGCGCGCGAGGGCGTCGCGCACTGCCGCACGGAAACGCGGTTCGGCGATGTAGTGGAAGGAACGTGTCTTCGTCGGCAGGAAACCGCGGGCGATCTTGTGTTCGCCCTGTGCGCCCGGCTCGAACGTCGTAAGCCCTTCGCGCAGGCAGTATTCGATGCCCTGGTAGTAGCAGGCTTCGAAGTGCAGCCCCGGGGCGTTGATCTTGCTGCCCCAATAGCGTCCGTAGAGCGTATCGGTGGAACGCAGCATCAGCGCCATCGCGACGATGTCGTCTTCGTACTTGCACAGCACGGCAACGACTTGCTTCGGCAGCGCGGCGCCGAGATGCCGAAAGAACACCTCCGTCAGGGCCGGATGATTGCCGCGTTCTTCGAAGGTGCCGAGATACAGCCGATGGATCGCGCGCCACTCGTGCTCGCCGAGCTCGTCGCCATGGCGCAGCTCGCAGACGATGCCGGCACGCGCGACCTGCGCGCGCTCCGCACGGATGTTCTTGCGTTTCTTGTGGTTGAGCGCGGCGAGGAATTCGTCGAAGGTCTTCCAACCGCCGGCGTCCGCGGGGCGATTTTTCCAGTGGAATTGCCAATCGAAACGCGCCAGCCAGCCCGCGCGCTGCAGCGCCTGCGCATCTTCTTCTGCGACGAAGTTGACGTGCGCCGAAGACAGGCCGCGGCGTTCGACTTCCGTGGCGATCGCCTCGACCAGGGCGGCCCGCAGAGCGCCGTCGCCGGTGCGCGCGAGCAGGCGCGCGCCGGTCACGGGGGAGTAGGGAACGGCGCCGAGCAGTTTGGGGTAGTAGGGCAGGCCGGCGCGTTCGTAGGCGCCGGCCCAGGACCAATCGAAGACGAACTCGCCGTGCGAATTGCCTTTCAAGTACAGCGGTGCGGCGGCCAGCAGTCCGCCGTTCTCGTAGAGGCCCAGATGATGCGCACGCCAACCGTATTCGGCGCGCAAGCTGCCGCTCGTTTCCAGGCCGGCGAGGAATGCATGGCCGAGAAACGGATTGGCGTCCGGTCTGAGCGCGTCCCAGGCCGCGGCGTCGATATCGGTCAGGCGGGAATGGAAACGAACTTGGAGGGACATGCCGTCAGATGCCTATGTCCGCCCGCGGCCGTTTCCGCCAGTTTCGATCGATGCGCGATATCCGACCGGCAGCGTTCGCGGCGGCCGATCGGCATGCGCGAATACGCCGAACCGCCGGTGCTCGTTGCTCACGGCCGGGATGAAACCCCCGCCCAGAAGGCAACCGCAGGTCGCGACGAGCTTTCCCGGAATCACCTCGAACGAATGGGTGTCCAGCAAGGAATCGACGCGGACCTCGACCTGCAATTCCTCGCGGATTTCGCGGACGACGCCTTGCTCCGGCGTCTCGCCGATTTCCAGCCGCCCGCCCGGAAGCTCCCGTTCGCCGCGCTCGTTGAGCAGGAGAACGACGTTATCGACTGAGGGCAACGGCACGCCCTTGATCGACACGGGAAACACGATGCGGTCAGCCGGCCAGCCCCAGTTTGTCGAGGTACTTCTCGGCATCGAGCGCGGCCATGCAGCCGAACCCGGCCGAGGTGACCGCCTGGCGGTAGACCTGGTCGGCGACGTCGCCAGCGGCGAACACGCCGGGCACGCTCGTCGCGGTCGCGCCGCCCTCGAGGCCGGTCTTGATCACGATGTAGCCGTTCTTCATGTCGAGCTGGCCGGCGAAAATCTCGGTGTTCGGCGCATGGCCGATCGCGACGAACATGCCGTGCACGGTGAGATCGCGCGTGGCGCCGTTCTGCACGTCCTTGATGCGCACGCCGGTCACGCCCTTGTCGTCGCCGAGGACTTCGTCGACCGCGTGATTCCAGACGATGTCGACCTTGCCGGCCTGCTGCTTGGCGTACAGCTTATCCTGCAGGATCTTCTCGCCGCGAAACTTGTCGCGGCGGTGCACGACGGTGACCTTCTTCGCGATGTTCGACAGGTACAGCGCCTCTTCGACCGCGGTGTTGCCGCCGCCGATCACGGCGACGTCCTGGTCGCGATAGAAGAAGCCGTCGCAGGTCGCGCAGGCGGAGACGCCCTGGCCTTTGAATTTCTCTTCGGAATCCAGACCGAGGTATTTCGCCGTCGCACCGGTGGCGATGATCAGCGCATCGCAGGTGTATTCGCCGTTGTCGCCGATAAGGCGGAACGGTTTGGCCTTGAGATCGGCCGTGTGGATATGGTCGAACACGATCTGGGTGTCGAAGCGTTCGGCGTGCTTCTGCATGCGCTCCATCAGGGCCGGGCCTTGCAGGCCTTCGATGTCGCCGGGCCAGTTGTCGACATCGGTCGTGGTCATCAACTGTCCGCCTTGGGCGAGGCCGGTGATCAGCGTCGGTTTCAAGTTCGCGCGCGCGGCATAGACCGCGGCGGTGTACCCGGCGGGGCCGGAACCGAGGATGATCAGGCGGCTGTGCTTCGGAGTCGTCATGTATAATTCTCGCAACGTTGGCAGGCGGATGGGCGCTTCTTCGAGTTGCGAAGAATGGGGCGCGGGGCCGGCCGAATCAAGTCTGCATTGTCCATCGACCCGGAGTTGTCCATGCGCATCGGCATCCCGTCGGAAACGAAGACTCTGGAAGGACGCGTTGCATTGGTGCCTGCCGCGTGCGGAGACCTCGTGCGGCGCGGTCACGAAGTGTTCGTGCAGAAGGGCGCAGGCGAAAAGAGCGGCTTTTCCGACGAATCTTATGAGCGCGCCGGGGTGAAGCTGATGCCGACGGCGAAGAAGCTCTACGAGGCCGGCGAACTGATCGTCAAGGTCAAGGAGCCGATCGCGGGCGACTTGAAGCTGCTGCGCAAGGATCATCTGCTGTTTTGTTACCTGCACCTCGCGCCCGACCCGAAGCTGACCAAACGTCTGCTCGATATCGGTCTGACCGGCGTGGCGTTCGAGTCGGTGGAGGAGGGCGATGGCTCGCTGCCGTTGCTCGCGCCGATGTCGATCATCGCCGGGCGCATCGCCGTGCAGATCGGCATCCATCTGCTGCATCAGCCGGCGGGTGGCAAGGGCATCCTGATCGGGGGTCTGCCGTCGACTCAGCGCGGCAAGGTCGTCGTGTTCGGCGCCGGTGCCGCGGGGCGCAATTCGGCCGAATTGGCGGCGGCCGGCGGCGCCAACGTCGTCGTGTTCGAGAAGCGCCAGGATCGTCTGCGCGAAATGATGAATCTGGCGCCGAACGTGACCGCGCTGTATCCGTACGAGGAATACGTCGCGCGCGAAGTGCAGACGGCCGACCTCGTCATCGGTGCCGTGCTGATTCCGAGCGCGAAGGCGCCGCGCGTGGTCACGCGCGGGATGGTCAAATCGATGGAGAAGGGTAGCGTGCTCGTCGACATCTCGATCGACCAGGGCGGCTGCTTCGAAACCTCGAAGCCGACGACCTACGCGAATCCGACCTACGTCGTCGACGGCGTGACCCATTTCGCCGTGACCAATATGCCCGGCGCGGTGCCGAAAACCTCCAGCGAAGCGATTTGCGCGGCCATCCTGCCGTATGTGCAGCGTCTTGCCGGCGACCGCAACTGGCGCAAGTACGAGCCGCTCAGGAAGGGCATCAATGTCGACAACGGCAAGCTCGTGCACCCGGCGCTGAAGGACATGAAGCTGTAGGATCGAGGTCCTTCCAGCTTTCCGAGTCCTTCCAGCTTTCCGATGCGCCTGTCCAGGCCGATTCCCGGGAACGGTTCGGTGCGGGAATTTTTCTAAAAAACAATTCGTTAACGGACTAACTTAAGGTAGACTCACGCGGTGGCGCGCGAATCCAAAAACTCCTCGAACAAAACGGCCGGCACGGCGACGCCGGTAGTCCAGCGCGTCGTGCGCGAAGTGGCGATCATCGCCTTGTTGACCGTGGTCGTGTATCTGCTCGCCTGCCTGGCGAGCTACAGCCCGCAGGATCCGGCCTGGTCGCATGCGACCTCGGATCCGGCCAGGCTGCACAATATCGGCGGCAAGGTCGGCGCCTATCTCGCCGACGTCACATTCTGGTTCTTCGGTTATCTGGCCTATGCCTTTCCGCTCTTGCTGCTCGGGGTCGGCTGGGCGCTGTTCCGCGACCGCGAGGAGGAGTCCGAATCGGCGCTCGAGCCGGCCCTGCGCCTGATCGGCGGCGTCGCCTTCTTCATCGGCGGCACGGGCCTCGCCTATCTGCATTTCAGCGGCTCCACCGAGCTGCCGGCCGGCGCCGGCGGCATCCTCGGCATGGGCATTGCCAGCCCGTTGATGCGCGGTTTTTCGTTTCCCGGGGCGACGCTGCTGCTGCTCGCTCTATTCCTGATTGCGATCACGCTCGCCACCGGGCTGTCGTGGTTCAAGCTGATGGACACGATCGGCCGCGGCATCTTCGGCATGCTCGACTGGATCGGCGCGAGCGCGAAGAAGGTCGAAGACGTGCGCGTCGCGCGCGCCGCGCGCGTCGAGCGCGAAGAGGTACGCAAGGTCGAGACGGTCAAACAGACCAGGCGCGAGCCGGTCAAGATCGAGGCGCGCGATCCGACGCCGATCGAGCGCAGCAAGCGCGCCGAGGCGGAGGCGCAGATCCCGCTGTTTGCCGGCGGTGCGAATCAGGAACTGCCGCCGATGTCCCTGCTCGATCTGCCCAAGCAGCAGGTCAAGGGTTACTCGGAGGAAACGCTCGAAGCGCTGTCGCGCCAGGTCGAATTCAAGCTCAAGGATTTCCGCATCGACGCGCAGGTCGTCGGCGTCTATCCGGGTCCCGTCATCACGCGTTTCGAACTGCAGCCGGCGCCCGGGATCAAGGGCAGCCAGATTTCCAATCTCGACAAGGACATCGCGCGCGGCCTTTCGGTGACGAGCGTGCGCGTGGTCGACGTGATTCCGGGCAAGTCGGTGATCGGCCTGGAGATACCGAACCAGGCCAAGGAAATCGTCTATCTTTCGGAGATCCTGAGTTCCGAGCGCTACGACTCGGTGAAATCCCCGGTCGCGCTTGCGCTCGGCAAGGACATCGGCGGCAAACCCGTCGTCGCCGACCTGGCCAAGATGCCGCATCTGCTCGTCGCCGGTACGACCGGCTCGGGCAAGTCGGTCGCGGTCAATGCGATGGTGCTGAGCCTGCTGTACAAGGCCACGGCCAAGGAAGTGCGCCTGCTGATGGTCGACCCGAAGATGCTCGAGCTTTCGGTCTACGAAGGCATTCCGCATCTGCTCACGCCGGTCATCACCGACATGAAGGACGCGGCGAACGGCCTGCGCTGGTGCGTGGCCGAGATGGAGCGGCGCTACAAGCTGATGGCCGCAGTCGGCGTGCGCAATCTCGCCGGTTTCAACAAGAAGGTGCGCGACGCGATCGACGCCGGCCAGCCGCTGCTCGACCCGCTGTTCGTGCCGAAGCCCGACCTGATGCCGAACGCCGTGGCGCAGCCGCTCGAACCGCTGCCGTTCATCGTCATCATCATCGACGAATTCGCCGACATGATGATGATCGTCGGCAAAAAGGTCGAAGAATTGATCGCGCGCCTCGCGCAGAAGGCGCGCGCCGCCGGCGTGCATCTGATCCTCGCGACCCAGCGCCCTTCGGTCGACGTGATCACCGGCCTGATCAAGGCGAATATCCCGACGCGCATCGCCTTTCAGGTCTCGAGCAAGATCGACTCGCGCACGATCCTCGACCAGTCCGGCGCCGAAGCGCTGCTCGGCCACGGCGACATGCTCTACCTGCCGCCGGGCACGGCGCAGCCGGAGCGCGTGCACGGCGCCTTCGTCAGCGACGAGGAAGTGCACCGCGTCGTCGAACACCTGCGTGCGCAGGGCAAGCCCGAGTACATCGACGGCGTCGTCAACGAAGTGCAGTCGCTCGGCGACGGCAAGATCATCGGCGAATCGGGCCTGCCCGAGGACGCGGACGACGGCGAGGACGGCGATTCGGACGAGCTGTACGACAAGGCCGTCGCGATCGTCACCGAGAGCCGGCGCGCGTCGATCTCGGGCGTACAGCGCCGCCTCAAGATCGGCTACAACCGCGCCGCGCGCTTGATCGAAATGATGGAACAGCAGGGCATCGTCAGCGCGCCGCAGCACAACGGCAACCGCGAAGTGCTGGCACCGCCGCCGCCGGAGCTCTGAGCCGTACCGTGCTTTCGGCGTTCAGCTTGATTCGCGGATACTTTCCGCGCATTCACCTTTCGTCATCGACCATGCGCTCTCTCGTCTTTGCTTGTCTGCTGTTTTGTACCGCCGCCGCGTCGGCTGCCGACGCCGCGCGATCGCGCCTCGACGCCTTTTCCAAGGGACTGACCGCGGTGTCGGCCGACTTCGAGCAGCAGGTGGCCGACGTCAACAGCGGCAAGACCAAGACCAGCAAGGGAACCCTGTCGTTGAAAGCCCCGAGGCAGTTCCGCTGGGACACGACGGCGCCGTACAAGCAGTTGATCGTCGCCGACGGCGAGAAGGTGTGGATCTACGATCCCGATCTCGAGCAGGTCACCGTGCGCGCGCAGGGCACCGAGGAAGCGCACAGCCCGTTGACGGTGCTGACCGATCTGTCGCAGCTCGACCGCGATTTCGCTACGAGCGAGCAGGGCGAACACGACGGCCAGACCTGGCTGCGCCTCAAGTCGAAGGACAAGGAACCGCAGTTCGAGTACGCCGACCTGGGCTTCGATCAAACCGGCCTGGCCAGCATGGCGTTCAAGGATTCGTTCGGCAACACCACGCGGATCCGTTTCTCCGCCTGGCAGCGCAACGCCAAGCTGCCCGCCGACCTGTTCAGGTTCACCCCGCCGAAAGGCGTCGACGTCGTCGGCGATCCGACCCCGGCGGCGGAGACGCATCCGCTCAAGCCGTAGCCGACCAGTAAGGCCGCTGCCGCTGGAATAACCCGGGCGGCGCCCACATGTAGAACGCCAGACGGTGCCTGAAGCGAGGCGCGTATGCGACTTCCGGGTTGCCTATTGCTGCTGGCCGGCATTCTGGCGATCGATTCGCCGGAGGCGGAGGGAGTTGCCGCGGCCGCGAAGGGCGAGGTGCTGGTGCTCGACATCAAGGGCGGCATCGGCCCGGCAACGCGTGACTACGTGCGCGGCGGGCTCGAGCAGGCCGCAGCGGAGCGTGCGTCCGCGGTCGTGCTGCGCATCGACACGCCGGGCGGACTCGATGCGGCGATGCGCGACATCAATCAGGCGATCCTCGATTCGGCCACGCCGGTCATCGGCTGGGTCGCGCCGGCCGGCGCGCGCGCCGCGAGCGCCGGCACCTATATCCTTTACGCCTGCCATGTGGCGGCGATGGCGCCGGCGACCGAACTCGGCGCCGCGACGCCGGTATCGATCGGCGGCGGCTCGCCAGAACCCGAGCCGGACAAACCGCCGCGCGGGGCGGACCAAACCCGGGACGGCAAACACCCACAGTCCGCCGATGCGCACGAACCCGCTACGCTCAAGCACAAGGTCGTCAACGATGCGGCGGCCTACCTGCGCAGTCTGGCGGAGCTCCGTGGACGCAATGCGCAGTTCGCCGAGGCGGCGGTGCGCGATGCCGCTACGCTGACCGCGGGCCAGGCGCTCGAACAGCAGGTGATCGAGATCATTGCGGCCGACCTGCCGGCGTTGCTGCGCCAGGCGGACGGACGCGAGGTGAAGCTCGCGCACGGACCGGCCGCGTTGGCGACGGCGCAGGCAAGCGTTCGCGAGGTGGCGCCGGACTGGCGCGCACGCCTGCTGGGCGTGCTGACCGAACCGACCGTGGCTTACCTGCTGCTGCTTGCCGGCCTGTACGGGTTGGTGATCGAAGCCTACGCGCCGGGCATGCTTTTCCCGGGCGTCACCGGCGCGCTATGCCTGCTGCTCGCGCTCTATGCGCTGCAAGTGCTGCCGGTAAATTTCGCCGGTGTCGCGCTGATCGTGCTCGGTGTCGTCCTGATGGCGGCGGAATTCGCACTGCCGACCTACGGTTCGCTCGGTATCGGCGGCGTGGCCGCACTCCTGATCGGTTCGCTGATCCTGTTCGATACCGGCACGCCCGGTTTCGGCGTGTCCGGACAATTGATCCTCGGCGTTGCCTGCGCCAGCGCGGCGGGGTTTCTGGGCCTCGCCTGGCTGGCGTTGCGCGCGCGTCGCCGCCCGATTGTGACCGGGCTGGAAGAGCTCGTCGGTCGGCAGGCGATCGTGCTCACCGACTTCCGCGGCCGGGGCCAGGTGCGGATTCGCGGCGAAATCTGGCAGGCGACGAGCGCCGTGCCGCTGGATCAAGGCGCGGTCGTGCGCGTCGAGGCCGTGGACGGCCTGGTATTGCGCGTGGCTCCGCTCGCCGACGGCGATATCCGGACCGTCCGACTCGACTGACTGCAACTGGAGGCTGCCATGAACTTTCTCTTTTCCCTGCCGGGCATCGTGCTGGTGGCGGTGCTGTTGATCAGCGCGGTCAAGGTGCTGCGCGAATACGAACGCGGGGTGGTATTCCAGCTCGGCCGTTTCTGGAAGATAAAAGGCCCGGGCTTGATCCTGCTGATCCCGGCCGTGCAACAGATGGTGCGCGTCGATCTGCGCACCGTGGTGATGGACGTGCCGCCGCAGGACGTGATCTCGCGCGACAACGTCTCGGTGCAGGTCAACGCGGTCGTGTATTTCCGCGTGATCGACCCGCAGAAGGCGATCATCAACGTCGAACACTACTACGAGGCGACCAGCCAGCTCGCGCAGACCACCTTGCGGTCGGTGCTGGGTCAGCACGATCTCGACGAGATGCTGGCGGAGCGCGACCGCCTCAACAACGACATACGCACGATCCTCGATGCGCAGACCGACGCCTGGGGCATCAAGGTCGCCAACGTGGAAATCAAGCGCATCGACCTCAACGAGACGATGGTGCGCGCGATCGCGCGCCAGGCCGAGGCCGAGCGCGTGCGCCGCGCCAAGGTGATCCACGCGGAAGGCGAGAAGCAGGCGGCGCAAACGCTGGTCGAAGCGGCACGGCTGCTTTCCGCCGATCCGCGCGCGATTCAGCTGCGCTATCTGCAGACGCTGACCGAAATCGCCGGCGAAAAAAGTTCGACGATCGTTTTTCCGCTGCCGATCGATCTGCTCGAAAAATCGCTTCGGTCGCGAGAGGCGTAGCGGGGAACCCCGGCCGGATCCGGAAGCGCACCCTATGGAGAAGAGATCGGTGCCGCTCCAGCCATTTCGTGCTTGCCGATCGCCGCGAGAATGCCCTGCAGCAGCGCCCGTGGTGTCGGCGGGCATCCCGGTACGACGACGTCGACGGGAATCACGTTGCCAACCCCACCAAGGCTTGCGTAGCTCTCGCCGAACACCCCGCCGCAGGCGCCGCAGTCGCCGACCGCAATCACGAGTTTCGGCTCCGGTGTGGCGTCGTACGTGCGGCGCAGTGCTTCGGCCATGTGCCGCGATACCGGACCGGTCACGAGCAGAGCGTCGGCGTGGCGCGGACTGGCGACGAAACGGATGCCCAGTCCCTCGATGTTGTAGTACGGGTTGTTGAGAGCGTGGATTTCCAGCTCGCAGCCATTGCAGGAACCGGCATCGACGGCGCGGATGGCGAGAGCACGGCCGAATACGCGATGGATCTGCGTCTGCAGCGCGTGCTGCAGCATTTTCTCGTCGGGCGCGGGAGCAGGTTCGCTCGCGATGCCGACTCGCCGGATTTGCTGAAACAGGCGCCACATCGCTGCTTGCTCCTCAGATATCGTGACCGCTGTAGGACAGGTTGAACGATTTGTTGATCAGCGGAAAGTCGGGAACGATGTTGTCGATGATCGCGTGCTCGAGCGCCGGCCAGTTGTGCCAGGACGGATCGTGCGGATGGCAGCGCGCGATGCGGCTGTCGGCGGTCAGGCGCACGACCACGAGCACCGGGCCGCGCCAGCCTTCGACGCCGCCGATGCCCAATGCGCCGGCGGCAGACCGCCCCAAAGGAACCGCGAGATCGCCGTCCGGCAGACTTCCGAGCCAGTCGCGGCACAGCGCGATCGAAGCGCTCGCTTCGTCGAAGCGCACCGCCACACGGGCGGCGACGTCGCCCTGCGGGCGCGTGACGACGGAGAAAGGTTTGTCCGCATAAGGTGCCGCCGGCAGCGCCTGCCGCCAATCCTGCGCGCTGCCGCTCGCGCGCGCGGCGAGACCGACGATGCCGAGCTTGGCGGCGAGTTCCGCGCTGACGCTGCCGGCGCCCATGAAGCGGTCCTGCAGACCGGCGTGATTGTCGTAGATTTCGCGCAGTCGCCGGATTTCAGTCGCGATGGCGTCGAGGTTCGCGATCAGGGCGCGAGCCGCGTCGGCGTCGATATCGCCTTTCACGCCGCCCGGCACGATCGCATCCATCGGATAGCGTTGCCCGAAAGCGGCGGCGTTCGCGCGCAGCAGGTCCTCTTTCAGCCGGGAAAACTGCGCGAGGCCGAATGCGAAGCCGGCGTCGTTGCCGAGCGCGCCGATATCGCCGAGGTGATTGGCCAAGCGTTCGCGTTCGAGCAGCACGGCACGCAGAGCACAGGCACGCGGCGACGGCGACGTTGCGGTCGCGGACTCGATCGCCATCGCGTAGGCCCATGAATAGGCCACGGTGCTGTCGCCGGAGACGCGGGCGATCAATCGCGCGGCATCGGCCGCGGCGAGACCTTCGCTGCGTTTCTCGATGCCCTTGTGCGTATAGCCAAGACGTTCTTCCAGGCGGAGCACCTTCTCGCCGACGACGGAGAAACGGAAGTGCCCCGGCTCGATGATGCCGGCATGCACCGGGCCGACGGCGATTTCGTGCACGCCTTCGCCTTCGACCCGGACGAAGGCGTATTCGGCCGGAGCGTCCGCGGAGGCAGCCGGCGCATCGTGGCGCAGCGGGAAAACATCGGCAGGCCACGCCGAATGGCGCAGCCAGGGGCGCATGTCGCCGCCGAGCACGCGCAGACCGAGAAGATCGCAGGCGGCGCGCTGCAGGCGCGCGGCGCCCGGAAAAATCGCCGACAGATCGGGAAAGATCGGATTGTCCGCGGCGAGCGGCAATTCGGCGGCGACGAGTTCGCCGGGGATCTGCAGGACCACGCACAAACGGAAGCCCTCGCCCTGGCGCCGCAGATCTTCGCCCCACAAAGTGACGAGCCGGCCGCCGGTGGCGTGCGCGTGCCGGCACAGTTCGATCAGCCGCGCGGGCGTGGTTTCGACCCGGAAGGCCGGCAGCGCGCCCGGCAACGCGTCGAAAACGAGATCGGGGAAATGCGAGTGCATCGACGTCATCCGATCAGTTTGGCGGCGAGGCGATACCATTCGGCCAGGGCCGGCGGGATGTAGATGCCGAGCATCAGCACGAGCAGCAGATGCGCGAACACCGGAAGCAACGCCGGAGAGTGCGGCAATCGCTTCATTTCGGTGTCGCCGAATACCATGGCCTGCACGCGCGTGAAGATCGCGGCGAACGCAATGCCGAGGGCGAGCAGCAGAATCGGCGCCGCCCAGGGATGCTCTCGCATGGCCGTCGTCAGCACGAGAAACTCGCTGGCGAATACGCCGAACGGCGGCATGCCGAGGATGGCGAGCGTGCCGACCATGAGCCCCCAGCCTATCGTCGGACTGACGACGATGAGGCCGCGGATGTCGTCCATGATCTGCGTGCCGGCTTTTTGCGCGGCGTGGCCGACGGCGAAGAATATCGCCGACTTCGTCAGCGAATGTACGGTCATGTGCAGCAGTGCGGCGAAGTTCGCAACGGGTCCGCCCATGCCGAACGCGAACGTGACGATGCCCATGTGTTCGATCGATGAATAGCCGAACAGGCGCTTGATGTCGCGCTGGCGCCAGAGAAAGAACGCGGCGAGCACCACGGACAGCAGACCGAAAGCCATCATCAGCCGGCCTGCGAGCGGACTGTGAGTGGCGCCGTCGACGAGCACTTTGCAGCGCACGACGGCGTAGAGCGCGACGTTGAGCAGCAGGCCGGACAACACCGCCGAGATCGGCGTCGGGCCTTCGGCATGGGCGTCCGGCAGCCAGTTGTGCAGCGGCGCAAGACCGACCTTGGTGCCGTAGCCGACGAGGAGGAACACGAAGGCAAGCCCGAGCACGGTCGGTTCGAGCTGACCCTTGACTGCGTCGAGATGCGTCCACAGCAGCGCCGTGCTGCCCTCGGCGCCGAGCACCTTTTCCGCGGCGAAATAGAGCAGGATGGTGCCGAACAGCGCCTGGGCGATGCCGACGCCGCAGAGGATGAAGTACTTCCACGCTGCCTCGATGCTCGCCGCCGTGCGGTACAGCGATACCAGCAGCACGGTCGACAGCGTCGCGGCTTCCATCGCCACCCACAGGATGCCGAGATTGTTGGTCGACAGCGCCGTGAGCATCGTGAACACGAACAATTGGTACATGCTGTGGTACAGGCGCAACCGGCGCCGGTTGAGGCGGCCGTGCTTCTCCTCGACGCGCATGTAAGGCCGCGAGAACAGCGACGTGGTGAGGCCGACGAGCGCGGTCAAAGCGATCAGGAACACATTGAACGGGTCGACGAAGAACTGTTCGTGCGCGACCAGCAAGGCCCCGTCCGCCATCACATGCACGGTCAGCGCGGCGGCCGCGACGAAGGTCGCGGCGCTGAAGGCGGCGTTCAATTCGGCCGCCCAGCGGCGCGCCCCGAATACGGCGAGCGCGATGCTGCCGGCGAGGGGAATGGCGAGTAGCCAGAGCAATCCCACGTCAGTCCTCCTTGAGCCGTTCCATGTTCTGCAGGTCGAGGCTGTCGAACTGCTCGCGGATCTGGAAGAAGAACACGCCGAGGATCAGCGTGCCGACCAGCACGTCGAGCGCGACGCCGAGTTCGACCACCATCGGCATGCCGTAGGTGGCGCTGGTGGCGGCGAAGAACAGGCCGTTCTCCATGGCGAGGAAACCGATCACCTGCGAGACCGCCTTGCGCCGGGTGATCATCATGAGGAACGACAGCAGCACGACCGCGAGGGCGATGCCGATCGTGCTGCGCGTCACCGCGGAGGAGAGTTCGGCGATCGGCTGCGCGAGGGAGAAGGCGAACACGACCACGACGATGCCGATCAGCATGGTCGTGGGAATGTTGAGCTGGGTTTCGGTGTCCCAGCGTACGTTGAGGCGGGTGATCAGCCGATGCAGGATCCACGGCAGAAGGATCACTTTGAGCAGCAGCGACAGCGCGGCCGAGGCATACAGATGCGTTGCCCCGGAGGTGTGCGCGACGATCGCGGTGGACGCGCTGAGTATCGCGCCCTGCAGCGCGAACAGATTGACCAGCGACAGGATTCGGCGCTGCGAGAGCATCGCGAACGAGGACAGCAGCAGCAGCGCGGCGCCGAGGTGAATCAATTGCGATGCCCAGCTTGGCGACGGCGGCATGGTCTCAGCTTCCGAGCAACTGGTGGACGAGCAAGCCGAGCACCGCCAGCAGAAATGCGGTGGCGAGAAATTCCGGCGCGCGGAAGATGCGCAGTTTCGCGCTCGCAGTTTCGATGACCGCGAGCGCGGCGCCGGCCGCGGCGAGCTTGAGCGCGGTCGTGGCGATGCCGACGATCAGGCCGCGCGGGCCCTGCATTGCCGCAGTGAGCCCCCACGGCACGAACAGCGCGAGCCCGATCGCCGTGAAGTTCATCAGCTTCAGCGCCGACGCCCATTCGATCAACGCCAGGTGGCGCGCCGAATATTCGAGCACCATCGCCTCGTGGATCATCGTCAATTCGAGGTGCGTGGCCGGGTTGTCGATCGGAATGCGCGCGTTCTCCGCGAGCAGCACCATGGTGAATGCGACCCCGGCGAAGGCGAGGCTGGGGTAGAGCACCGGTTCGCGCTGCACGAAGGTGTTGGCGATGGTCGGCAATAGCGTGCTCTGGCAGATCAGCGAGGCCGTGAAAAACACCATCAGCAGGGCCGGTTCCGAAAGAAATCCGATGAGCATTTCACGGCGCGCGCCGAGGCTGCCGAACGCGGTGCCGATGTCCATCCCGGCCAGCGCAATGAACACGCGGGCCAGCGCGAACAGGCCGACCAGGGCGATCGCGTCGGCCGCCATGGCGAGCGGTGCGGTCACGCTGACCAGCGGAATGATCGCCGCCGCGAGGCACATCGTGCCGAACTGCACGTAGGGCGAGGCACGGAACAAGGGCGAGGCGCCGTCGGCGATCACGGCGTCCTTTGCCATCAGCTTGCGCAGCACGCGGTATGGCTGCAGCACGCCGGCGCCGCTGCGGTTCTGCAGCCAGGCGCGGCATTGATCGACCCAGCCGAGCAGCAGCGGTGCGGCGACGATGGCGAGGACCGCCTGGAACACGCCGAGCAGCAGATCGACGACGCTCATAGGACGAAGGCCAGCAGCGCGACCAGGGTGGCGAAGCTGTACAGCAGGTAGAGGGCGATACTGCCTTGCTGGAGCAAGCCGATGCGTCTGGCGCTCGCTTTGACGGCGCGCGCGACCGGATGGTAGATCCAGTCCCACCAGCGGTCCGCGAGGTCGAGCGCGTAACGCGGAGCGGAATCGAACGGCGACGGCACCTGCCGGCGGATGCGGAACACCGGTCCGAAAATACGGCGTATCGGCTGGCCGAATCCCTCGGCAGTGTCTTGCATGCGCGCGGTCTGCGCGGGGAATCCGCAGTCCCAGGGCGCGCTTCGCCGCGCACGGCCATGGTAGAGCCAGCGCACCAGCAGAAAAGTCGCCAGGACGGCGAACGCGATGCCGCAGCCGAACGCAAGCGGGCTGTATACCGCGCGCTGCGCCGAGGACGGTACCAGCGCCCACCACGATGCCGCCTGGGTGCCGAGACCGGTGTCGAGCAGGAGCGCGTTGACGTGATCGAGCGCGCGCAGCGCGACGGCGGGGAGCAGCCCCAGGAGAGCGCAGGCGACGGCGAGCCAGGCAAGGCCGAAACGCTCGAGCAGGCTCGCGTCGTGCGCCTGCTCCAGTGTCGCTTCGCGCGGACGTCCGAGAAAGATCACGCCGTAGAACTTCACCAGTACGTAGGCCGCGAGCGCCACCGTCAGCGCGAATGCCGCCGCGCCGAGCGGCACGAGCATGTTGACCATTCCCTGCGGCAGCGACGGGGTGAACAGATACGCCTGCAGCAGCAGCCATTCAGAGACGAAGCCGTTGAGCGGAGGCAGGCCGGCCATCGCGAGCGTGCCGAGCAAGGCGAAGCCGGCGACCCAGGGCATGCGGTGGATCAGCCCCCCGAGGCGGCCCAGGTTGCGCTGCCCGGTCGCGTGGAGCACCGAACCGGTGGCGAGAAACAGAAGGCTTTTGAATTGCGCATGGTTGAGCGCGTGGTAGAGCGTACCGGTCAGCGCCAGTGCGGCGAGCTGGTTCTGCCCCAGCGCGCGGAACAGCAAGGTCAGGCCGAGCCCGGTGAAGATCAGGCCGATGTTTTCGATCGAAGAATAAGCGAGCAGCCGCTTCATGTCGGTCTGCACGGCGGCGAAGATCGCCCCGAACAGGCCGGTGAAGGCGCCGAGCGCGAGCACCGCGACGCCCCAGCCCCACTGCGGCTGGCCGAGCAGGTCGAGGGAAATGCGGATGCTGCCGTAGACCGCGGTCTTGAGCATCACGCCGCTCATCAACGCGGATACCGGCGACGGTGCGGCCGGATGCGCCTCCGGCAGCCAGATGTGCACGGGCACCAGACCCGCTTTTGCGCCGAAGCCGAACAGGGCGAGGCCGAATGCGACGCTCGCCCATGCCGGCGACAGCGATGCGTGGCGCATCGCATCGAAGGTGAACTGCCACGAGCCGCCCTGCAACACGCCGAAACAGAGCAGGAGGGCAATGGCGCCGACGTGAGCGAGCAGCAGATAGAGAAAGCCTGCGCTGCGGATCTCCGGCACGCGATGCTGCGTCGTCACCAGGAAATACGAAGACAGCGCCATCGTCTCCCAGGAAACCATGAACGCGAATGCGTCGTCGGCGAGGACCACCATCGCCATGCTCGCGAGAAAAACGTGGTACTGCAGGCACAGCAGGCCCGGCGCGGCGCCTTCGCCGACGCGGAAGTATCCGGCCGAATAGATCGAGACGCCGACGACGGTCAATCCGATCAGCAACAGGAAAAACGCGGAGAGCGCATCCAGGCGGATGTGCATCGGCAGGTCGGGCAGCCCGATCGGCAGCGTCGCTGTTTCGGGCGGCAGGGGCAGTGCGCCGAAGGCAAATCCGGCGATGGCCGCGGCGACCGCCGCTCCGAGCGGGAACAGAACCCGGCTCACCCAGAAAAAGTTGCGCGGCAACGCAAGGCCGGCGACACCGAGCGCAAGCCAGCACACGACCAGCGTGAATATGGCATGTAGCGCGCTCGGCAACGGCATTCGGAATCCACCTGGGGTGCCTCCGCGGCGCGCTTCATCAATGTCGCGGCGCGCTTGACAGAGTCGCATAGGATTATCATGCTCTTCACACGAAGTGTAAATAGAATTTGCGTATGTCACGGGAAGCCCGCACCGCCCGTCTCACGATCCTGATCGATCCCGACAAGAAGGCGGTTTTCGAGGATTTGTGCCGACTCGAGGATCTGACTCCTTCCCAGGTCGTGCGCCGGCTGATCCGCGCCCATATCGAGCAGAAGCTCGGGCGGCCGTGGAAGCCGGGCGAGCGCCCCGAGGTGCCGTCTGCGCCTGCGAAGGCGAAGCGCAGGAAGAAAGGCGTCTGATCCGGCGACGGGATCGCAGCAATTCCGTATCATCCGGCGCATGTCACGCCGTAAAGTCGCAGCCAGCGCGCCGCTGTTCGTCGAGTCCGAAGGATTGAAACCGCTCGCCGAGCGCATGCGTCCGCGCACGCTCGACGAAATCGTCGGCCAGGCGCGCCTGCTCGGCCCGGGCACGGCGCTGCGCCGCTCGATCGAATCCGGTCACGTGCATTCGATGGTCCTCTGGGGTCCCCCGGGTTGCGGCAAAACGACGCTGGCGCTGCTGCTGGCCAAGTATGCGAATGCCCGGTTCAAGGCGATTTCTGCCGTGCTGTCCGGCCTCGCCGACGTGCGTGCGGCACTGGCCGAAGCCGAAGTCGCGTTCGCCCAGGGCGAGCGCAGCGTGCTCTTCGTCGACGAGGTGCATCGCTTCAACAAGGCGCAGCAGGATGCGTTCCTGCCGCATATCGAGAAGGGCGTGATCCTGTTCGTCGGCGCAACGACGGAGAATCCCTCGTTCGAATTGAACTCGGCCTTGCTTTCGCGCTGCCGCGTGCACGTGATGGATGCGGTGTCGGTCGAGGCGATCATCGAGGCGCTGCACCGCGCTCTGTGCGACGAGGAACGCGGGCTGGGCAAGCTGAATCTGCGCATCGACGATGCCGCGCTCGGCCTTATTGCGCAGGCGGCCGACGGCGACGTGCGGCGCGCTCTGACCTTGCTCGAAATCGCGGCGGACGTGGCCCGCGACAGCGTGATCGACGAGACGATCCTGAGCCAGGTGCTTGCCGACCGCACGCGCCGCTTCGACAAGGGCGGCGAGCAGTTCTACGACCAGATCTCGGCCCTGCACAAATCGGTGCGCTCCTCGGACGCGGATGCCGCGTTGTACTGGTGCACGCGCATGCTCGACGGCGGCGTCGATCCGGCCTATCTCGCGCGCCGTCTCACGCGCATGGCGATCGAGGATATCGGCCTGGCCGATCCGCGTGCGCTGACCCTTGCGCTCGAGGCCTGGGACACGTATGACCGGCTCGGTTCGCCCGAAGGCGATCTGGCCCTGGCCGAAGTGGCGATCTATCTCGCGATCGCGGCCAAGAGCAACGCGGCCTACGCTGCTTTCGGCGAGGTGAAGGGGTTGATCGCCGAAACCGGCACGCTCGACGTGCCGATGCACCTGCGCAACGCGCCGACCAGGCTGATGAAGGGCCTCGGCTACGGCAAGGGCTACCAATACGATCCGGAGGTCGAAGGCGGCATCGCGTTCGACCAGCAATGCCTGCCCGATGCGCTCGTCGGCCGCGAGTTCTATCAGCCGGCCGAGCGCGGCCTCGAGGCGAAGATCCGCGAGAAGCTCGATGCCGTGCGGGCGGCGCGCAAGAATGCTTTGGACAAGCGCCGTTGAGCGCTTTGTTATCTGTCATTCCCGCGTGCTTTGGGCGGAAGTCCAGCGATGTCCCGCCTTCCCGGATCGGAGAAGAACCGGTGGCGCCGGGCTCCCCACAAAAGAGTGTGGGAACGACGAGCCAAAACAAGTATTCCCGCGACGAATAGTTGACCGCCGCCTTTCTATTATTCGCGAATAACGGCAACGCCTAGACTGGCCGCACGAGTCCCTTCGTGGAAGCTTCTGTGCCGTCTTCAACATCCCTGCTGCGCCATTACATCGATGGCCGATTCGTCGCCAGCGAGAAGCGCTTCGCAAATATTTCGCCCGTCGACGGCCGCGCGCTCGGCGAGGTCTGCGAAGCCGACCGAGATGCGGTGAATCGAGCCGTCGCCGCC